>NZ_JBSGHL010000016.1:0-148638 GCF_053604375.1 Streptomyces sp. NPDC004031 | reverse complement strand
AACGGCTCGATCCGCTCCCACGCCTGATCAGTCAACTCATGCCGACGCACCACACACCAACAACGCCCACACCCACTTTGCGGACACGCCCTAGCTCACCTCTACGTCCGGGGTCACTAGGGGAAGCGCCCAGAGCTCCAGCGCTCCATCAACCAGCTCGGCTAGGAACTGGACCATCCCGCCTTCGTAGTGCCACCAGGCGAAGCTGCGGGTGGCGACGGTCACCGTCCAGTCGTCAGAATTTGGGCCTGCGGTTGTCCACAGGAAGTAGTCGCCCTGGTTCGAGGTGGCCCACGGGAGCAAGCCCCCCGGCTCGGGATATGTGTACAGGCCGGGCAGCTCCGAGTTCTCACACCATTCCTGCAAGATCTCAATGTCCATGCGCTCACCCCAGTGCATGAGGTGCTCTTCGCCAGGCTTTGGCAGCCAGATACCGAGGTAGTCGCCGACGTGCAGGGTCGGGTAGAGCTCCGCCAGCAGTCGGTAGTCCGCCGGAGGAACACAGCCGAGCGCCTGCTCAACCAGCGTCCAGTCAATCCGCAGCGGCACGGCCCGGCGATGCTGGACCAACTCCGGGATCGCGCGCTCAAGCGCCTGCAGTGCTTCAGCCGGGTCGGTCAGCCGGCAAGTGGGCACCTGAGTGCCAACGAGGTCATCCACGGCGGCCAGAGTGCCACACACCTACGACACGACGGCTCACTGGCGGCCCAGAACACAGACGGCTCCTCCCCGTGCTGATCGCGACGCCGGTGAGTTGGTGGCGGGACACTACCTCTCCTCCGTGATCTTGGAAGGCGGTGTTTGTTCTCGCTCCCCGCCGATCGCCCGACAGACCGTCATCAATCAGACCGTGTCACACTACGCCGAAGCCCTGGGTCGTCTCCGGGTAGTTGCCCGCGCGCAGACTGCGGTCCCAGTCGCCCAGGAAGCCCGACCAGGTCTTCGGCAGACCGGCGGTGATCTTGTCCAGGTCCAGTAGGGGCATGATGAAAATCCTCCGGGTCAAGGTGTCGCCGAGCGGCATGCTCGACCTCGGAGCTGGAACACGGGGCACGTAAAAAGGGCCTTCGCAGGCTCTCGCCTGCAAAGACCCTTTCGCACCGTCGGGACGACAGGATTTGAACCTGTGGCCCCTTGACCCCCAGGCGAATAGCGCTCGCAAACGCGTACACCGCGTGGTCCCCAGATGGTCCCCGATAGCTCACAGGGCCCTCACTCTACAGCTTTGATATTCCAGCATCTCGCCATTGGCAGGAACACACAACCCACACGAGCGTTCGGACGCGCCATGCATGAATGGGAAGCCGTCAACTGCCAAAACGCCACCGGGCACTGCGACCGCGCCGAAGTCCGCCCGGCGGAGGTGCTCGTCGCCGACGCCGGGATCATTCACGCTGCCACTGGGCCCTTTCCGTTATCGGTCTGAGCTGGCCAGATGCAGGGTGAGGACGGCTTTGACGAGGGCGGTGATCCGGGTGGTGGAGCATCGGAGTTTGCGCAGGAGTCGCCAGTTCTTGAGGGTGGCCATGGCCTGTTCGACGAGTGCGCGGGTCTTGGCGTGGGACCGGTTCACGGCCTGTTGACCGGCGGAAAGCGAATGCCAGCGCCCCCGGTGCGGGATGCGGACGGTGCCGCCGGCGCCTCGGTAGCCCTTGTCGGCCCAGCACGTGACGTCGGCCTGGGAAAGGGCGTCGACGATGCCGTGTTCGCGAGCCGCGCGGATGTCGTGGACAGCTCCGGGCAGGGCTGGTGAGGCCCACAGCAGTCGGCCGAACGGGTCGGTGAGGACCTGCACATTCATGCCGTGCTTCTTGTGTTTACCGGAGTCAAACGGCGGGTCCGCGGCGAGGCGGTCGATCGGCAGGAGGGTGCCGTCCAGGAGGACGAACGCTTTCGTCGACGCGGTGCGTACGGCTTCGGCCAGGGTGGGTGCGAGGGCGGCCGGGATGTCGACGGCCTCGGTGACGTAGCGGTATGCGGTCGTGGTCCCGACGCCGAACCCGGTCGGGAGCTGAGCGTAGGTGTGCCCCATGCGCAGGTGGGCCAAGGCGAGGAGGGCCTGGCGGTCGGCGCTCAGCCTTCGCCAGCGGGAGCTGATCGCACGGCGATGCCGCCGCAGATGCCCGGCGAGGAAGCAAAGGGTGGAGCTGGACACGTCCACGCCGGACGGGTAAACAAGCATGCGAAGCCTCTGGTGGACATGGTTCTCTTGGCCGAAAACCCATCTACCAGGGGCTTCGCCATGCTGTCACCCCAACTGCACAGCACCACCGCCAGGTTGGAAAAGGCTCACTGACACCGGTCACTTTGGTCGGAGGTTTGGACTAATGCAACTGAGTGATGAATTCGTCACCCTGTATCGCCGTTTCACAGAGGAACGCCAGCGGGGTGCGGCTAGTCCTGCCGACGAGCTGCGTGACTGGGAGGATTTTGTGGAGGAGTGTGAAGAGGGATACGGAAGCGAGCTTAGCGAATTCGACTTCGACCTGGCTGTCCGGGACGACATTCAGAAGATGCTCGACGACCCGACGCTCCGGAGGACTCGAGGATACGACGACTTCAGCGGTGCGGTCGCTGCCATCGATCGTCGTTTCCGGAATATCGCGACGGTTGACATCCCGACCGCCGACACGTCGCGGCTTCCATGGTGGCAACACAGACTGCCAGCGAAGGGTGGCCAGGTGTTCGTGCACGACGTCCGCGTCAGATGTGGCCTGGTCATCGCCCTTGCGTGAAGCGGGGAACGCGGAGGTGGGCCGCACGTGGTTTGCGTCGGTGACACCCGCTCGGGGTGCAGTACATGTCGGCCACCAGCCCTCTCGGCCTTGGCTCCGTGTTGAACGGGCTCTGACGCGCAAAGAGCAGCTGGTCATGGTGGGCGTGGGCGTGGCTTGATGCCTGTAGGGTGCCAAAAGTCCTGCATGCGCTCTGATCTGGTCTCTTCCTGGCCAGCCGACCGCCGAGCAGCCGACCGCCGACGACGTGGAGCGGGCCGTCACGGTGAGCCGTGCCGGACTGGCCGACCGGGACAGCCACCAGGCGTCGCCCCACCTCCGGGCCGTCCTGACCCGGGCGCTGCTGCGGGCCCTGTGGTTCCGGTACGTCCTCGCGCGCCGGCCTGAGGACCTCGACGAGGCCGCTGAGCTTCTGGGTTCGGCCGCCGTCCGCGAGGCGCTCGGGGCGGCCCCGGACGTCCATTCCGCACGCCCCGGTGTGCTGATGCAGCTCGGCATATCGCCGGTCTACCTCTACCAGCACACCGGGGACCTGGCCGCGTTGGACGAGGCGGTCGACCGCGACCGCGAGGCCGTGCGGGCCGTGGGTGAGGACCAGCTCCACAGCCCCGTCGGGGTGGACGCCCTCCGCCTCCTCGGCACGGCCCTGGCCGAACGGGGCGCCCGCACCGGCAGCCTCGACGACCTGAACGACGCCGTGCGGACGCTGCGGCGGCTGCAGGCCACTGCCGCTGCCACCAGGACCCGGGAGCTGCACGGGCTCGGGTTCGCGCTCAAGCAGCTCTTCGACCGCACCCGTGACGCCACACAACTGGACGAAGCCGTGGACCTGCTGCGGCGCGCGGTGGAGTCGTGCCAACCGGACGCATCCGAGGCGCCGATCGTGCTGTCGGGGCTCAGCAGCGCACTCCTGTGCCAGTATGGCCACCGCGGCGAACCGGCCGATCTGGACGAGGCCCTCGTGTACGCACGGCGCGCCGCCGACGCGGTACCGGCGAACGATCCGGTCTCGCTGCCGATGCTCACCTCTCTGGTGGGCGCACTCCTGGAGGAGCGGCGGCGAAATCCCGAACGGGTCGATGTGGACGACCTTGTCGCCCTGTGTCAGCGCGTCGTCGACCTCGCACCGCCCGACCACGCCGCCCTCGGGATGTTCCACCACAACCTGGGGATCGCCCACAGGGAACAGTCCGAGGCGAGCGAACCGGACCCGCTGTTCCGGGCGTTCAGCGAGGTCGCCGGCAGGACGGTGATCCCCTTCGGCATCGTGGAGGCCGTCGCCGATCTCGGAAAGGCGGCCGGCAGTGAGACCCTCGCGGCGTCCCATCGCATCCGCTCGGCACGAGCGGCCGCGCTCACGCTCTATCCCGTGGACGTGCTGGCCGCTCTCGAGCTTCTGGAGTACGCCGTCGAACTGATCCCCCTCGCCGCCCCGCGCCGGATCGCGCGGGCCGATCAGCAACACGCGGTGAAGGACCACTCAGCCCTGGTCACGTTCACCGCGGCCGCGGCCCTCGACGCGGGTGAGCAGCGGCGCCCGGACAGGCCGTACCTGCCCCTCCTGCCGTACGCCGCGCGCAGCGCCCTCCAGACCCTGGAACAGGGGCGCACGATCCTCCTCAGCCAGATGCTGGACACCCGCGGTGACATCTCGGACCTGCGGCGGAGCCATCCCGGGCTCGCCGACCGCTTCGTACACCTGCGCAACCTCCTCGACAGCGAGGACGACGGGACCCTGGACCGCCCCCGGGCCGCCACCGAACTCACGGCCACGATCGAGGAGATCCGCGGCCTGGAGGGCTTCGCCTCGTTCGCCCGGCCGCCGGAGCCCGAGGCGCTCCTCGCCACGGCGGAAGCGGGACCGATCGTGGTGTTCAACTGCCACGAGACACGCTGCGACGCCCTGCTGGTCACCGGCGGCGGTGTGCGGCACCTGCCGCTGCCCCGCCTCACACACGCGGAGCTGACCTCACAGGCCGGCCTCTTCCACCACACGCTCGCCGTCGTCGCGGCCCCGGAGACCGACTGGCGTGCCCAACGGGAGGCGCAGCGGACCCTGAGCGGCATCCTGGGGTGGCTCTGGGACGTGGCTGCGGAGCCGGTCCTGCTGGCGTTGGGCATCGGCCCCGGCTCCGGGCGCGGCGGTGAGCCGCCCCGTGTGTGGTGGTCCCCCGGCAGCCTGCTGGGCTCGCTGCCGCTGCACGCCGCCGGGCATCACGCCGAGTCCGCCGGGGGCGGTGACCGTACGGTCCTGGACCGGGTCGTGTCCTCGTACACGCCCACGATCCGTGCCCTGCGGCACGCCCGGCGCCCGCGGCCGGCCGGTGGCGGGCCGGGGCGCTCGCTGATCGTCGCCATGCCGACCACCCCGGGTGCCCCTCCGCTGCTCGGGGCCTCGGAGGAGGCGTCCGCGGTGGCGGCGGTGCTGCCGGACCCGACGGTCGTCACCGGTGCGGCCACGCGGGCGGCGGTCCTGGCCGGGCTCATCGACGCCCGGGTGATCCACCTGGCGTGTCATGCGGTCACCGATGCCGCCGATCCCTCGCGCAGCCGACTGCTGCTGCGGGACCACGAGACAAGGGCGCTGAACGTCGCCGGGGTCGCCTCCGTGGCGCTGGAGCGGGCCGAGCTGGCCTATCTGTCGGCCTGCCGGACGACGTACACCGCCGCGCCGGATCTCCTGGACGAGGCCATCCACCTGACCAGCGCGTTCCAACTGGCCGGTTTCCGGCATGTGGTGGGCACGCTGTGGGAGGTGGACGACGTGATCTCCGAGACGGTGGCGAAGGGCTTCTACGCGTCCTTGTCGGACGCCGAGGGCCTGCACTGCGCCCGTTCCGCGGCCGCGCTTCGGACGTCGGTCCTGGCGCTGCGCGACCAGTTCCCCGGCACCCCGTCGCTCTGGGCCGGGTACCTGCACGCGGGCGCCTGACCCGCCCCCGGCCCCAACCCGCCGCAGCCACCGCTCCAGGGGTGCTCGACGATCCGGCCCACCACGGCCCGGATGACGATCTCGTGAATCAGGTATCAGGCGTGCGCCCAGGGGCGCATGCGTCCGGAGGAACATGCGGCACCCGCACGGTGACCGTGGACCCCGACCCGTCCTGACGACCGCCTCAGGGCAGTCGCGCTCGCCTGCAAGCTGGATGACGACGGACGGCCCGTTGCTCATCTCCATCCAGGCCACGTCCTCGTCGTCCTCGCCTGCGTCGAGCACGATGGACATGAGTTTCTGACCTTGCTCGACGGCCAGGTGGAGCTTGGTGGCAACCCGCCGGGGGAGCGTCCCAGCCCGTGATCACGGGGCTCGGTGGAAATGCCGCCCGGTGGGTCCTTCTGCAGGTGGCCCTCCTTGCGGGCCCCGGCCGCGTGCTGATGGGCGCGGCACACCGTGGAGTCGATGCTCAAGTCCCAGACGATCGCGCCTTTCGCGTCGGCCAGGGACTGGAGCCGGTGAGGATCTGCTGCCACCGGCGGAACAGGTACAGGTCGTAGACCCGGTTCCATGGTGCGTACTTGCCCGGGACGTCCCGGCACGGAACTCTGGTCCGGACACGGGAGCGTATGCCGTCGGTCAACTGCCGTCGAGGCCAGGCAGGCGGCTGCCCCGCCCTGGTGCCCTTCGGCAGCAACGGCTCCGGTGCCGGCCATTGCTCGTGCGTGAGATCTCCCCGGCCTGCAAGACGTGAGCGCGCATGGACCCTCACCTCGATCGCGGCGATCCTGCAACCCGTTTCCGGATCCCGGCGGCGGCCGCGCGCAAACCCCAGGTCAGTCCACTGACCTGGGGGGCGCGTGATGGTCAGGGGAGTGCGAGGGGAGCGCATGGGGACAGCTGTTCAGCGGGGAGGGGCGGGTGGCAGTCATGGCTGGGGTGTGCGGGTGACGATGACCGCGTAGCGGCACTCGGCCTCGGTGGTGTTGTGGAAAGCGCATGGCGCGGGCTCTGCGAGTTCCAGGGTGTCACCGGCGTCGAGTTCGTGGACGGTGTCGCCCTCGTGGAAGGTCAGGTGACCGTCGAGGACCCAGATGACCTGGCGGATGAACGCGAACGCGGCAGCCGGGTAGGCCACGTGGGCTCCGGCGGGCAGCCGGATCTCGGAGACCTCCGCCGGGAAGGCCGCCCCGGAGATCTGGCGCCGCCGGTATCCCGTATCGGGGTCGCACCACTCGGTGGCGCGGGCACGTCGGGTGAGTCCGGCCGGTCCGTCCGGATCCCGGCTCGCGGACTGTTCGGCGAGGGCGAGCAGTTCGGACACGCTGAGCTGGAACGCGGCGGACAGTTTGCCCAGGACGACGGCGGTGGGGCTGCTCTCGCCGTTCTCGATCCGGCTGATCATCGCGCGGGACACACCGGAAGCCTCCGCCAGCTGCGCCAGGGTCCAGCGGTGGCGGTCGCGCTCGGCGCGGATACGGGTTGCGATCTGCCCGACCAGTGGTTCTACTATGTTGGACATGGATCTAGTATATAAGAAGAGCCAGGTTGTGGTGCGCCCGGCCGTCCCGCAGGACGCGGAGGCGGTCCGCTCGATCCGGAATCGGGCGATCGAGCACTCAACTGCGCTGTGGACGAATACGCCGCTGTCGGAAGCCGACGGTGCCGCCTGGCTGTCCGCTCACCTCCGTCGGGGCTCGGCGTTCGTCGCCGAGGCTTCGGGAGAGGTGGTCGGCTTCGCCGTGTACGGGCCGTGGCGGCACTCCGACGGCTACCGCCACACCGTCGAGGACTCGGTCTACGTCAGCGACGGCGAACACCGGCGCGGCATAGGCTCCGCCCTGCTGGGCACACTCGTCGAGGCGGCCCGCCACGCCGGTCACCGCATCGTCATCGCTGACATCGAGGCCGGGAACACCGCGTCCATCACGCTGCACGAACGATGCGGATTCGAGCACGTCGGCACCATCCGCGACGCGGGCACCAAGTTCGGGCGCCGCCTCGACCTGACGATCATGCGTCTGCCCCTTTCCTGACCGGATCGCCCCTGCCGCCGACGGCGTGGACCTTCCGCACCCCCTGACCCCGAGGTGGGCCTTGTCGCCCGCGGGCCCGGACGGGGACGCCCTACGACGTGGTCGGATGTTCCTGCGGCGCACCTGCCCGGCGCCGGTCCGGCAGCGCCGCCCCTCTCGCTGCCACGATGCGCGGGCCCTGATGATCCCTCCGGTGGCCGAGTCGATGCCGCAGGGTGCGGCATCGACGCCTGCCCATCGTCGTGCCGGTGGACTACCAGCGCGGGCCACCGGTTTCACGGGCCTGCGGTCCCCGCGGCATCAGGCCCGCCTGCGCCGCCGGTGCCAGGGGGGCGTCCACGAGGCTGTCGTGCTGTGCCGTGGCCGCGAGCGGTCGCAGAACCGGAGGGGCAGCGGTTGTGGTCTCCTGTGACCGGTGGGTGCCGAAGACGACCAGTGCCCAGAGCAGGCAGCCGAAGGCGGCGGTGTGGAGCAGGGCGCGGACGATGTTCCAAGCGACCCAGCTGTCCTCGAAGTCCTTGCGCGCGGCTGCCAGGTCCTTGATCCGGTCGGGGCTGCCCGCCTTGGCGAGCTGGTCGTTGAGGGGGACGTTGAGGCTGCTGGTGACCATGAAGGCGAGCAGGTAGAGCACGAGCGCGGCGATGAGCCACGGCAGCGCCGGCCGTCCGTGGCCGCGCCAGGCCAGGACGACGGCGAGGGCGAGCAGTGGGATCGCCGTCATGAAGGGCAGCATGAAGACCGGGTTGAGGATGGCCTTGTTGATGTTCTGCATCGTTTCGACGAAGGTGCGGTCGGAGGAACGCGCCAGGCCCGGCATGACGGAGTAGGCGAAGGCCGCGAACAGGCCGGCCATTAGGCCGGTGGCGAGGGCGGTCAGGATCAGGGTGGTCTGCTGCAGGGCTTTCATGCGTGGTGCCTTTCGTTCCAGATGCCGATGGCGGCGGTGCGGTGGGCGTAGTCGGCGAAGTCGCGCGGGGCACGGCCCAGAGCGCGCTGGACGCCGTCCGCGAGACGGGAGTTACGGCCGTCGAGAGCGGTGGTGAACGGGTGTCCGGGCGGATCGGTGGTGTCCTCGGGCGCCTGCGCCCGGACGAGGGCGTATTGCCGGGCGGTAAGCGGTACGAGGGCGATGCGCCGCCCGGTCGCCGCGCCGAGCCGGGCGGCGACGTCGGCGAGTGTGAGGAGTTCGGGGCCGGTCACCTCGTACAGGCGGCCCGTGTGTCCGTCCCCGGTGAGGGCGGCAACCGCGACGTCAGCGACGTCGTCGGCGTCGACGAAGGGCTCGGCAGACCACTCGGCCGGAAACGGGATCCGACCGGCGATCACCGCGTCCCGCAGGTGCCCTTCGCTGAAGATCTGATGGAAGCCGGCCGAGCGCACCACCGTCCACTGCGCGCCGGACCGCTTCAGCGCCTCCTCCGCGCGCATCGCTTCAGGCTCGCCGCGGCGTGAGAGCAGCACCAGCCGGCGCACCCCCGAGGCCACCGCGAGGCCGGCGAGGCGGCCGACCTTGTCCGCCGCGCCCGAAGCGGCCGGATCGGGCTGGTAGGCGACGTACACCGCGCGGGCGCCGGCAAGCACCGGCTCCCACGTGGCCGGCTGCTGCCAGTCGAACGGCAGTCCGCCCGAGCGGGATCCGATCCGTACCGGCAGGTGCAGTGCCGCCAGTCGCCGGACCACCCGGCGGCCGGTCCTGCCGGTCCCGCCGAGGACCAGCACGGGTGCGTGTCGTTGCACGGTGGGACTCCTTCGCCCTCTTCGCCGCGATCGGGGTGTCGATCCGTGCCTCCAGCCTCGGGCCGCGCGAAGCACGGACCAACTACCGGTCCACGCACCTTTGTTAAGGTGAGCGTTAACGACCGCGGCGGGAGGCTGCCAGGACGAGGGGGCGCGGGCGTGGAGCGTCGCGACATCGAGATCTTCCTGACCGTTGCCGAGGAGCTGCACTTCGGACGCACCGCGGAACGGCTGCGTGTCTCCACCGCCCGGGTCAGCCAGACCGTCAAGCAACTGGAGCGGCGCGTCGGCGTGCTGCTGTTCGAGCGGACCAGCCGCCGGGTCGCGCTGACGCCGGTGGGACAGCGCCTGTACGACGACATCCGCCCCGCCTACGACCAGATCGTCGAAGGGATACGGCGGGCCGAGACCGCCGGCCGCGCCGTCGACGGCCTGCTGCGCGTGGGATTCGTCGGAGCGCCCGGAGGTCCGTTCATTCTCGCCGTGGCGCAGTCGCTGCGGCGCCGGCACCCCGATGTCGAGGTGCGCATCCGCGAGGTGCAGTTCAGCGACGGCTACGTCCCGCTGCGCAGCGGCGAGATCGATGTCCTCCTGTGCTCCCGGCCCGTCGAGGAGCCCGATCTGACCGCCGGGCCGGTGCTCGTCCGCGAGCCTCACGTCCTGGCCGTCTCAGCCCGCCACCCCTTCGCCCGGCGTGCCTGCGTCTGCCTCGACGACCTTGCCCGCGACATCGTGCTGCGCTCGCCCCGCTCCGTCCCCGACTACTGGGACGAGCACCACATACCGTCACGCACCCCCGGCGGCCGTCCCGTCGAACGCGGCGAGAGCGTCGAGACCATTCAGGAACTCATCGCCCTGGTCGGCGCCGGACAAGGCATCTACCCCGCCCCCGCCCACGCCGCCGCCTACTACGCCCGCCCCGACGTGACCTACGTCCCGATCAGCGACGCCCCGCCGTACGAATGGGGTTTCGTATGGCGTCCTTCAGCCGCAACGGCCCGGCTCAGGGCCTTCCACGAGGCCGCGCTCACCCACGCCGACGGGAAACCCGACACGGGATGGGGCATCCCGTGACCTACCCGGCGCACTCGGCAAGCAGGCCTGCGCGGCCTGTCTCAGCCTGCTCTCAAGGTCTCTCCGCAAGGACTGAGGCTGCCTCAGCTCCTGAGCGGTTGTCAGACCCTCTCTTTACGGCCGGCGCATGAGAGCTACCGCAACCTTCGCCGTCAAAGCGTTCGTTCCTGCCGGGCTGAAGCCCGAGCCAGCCGTGTTCACGGCGCTGCCGGTCGGTGTTGCGACCATGGAGGAGCACTTCGAGGGGGAGGCAACCGGCCGCTCGGCGACGGCGCTGGCGGGATGGCTGTGGATGCTGACGGCACGCACCGCATCTGGTTCGACTACCAGCTCGGCTGAGCGGCGGGCTCCGGAACGGACTGCCCGACATCCGTTGGCCCTCCTTGCGCTGACCGGCTGGGTGCGACCTGCGGGCTGCCGTAGAGCTGAACGGCTCGTGGTGATACGGCGGAACACACAGCGGTTGCAGCTCGATGGGTTGTCAACAACCCACAGCCCGCAACCCGTCGGCGTACTCAGCTTGTCGTTTGTGGTCCGACGTGGAACGCGGCTCGAACTTGGTCAGCGCTCTCGCGGTCCAGCAGACGTGAAGGCGAACCCTCGTCTGGTCCTGTGCTCCGTCACAGAGTGGATCAGCACGAAGGCCGTGGTCGTGAGCCTGGAGCATCAGGGTGTCGGGCGGCATGCGTTGGCGGAATTGTCACACTTCCGGTCGGAGCTGTACGCGTGTCCGACCTCGCGGGGCGACGCGTTGTTCGAGTTCTGACCCGCCGGGCCGCATGTCTCGACCACCGCGGGCCGCTGCCCCTCGTCGAGGGCACCGTCATCCGCCTGGTCGTGGAGAAGCTCCCCAGCGGCGGGGTCAACAAGCCGGTCTGAACTATGGTGGTCGCGCGCGAGCGCCACCGAAGCGGAGGTCGACCGCTGGCCACCGATCTCCGCAGGCCCTGGGAGAAGCCGACCGAACCGAACAGACTGACGCCCGCCCGCGTGCGCAGAGGGTTCAGGAACCTGCACGCGAAGACCGGCTCACCAGCCGGTGCACCGAAACCGTCACGCCCCGGACCGGGCAGGCCGCCCGGCTCGAAGGACCGCTGCCCCGCCCACCAGGCAGAATGTGCGGCATGGTCAAAGAGGGGAACGACGGCTTCACGCTGCCGCGAGGGGCGACAGGTTTCTACCGGCCGAAGGACGGCCCTCCTCCCGAGACTGACCTGTCGGCGTTCCGCGCCGCTCTGTATGCCGCTGCCCGCGTCGCTGGAGGCGAAGTAGGTGAGGTGGAAGAACGGGCATACCCCCGGACCTTCCACACCGCAACGGTCGTCGGACGCGAAGGCGAGAACATCGTCCTGTGCCACGCCCACCACCCCTGGGTCGCCTTCGCCAAGGCGCGGCAGGACTGGTACGCAGAGGGCTTCCTCCCGCCGCCGCCGTGGGCTCACGCCTTCACCAACGCGGGCTTCACGGTCCTGAGCAGCGAACGACTCGCCACACCGCTCTCCGACGTGGACACCTCAGCGCTCACGCAGGACGAGTGGCTGGAGATCCGCTTCTATGGCATCACCACGTTGGGTGGAGTCCTCTTCAACGTGTGGGACTGACATACCGGCACGAATTGCCGTTGGGCGCCACCCGTAAATGCCGGCGCTTCCGCCGGAGGCAAAGGCGTCCGAGCGGTCGGTCGGGACTTGGATGCGGCGGTATCCCCACGAGGAGTTCTCGCGGGGGAGGCGCAGGGCAAGGGCGCGGATCGAGCGGATCGTGGCTGGGCGTCCACGCGGCTTCGGTACGCAGGTCGCAGCGTGGCGCCGTTCGAGCAGGTTGCGGTGCCGGCGCAGGACAGTTTCCGGACGCGGGGAGGGGCGCGATCGGCGTCGGTGAAGGCGGGCTTGCCGACCCGGCGTTGCAGGATCAGCAGCTGGTGCCGCAGAGCGGGGATCTCGATGTCCTTGTCGCGGTCGTTTATCGGCGGCAAGTGATCAGGGGCGTGAACTGGGCGGACGAGTTGTCGGCTCCCGCAGCGTCGTGCACGGCGTGATCGCCCGGTGGTGCACGCCCGTTGACGTGACGGGCTGTCGGCTGGCTCTATGGGAGCGCTCCCAGTACGGCTCCCCGGGCGCCCGTCGCCCGTCCCCTCACACCGTGGAGAAACCTTTGTCCCCCCGCACCCACCACCGTGGCAGGCTCGTCCGGCTGCTGGTCGCCTGCCTGCTCACCCTTCCGGCAGCCGCCGTGCTGGCGCCCGGCGCCGCCCATGCCGCGGATCCGCCGCCCACCGTCGTCTACCAGGCCGAGGACGCTGCCCTCGACGGCGTGACCGTGGGCACGTCCGTCCCCGGCTACCAGGGCACCGGATACGCGGAGGGCTTCGACACCGCCTCCGACAAGGTGACCTTCACCGTGCCGGAAAGCCCCGGAGGCCTCTACAGCCTCTCGATCCGCTATGACGGCCCGTACGGCGACAAGAAGACCAACCTCCTGGTCAACGACGCGGGGGTCGGCGAGATCTCGCTCCCCGGCACCACCGACTGGACGGACGCCGCCGCGGGCAACGTCCTGCTCAAGGCCGGGAACAACACCGTGACCGTCGTTAACGACTGGGGGTGGTACCTGATCGACTCGATCTCGCTCACCCCGGCCCCGCCCCGCCCGCCGCACCAGGTCACCGGCGAGCTGACCGACCCGCAGGCCACGCCCGAGGCGAAGTCGCTCATGAAGTACCTGACCGCGCACTACGGCCAGGACATCCTCAGCGGCCAGCAGGGCGCCGCCGACGAGAGCTGGGTGGAGGACAGCGTCGGCAAGGCCCCGGCGATCGAGGGCCTGGACATGATGGACTACTCGCCCAGCCGGGTCGAACGCGGCGCCACGTCCACCGAGACGGAGAACGCCCTCGCCTGGGACGCCCGCGGCGGCATCGTCACCTTCTGCTGGCACTGGAACGCCCCCTCGGGCCTCATCGACCAGCCGGGCAAGGAGTGGTGGCGGGGCTTCTACACCGACTCGACGACCTTCGACCTCCAGGCGGCACTGGCCGATCCGTCCGGCACGGACTACCAGTTGCTGCTGCGCGACATCGACGCCATCGCGGTGCAGCTCGGTCGGCTCCAGGACGCCGGGGTGCCGGTGATCTGGCGGCCGCTGCACGAGGCCGAGGGCGGCTGGTTCTGGTGGGGCGCGAAGGGCCCGGAGCCCGCGAAGGCGCTCTACCGGCTCATGCACGACCGGCTGACCCGGGTGGACGGCATCCACAACCTTGTCTGGCAGTGGAATTCGGTGGATCCTGCCTGGTACCCGGGTGACGACGTGGTCGACATGGTCAGTGCCGACTCCTACCCGCAGGCCGGTGACCACGGGCCGGTCGCCTTGACCTACGACCACGAGCTGTCGCTCACGGGCGACACCAAGGTCGCCGCCCTGGCCGAGGTGGGCACGATTCCCGACCCCGACCTGCTGCGCGCCTACCAGGCCCAGTGGTCGTACTTCGTCGCCTGGTCGGGCTCCGAGCAGGACCCGGCGAGCAACGACCTCGACTTCCTCAAGCGGGTGTACGCCGACCCGTACGTCGTGACGCTCGACGAACTCGGCGACGTCAAGCACTACGGGGACTGCACGGCCACCTACGTCGTCACCGCGGACTGGGGCAACGCCTTCGTCGCGAACGTCACCGTCACGGCCGGGCCGAGGGACGTCAACGGCTGGGAGGTCAGCTGGGACTACGGCGGCGGCCAGCGGGCGGGCGGCGGCTGGAGCGCGACCCTCACCCAGCACGGCACCAGGGTCACCGCCACCAACGCCGACTACGACGGCCACCTCGCCGCGGGCGGCTCGACCACCTTCGGCTTCCTGGGCAGCTACAGCGGCAGCAACCCGCCGCCCACGCTTACCTGCACCGCCCGCTGAGCACACCGGTCGTCCTGGCCTCCGGCCCCGCCAAGAACCTGGGCGGGGCCGGCGCCCCGGCCGTACCCGCAGGTCAGCGGGTACGGCCGGCGCCGGTCGGCCTACGGGTCCATCCCGAAGTTCGGCCCCAGGATGTTCTCGTGGTCCTGCAGGGACTGTGTCAGGTTGCGGGCCTGCTGCTTCCAGGTGTCCTGGGCGATCCCGACCTTGACGCCGAGCCAGCCGAACAGGCTCGAGCCCGTCGTGTGCGCCTTCTGCGTCAGGTAGATCCCCTTCTTGTTGGACGAGATCGAGAACTTGATCTGTGAGCCGGGTTTGTCGAAATAGCCCTCGTTGGTCACGGTGAAGGTGAAGGAGGTCGGATCGTCCACGGACACCGTCACGTCCCCCGGGCCGCCGGCGATCCTGCCCAGCCCGTGCAGCATCGACTCGGCGGGGTGCAGGGTGCACTTCGCCCCGTCCGTGAATTTGCCGCAGCCGGTCACCTTGAACGGGAAGATCTCATGGGGGTGCCTCATGAAGAAGGCCATGATCCCCTTGGGGTCGCCGAGGCTGTTCGGCCCGATGTACTCCGTGGTCGTGTACGAGTAGCTCAGGCCCGACGTCTGCGCGGGGGGCGGGCTCCGGTATTCCTCAAGCTCCTTCTTGTAGCCGCCGTACACCCACTTGAGCCAGTTCTGGTACATGGCCGGGTAGCCGAGGTAGTACCCGTGGCCCGGGACCTGGCACAGGGTGTGGCAGCGCCGCTTGTCGCGGACCTCCCGCTGCTTCTTCAGGGACACGTCCGGGTTCTGGTTGACCTTGCTCGAACCGCACTCGGTGTGCACGCAGTCGCCCGCCTGCGTCGCCCAGGCGCTGCAGTCGCTGCCGCAGGCGTTGCCGTGCTCGTTGCAGCCCTCGTGGCCGTTGCGGCAGGTGTAGAGGCCGGTCGGGTCGCTCTGGCTGACGGGGTCGTTGCCCGCGTAGGCGTAGCCGTTGAGCGACTGCGGGTCGGTGCTGTCGAGTTCGGGGTCGACGGAGATGAACCGGCCGGTCACCGGGTCGTAGTCGCGGGCCCCGAGGTGGGTCAGCCCGGTGCCCGGGTCCTTGACGCCGCCGACGAAGCCCCGGTCACCGGACCAGCCGGCCGGCGCCGTACCGCGCAGGGCGCCGAAGGGGGTGGTCCGGCGCTGCTGGAGGGCCAGGCTCGCGCTGTCGATCTGGAGCTGGCCGGTGCCCTGGCTGTCGGCGATGAGGAAGTACACCGTGTTGTCGTCGGTGCGCATCGCCTGGTTGCCGTCGCCGAGGTCGTAGTAGCGGGTGGCGTGCGCGGTGGTCGCCCCCTTGGCCGCGGTGACCTCGGTGCCGCCGAGGTAGAGCGTGCTGCCGGTGCCCGTGCGGGCGATCAGCCGGTTGCCGTCGGCGTCGTAGACGTAGTCGGTGGTCTGCCCCGCGTCGGTGACCACCCGGGTGAGCCGGCCCTCGCTGTCCCACGTCAGGGTCTGCCCGGCGCCGTCGACCGTACGGGTGCCGGTGTCGCCGACCGCGTCGTAGGTGAAGGAGTCGACCGTCGTCCCGCCCGGTCCCGTGGTCGTGACCTGGCCGAGCGTGTGCGGCTGCGGCGCGGTGGGAGCGGGGTAGGTGTAGGTCCGGACGGTGTCCGGGGCCGGGTTCGCGCCGACGCTGTGGTCGGTCTCCTTGGTGCGGTCGCCGACCTTGTCGTAGCCGAAGGACTGCCAGTACGCGGCAGGCCCGCCGAGCACCTGGGCGGACGGGGTGGCGGCGCAGCCCGCCGTACCCTGCGCCCAGGCCTCCGTCAGCCGGCCCAGGGCGTCGTACTGGAAGCACTGGGCGTCGGTGCCGTCGCGGGAGACGTCCGTCGTCGAGGTGATGTTGCCCGCCGGGTCGTAGCCGTAGGTGGCGGACTTGTCGGTGCCGGGCACGTCCTGCCGGTCGACCCGGGAGTTGGACAGCCGCTGGGTGCCCCACTCGAAGGTGTTGGTGACCTGGACCGTCTTCTGTCCGGCCGCCTGGAAGGTGTACTGCAGTACCTGACCGGTGTAGCTGTACGCGGTGTCCGTGGTGTAGGTGGCGCCGCCGGAGCCGGACACCGTCACGGGCCGCAGCGCCTCGTCGTAGGTCGGGGTGACCGCCTCCGCGGGCAGGCTGCCCGCCGCGGGGTAGCCGACGGACTGGGTGGTGCCGTCCGCGTTGTACTGGACGTTGCTCTGGTAGGAGCCGGCCAGCGCACCCTCCGCGGCCGGGATCGTCGTCGTGGTGCGGTGAGCCCGGTAGAGGTTGTCGTACAGGCTGTACGTCACGGTGTACGCCGAGCCCGTGGCGCCGCCGACGTAGCGGGTGGCCGAGGCCGGCTGGCCCTTGAAGCCGGCGGGGTCCCACACGTGCTTGGTCAGCAGCGGCCCGTTCGCGGCGCCGTCGTGGGTCTCGGTCTCGCGGCCGAGCCCGTCCCGGACGTGGTAGATGCTCTGCGCGCGCTGGTCGGTCGTGGAGACCACCTGGTTGCGGTCGTCGTAGACCGTGGTGGTCGTGCCCTTGTCGGGGTCGACCGCGCTGGTCTGGTTGCCGCGCTGGTCGTAGCCGTACGTCCAGGTGGTGCCGGCCGGGTCGGTGATCTCGGTGAGCCGGTCGGCGCCGTCGTAGTCGTACAGCGTTGTGTCGTACGGCCCGGTGGCCGTCGGGGCGTGGTACTGGTCCAGCTCGCGGGTGTTGCCGCGGGCGTCGGTGACCGTGGTGGTCGGCGTGCCGCCCTGCGGCGGGGTGACCGTGGTGCGGTCGCCGCCGTAGGCGGTGGTGGTGGTCGCCAGGACCGTGCCGCCGTCGCTGTTGCCCGCGACCTGCCGGCTCTGGGTGATCCGGCCCATCCCGTCGTAGGTGTTCCAGACCTGCGTCTGCACCGACAGCGCGTCGTCCAGCGTGTACAGGGCGGTGGAGGGCGCCTTGGCCGCGTAGTAGGAGGAGAAGGTCTTGGCGACCAGGCCGCGGGGGTCGTAGAAGGTGTCGGAGACCAGCATGCCGCCCTTCGGACCGGGCGCCTGGGCCTGCCGCACCCGCAGGAATCCGTCGAAGAGGGCGTAGGCGGTCCGGGTGCCGGTGCCGGCCTGGGTGGTGGTGCCCACCGCGGAGGGCTTGCCGTCGGTGATCGTGTAGGAGTACGCGTAGTCGGGCGTCTGGTTGTTGGCCTTGGAACGGTCGGGCAGCCAGACCTTGAGCTTGCGGCCCAGCGCGTCGTACGTGGTGTCGGTGCGCTTGCCGTTGGTGTCGACGACGGTGACCGGCATCCGGCGGACCGGGTCCAGGGTCGTCGTGGTGGTCTGGGCGGTGGTCAGGTCGCCCACGGTGGCCGGCGGCGTGGTGACCGTCGTCGTCTTCGGGAAGCCGGTCGCCGGGGCGTAGGTCGTGGTGGTCACCCGGCCGTCGGTACGGTCGGTGCGCTGGGGTGCGCCGGTCACGGTGGCGGTGACGGTGCCGGTCACGTCGGTGGACGAGACCTGGCGGCCGTAGTCGTCGTAGGCGGCGCCGGCCTCCAGGTAGGTGGCGGTGGTGCCGTTGTGGGACTTCAGCGTCGCCACCCGGGTGGCGTCACCGGCCGTCGGCACCGCGCCGTAGGCGTGGCCGTCGTAGGCGGTGCGGAGGTCGGACAGGACGTCCTTGGTGTAGTCGGGTGTGGCCTTGCAGTGCACCGCGACCGCCTGGACCCGCGAGGGGGAGTCCAGGATCCAGGAGGTGGGGTTGTCCACGTAGCTGGTCGTGGTGCAGCGGTCGTCCGCGGTGGTGGACACGTCGCCGTGGTCGTCGACGGTCAGGACGCGGCCCGCGGTGTTCTCGAAGGTGCGGCCGACGTCGGTGATCCGCCACGAGGAGCCGGCGCCGCCGTCCAGCGAGGTCCAGGAGCGGGTGTCGGCGGTCCCGGTCAGGTTCGCCGCGATGGTTCCCCAGCTGCGGGTGACCGAGCCGGTCTCGTGGTGCCAGGGGGTGTTGACGGTCTTGTCGAGCACCTTGCCGCCGGGTCCGGAGTAGTGCTCCGTCCGGTACTCGAATCCCGACAGCGAGTCGTGGTCGGTGATGGTGCCGCCGTTGTCGTCGGAGACGCTCACGCTGCGCTTGCCGCTGGTGGTCTTGTCGGCGTCCATGCCGCGCAGGTAGTAGTGGTCGGTCTGCGTGAGCATGCCGACCGGGTCCTGGCCGCCGGTCCGTACCAGTACGTGCGCGTAGCCGCGGAAGGTGGACCAGGTCTTGTACTTCTCCTTGGTGATGCCGTCGTCGGAGTCGTAGTGCCAGGCGGGCGTGCCGAGGTAGTCGTACGTCGTGACCTCGTCGGGCGAGGTGCGCGTGCGGTCGGTCTGGACGACCTTGGTGACGACGTACTTGTTGAACCACTGCCGGCTGGGGTTCTCGGCCCCCTGCACGGTGACGTACTGCGGGAAGCACAGGGTGCCGTTGGAGTCCGGCGTCGGCAGGTGGGCGGCGTCGCAGACGGCGGTGGAGTAGGTGACGTCGGTCTGCGCGCCGGACTCGTCGTCGACGGTGGCGACGCGCTCCTTGATGAAGGGCGAGGTGTTGTCGCCGGGGATGTCCAGCCGGTTGGTGCGCTGGTCGTAGCCGAAGGTGACCTTGGGCGTGCTGAGGTCCGGGGCGCCCTCGGGGGTGTCGGCCTTGCCGGTGTGCTGGACGGACGCCAGCTCCAGCTGGTAATCGATGTCGGCCATGCCCCACTGCTGGGCCATGGTCCAGGTGTCCACCGGGGTGTAGCCGCCGGCGGCGGTGAGCACCTGCGAGGTGACTCCGGTCAGGCGCTTGCGGGTCCAGAAGGACGGCTGGAAGGCGTAGCAGTCACCGGTGGACTTGCAGTTCAGGTCCCACGGCGTGTCGTACCAGGGGGTGGCGGCGGTCTCGATCTTCGCGGCGTCGCAGGCGCCCGCGGTGGTGGACAGGCAGCGCTCGGCGCTGGCGAACTGGAACTGGGCCAGCGCCTTGGCCGAGTAGACCGCCGAGGACTTCAGCCCGTAGTCGATGTGGTCGAGGGTGCCGCCGCGGACGTAGACGGTCGGGTCGGACGCGGTCCTGTCGCGGCCGTAGTAGTTGGTCTCCTTGTCGTAGTAGTAGGCGATGGCGTTGTTGTGCAGGTCGACCGAGTAGTCGAGGTTCCACCGCCAGCCCTGCTGGCACCAGGAGGTGGCGAAGGTGGAGCCGTGGCAGGGCTCGTCGGCGTTGTTGCCGTAGACCGGCACGGTCCATGCCGAGTTCGTGGTCGCCTTGCCGCTCGCCCAGCCGGGCAGCTTGTTGTAGCCGAAGTAGTACTGGGTGCCGTCGGTGGTGGTCACCCGCCAGTACTCGTCGTTGCGGGCGCCGTTGGAGCGCACGTCGGTGCTGCTGCCGTAGACCCGGTCGACCTTCGTGCCGTCGTCGCCCTTGATCCGGAAGCTGTTGGTGCCGGTGGACACCAGCTGGCCCGAGTGGCCGCCGAAGGAGATGTTCGCGTTGTCGTACGCCCAGCACAGGTCGTCGACCTTGTTGCCGGAGGAGTCCTTGACGCCTTCGTCGCCGCAGGGCTTGTAGCTGCGCTCGATGAAGCCGGGGGACATGTCGAAGCCGTCGCCCACCCAGGACGCCTGGTTGTTGGTGCTGCTGGTGCGGCCGTCGACGGACCCGGAGTCGTAGCTCAGGCTCACGTCCGGGGCGAAGCTGCCGGGGACGTCCGGTGCGGGCATGTCGTAGGACCAGGTGAACGTACCGGTGTTCAGCCCCACGTCCCAGGACGACGAGGGCGACAGCGACGTGGCGGCGTAGTCGCCGTGGTCGCTGGAGGTGCCGGCGACCGCCGCGAGCACCATCGGCGCGCTGCCGGAGGCGGATGCCAGGGACAGCGCGTCGGCGGTCAGGGTGTGGCGGGCCGCGTCGTTCGCGGTGCGGACCGGGGCCGGCGTGCTGCACGAGGCCTGCGCCGGGGTGGTCAGCGCGCAGGCCGGCAGCCGCACCAGGTGCAGCCGGGCCGCGTAGGCGCCTCCGTAGGTCCGGGCGTAGGCGCTGTCGTCGACCTGTACGCCCACGGTGCCGCCGCCGGCTCCGGCGCCCGGTGCCACGGTGAAGAGCAGGCCGTCCACGCCGGCCGCCTGCGCGGTCCGCCGGTCGAGGACGCGGACGGTCGCGGCGCCGGTCAGCGGGGCGACCGTACCGGCCGCGGTGACGCCCCGGCTCGTGGCCGCTCCCGCGGCGGGGACGGTCAGGGTCACCGGGAGGTTCCCCGCGCGGACCGCCGCTGCCCCGGCATGCGCGGCCGGGAGCGTGACGGTGGCGCTGCCCGGCCGGTCCCAGTCGGTGTCCTGCTGCGCCACGGGGTGGTGTGCGAGGCCGTCATCGGCCCGCTTCAGCCCGGTACTTCCCGAGTGCCCGGCCATCGGCACGCCGGGGGACGGCCGGGCTGCCGCGCCGTGCGTCCGGGCACCGGCGGGGTCCGCCTGGGCCGCCGGCACGGCCACCGCCTGCAGCATGCCGGCCATCAGCGCTCCGCCGGTGAGCAGCGCGGCCGCGCCCCGCAGTCTTCTCGATGGCATCCGTCTCTTGGTCACGCCTGTCCCGCCCCCATCATCCTTCGACGTCTTCTGCGTCACGCCATGCGTGCGCGGGCGGCGCGCGATGCCCGCGCGCCGCCCAGGTGATGCCACCGGGTCAGGGCCCGGCGGTGGTGTCCAGATCCGACCCGCTGGCCAGCGCCGCGATCTGGGTGTCGGAGGCCACGCCGCCGAAGGCCCAGACGTCGTCGATCACTCCGGGCCAGAACTCGCCCCAGGTGGTCGCGCCGGTCTTGATACGGCCCAGTTGCAGGCCGTAGGTCGCGTCGAACGGCAGCACGGAGGAGTTCCACGACACCGATTCGGTGCACGACGCGTCGTCGGGAGTGCCGTCGTCGTCGCTGTCGGCGCACAGGGCCGCCTGCAACTGGCCGTTGACGTACAGCCGTGTCTGCCCGGCCATCAGGTCGTAGACCACCGCGATGTGGTCCCAGGCCCCGTTGTCCTGGAAGCTGGTGTGGGACGCGGTCGAGACGACGGCGGTGGCGCTGTCGTCCTTGGCCGTCGTCAGTTGCCAGCTGCCGGCGTCGGCCGGATCGGCGGAGTCGGGTACGTAGCGCACCGCGAATCCGTTGGCGGTCTTGCCGGACGCGCTCAGCACCGTCACCGGCTTGGTCGGCCGCGCCGGCGTCGAGACCCACGCGCTGACGGTGTAGCTGCTGTCGGTGTGGATCGGTGTAGCGGTGGTGGACGCGTAGCCGTTCGACGTGCCGTCGAGCACCAGCGATCCGGTGCCCACCATGCTGTCGGCGCCGGTGGCGTCGATCCGCGCGCCGCTGCCGAGGGTCAGCGGGTGCCGGTCCGCCGCCGAGGCCAGCGCGTCGGGGGAGACCTGCGGGCTGCCCGTGGCGGTGTCCAGCCGCCACCGGCCCTCGACCTGGAGCTGGTTGTGGAAGAGCGCCGCGGCCTCCGGTGCCGACAGGGCCCGGTCGTACATCTGGACGTCGTCGATCATTCCGGGGAAGAAGGCGCTCGGGGCGCCGTCGTAGGACCCGGCGCCGATCTGGGTGGCGCCGCCGCCGTAGAAGGGTGCGGCGAACTTGGTCGTCGCCACCCACAGGCCGTTGACGTACAGCCGCATGTCGTCGGTGTTCGCGTCGTACGAACCGAGCAGCTGCGTCCAGACGCCGGCCGGTGAACGGGTGGTGTCGCCCTGGGCGGCCCGCACGATGCCGGCCGTGTCGGAGTCCGCGGTGTAGGCGTCGAACGACCAGCCGTAGGTGGCCGAGTAGTACAGCTCGAAGCCCGGCCGGTGGACTCCGGCCTGGGTGGCGATGATGGCGGCCTGGGACGGTTTGGACGACAGTTTCGCCCATGCCACCACGGAGTAGCTGTTCCGGTTCTCGATGTGCGAGGACGTGGTGGACGCGTAGCCGCTGGTCCCGTCGAAGGTCAGCGCGCCGTCCTGCGCCCCGGCGCCGCCGGCGGTGACCCCGCCGTGGAAGACGGCGGGCTCGGTGTCCGCCCGTCCGTGCAGCTGGGTGGTCGCCGTACCGTCGTCCTGCGTGGCCGGCTCGTCCAGCGGGAAGACCGCCCGAGCCTCGCGCCCGGTCCCGATGGGCGCGCCCTCGGCCAGACGCGCCACGTCAGCGGCCACCAGGGCCTTGTCGTAGATCCTGACGTCGTCGATCGTGCCGGGGAAGTACGATCCCGGTCCCCCCGAGTAGCGGCCCGCGCCGATCTGGAGCCCGCGCCGGGCGTCCCACGCCGTCGTGTAGCTCGTGGTCCCCGCCAGCGTCCCGTTGACGTACAGCGACAGCAGGTGGGTGCTCGTGCTGTAGGACCCCGCCAGGTGGTACCACTGGCCGGCCACCACTCCGCCCGCGGTGGCGGACATCGCCCGCACCGGGACGGCCGTGGCCGTGTCGTCGCTGTACTGGTTGAACACCCAGCGGTCGTAGCCCTTCGAGTAGTACAGCTCGAAGCCCGGCGCCTGGTTGCCCGGCTGGGCGGCCACCACCGCCGCGGCGGTCGGCATCCGGTCGAGTCTGACCCAGGCCGACACCGTCATGCTCTTGTCGGTGTGCACGGTCGGGATGTCGGACGCCAGGTAGGAGCCGGTCCCGTCGAAGCCGACCGCGGTACCCGTCCTGCCCTCCACGCCGAGGGTCGGGGAGCCCACCATGTCCAGGGTCCGGTCGCCGGCGGTGCCCGCGGCCTGCGTCGCGCCGGCCGTGTCGTCCAGCTTCCACTCCGCGCGGGCGGGCTGGCCCTCCTTGACGCGGAACTGGTACTTCTCCGGCTCGCTGCCGTTGCCGGCGCTGTCGAAGCTCTGCGCGTAGACGAAGTTGGTGCCGGCCCGCGTCGGCCGGAACTTCACCGTCTTCGCCGCACCGCCCGAGGTGGTCAGTGTGTGGCCGCTGTCGCACACCGGCTCCGCGTCGATGCCGTAGCAGTACTTGACGACGTCCGTGGAGACCGAGTCGAACGTGAAGCTCCCGTCCCTGCCGACACCGTCGTACGACGGGTCGTCCGGGTCGCTGTCCACGACCGCCGGGTAGTCACCGGAGGTGATCACCGGGCCGGCCGGCACGCTGGTGTCGTACACCCAGTAGCAGTTGGTCGCGGAGCCGGTGGACGACCACGGCGAGTAGCTGTAGTACGTGCCCTGGTCGTAGTCGACCGCACGCGCCTGCCAGGCGATCGTCTGGCCCTTCGGGATCGTCTTGCCGGACAGGGCCGCCGTGAGCTGTGTGGAGAAGCTGGACCCCGATTTCTTCGGCCCGATCCTGGCCGAGGTCCACTTGGTGCTCAGACCCTTGCCGTCCTTGGCGTCCCACGCCACGGCGAACTGCACGCTCACCTGGTCGCCGTCGGGGTCGGTGACGTCGCTCGCGCTGATGGTCGGCAGGGTGCGGATGCGCACCGGTGACGACGGGCCGTGGCACGAGCTGCCGGGGCTCATCGACAGGTGGGACATGGGGATCTGCCGGGGCGGCATGTTGTAGTGCACGCGCAGGTACGCGTCGTCCGTGAACCGCTTCCAGCTGTACTTGTCGCCCTCGCTGGTGGCCCTCAGCCCGAAGGTGGTGGTCGTGTAGTTGTGCGACGCCGCGTACTTCATGCCGGCGGTGGCGTTGAACTCCACGTCGGAGGACTTGCAGCTGGAGGAGAAGCCGTGCGCCTCGTTCTTGGTGTCCAGCAGGTCCAGCCAGTTGTCGGACGAGGAGTTCCACGTCGTACCCGAGGTGAATCCCTTCGTCCGCCACAGCTCGATCTTGCTCGCGTCGCACGACGCGGACCACACCTCGTGCCCGATGAAGGTGGCGCTCACGATCGTCTTGCCGGCGAACTTCGAGGTGGGGAAGGAGTAGAACAGCCGCTTGACGTCGTAGGGAGCGCAGTAGTTCCAGGCGCAGTCGCCGACGCCGGAGTCCCCGTCGCCGTTGAAGCGGTGCTGCGGGCTGGATGCCCAGTACTTCGACACCATCGTCCAGTCCCCCGCCTTGGGGGTGTACGTCTGGGGGTCGATGTACAGCGGGAAGGAGACGGCCGCGCCGGAGAGCAGGGCCGGGTCGGGTGTCAGCGTCAGCCGCGTGTCGTCCCTGTCGACCGCGACGCCGATGGGGGCGACCTTCGAGGTGTCGGTCGGGCCCTGCGCCGGGTCGTCCGCGGTGGCGGCCCCGGTGCCCTCGTCGGCGGTCCGCGCGGTCTTCGCACTGTCGGCCGTCCCCGCCGCGGCGCCGGCGCCGGAGTCCCACATGATCGGCTGCGGCGCGGCGAAGACCTCGCCGCCGCCCGCGGTGTCGGTGGCGGTCAGGCCGCCCTCCGCGGTGCGCGAGACGTCCAGGCCGGTCGCCTCGACCCCGAACGTCAGCTTCGCCAGCGCCGGGTTCTTCGCGGCCGCGGCGGTCTTGACCACCACCAGTTCGTGGAATCCGTCGACATCCGCGCGCACCTGGAGGTCGACGTCCGGCAGCACGTTGCCGTACGTGGCCGTGTCACCGCTGAGCGTCGGGGCTGGCAGCGCCGACGGCCAGGTGTACGACAGCTTCCGGCCGTCCTGGTCGAGCGTCACCAGCGGGGCGGAACCGCCGCCCGACAACGTCATGCCGACCGACGCCACCGCGGGTGCGATGCTGCCGTCCGGCTGCTCGACCAGGGTGTTGTCGAGCGTCTTCCAGCCACCGCCGACACGCGCCCGCACCGGGCGCAGGTGCTGGTCGGTCTCCATGCCTCCGTCCGGCGTGGCGTAGGTCTCGCTGGACTCCGTCCGCAGCGAGCTGATCTCCACGTTCTGGCCGGCGTCGGCGGCCTGGGCCGCAGCCGCGCTCTGCGTCAGCGCGGTGCGGCCGCTCCGGGCGTCGCCCTTCTTCGCGGGCTGCGCCTGTGCGACGGGCTGCGCCCCCTTGGCGCCGTGCGCCGGTGACACCGCGGCGGCCTGCCCGGCGGCCGTGAGACCGGCCGCGACGACCACGGTCGCGACCGCCCCCGTCAGTAGCCGAACCCGACGCGAACGCGCGCGTCTACCCCCACCCGAATCCATGACCCCCCCGGAACATGAGCGCATCCGCGAGCGTCGCGGCGCGCGAGATATTTCGAGGACCGTAGATCACCGTGCATACGCCAGGCAAGTGACTGAGCCCGAACGGCCTTTTTAGCAAAGCTTTATGATGATCTGTCACCTCGATCTCCCTACATACCGGTTACTGACCTTCGCGGGGTGGTGGCGGATAACCGAGGTCAAACCGGCGTATTGCTTCCCGGAAAGGGTCCTTCCGGGATTGACGTCCGGTCACGCCGAGGCGGCCTGGAGGAGGGTTTCGGCTGCGGTCGTACGGGCGTAGAGGACGGAGCGTCCGACGCGGTGGGCGCTGACCAGGCCCGCGTCCCGCAGCGCGGTGAGGTATTGGGACACCCCGGCCGTGGAGAGCCCGGTCCGGTGGGCCAGCTGCGTGGTGGAGGCCGGGATTTCCAGCTCGGTCAGCAGCAGGGTCCGCGAACGGCCGAGTACGGCGGAGAGGGTGTCGGCCCGGGTGGCGGGACGCGCCGTCCACAGGGAGCCGATTCCGCGTGCCTGATACGCGAGTTGGGGCGGGTCCGGGGGCGCCGTGCGGGTCCGCAGCCCCGGTCCGGAGAAGGCGGAGGGGATCAGCAGCAGCCCTGTGCCGGCTGTCGTGCGGGCCAGCGGCTGCTTGCGGCAGTCCATCCGCAGCGCGTTGCCGTGCCAGTTCAGCGAGGTGTGCAGGTCGTTGAGGAGGTGACCGGTGCCGTGCTCGGCGGCCAGGCGGGCCCGGTGGAGGATGTCCGCGTCGAGGATTGCCCGGATTCGTGCCCAGTAGGGGGCCAGCGCCACCTCCCAGTACATCTCGATCTCTTCGGCGACCTTGGCCAGAAGGCTCTGCGGGTCGGCATGCAGTGCCCGCAGCCGGGGGCCGAGGTTCCCCTGGTGGCGGGCCAGGTGGTCGAGGTCCTGGCGTACCCGCTCGGCGGGTGAGGCCCGGATCGCGTCCCGCTCTGCCGCCGGGGTGGGAGCCGGTCCGGCGGGGGCCGGGTTGAGGAAGTCGGGGACGTAGCCGGGGGTGGGCGGGATCAGCTCGCAGAGCCATCCCCGGTCCAGCCCGGCGGCCACCATACGCGGGCGAACCTGGTCAGCCCAGGGCTGGTGAATCGGATGTGCGGTGCCGTACCGAAGCAGCCGGAAGCTGGGGGCGACCTCCCACAACGGTGACACGGCGAACCGCACCTGCGCCAGATCGCTTGTCGAGAACGCCAGCTCTGCCAGGGCAATCACTCCTCAAAAGATTCAGGCATATATGAATCAATGGCGGGTCGGCCTACGGTGTGGAGATCATCCCGCCATGACCTCACAGACGATCACCGCGGCGGCATCGGGTACCTGGATGCTCGGCGACATGACGGTCAACCGAATCGGTTTCGGCACGATGCGTTTGACGCAGCACGGCGAGGCATTCGCGGCCGATTGTGTCCCACGCGACCGTGAGCAGGCGATTAGCGTGCTGCGCCGCGCGGTCGAACTCGGAGTGAACCACATCGATACCGCTGCGTTCTACTTCTCGGCGCTGCGCTCGGCCAACGAGCTGATCAACCAGGCGCTGAGCCCTTACCCGGACGATCTCGTCATCACCACCAAGGTCGGCCCCGGCCGCGATCCCTCCGGCCGCTGGCTGCCGCACGCCACGCCGGACCAACTGCGCGGCCAGGTCGAGGAGAACCTGCGCCAGCTCGGCCGCGACCACCTCGACGTGGTGAACCTTCGCATCGTCGGCGACGATTCCATCGCCGAACGCTGGGGCGCGCTCGCGGAACTGCGCGAGGCCGGACTCGTCCGCCACCTCGGCCTGTCCAACGTCCGCCCGCACCACCTCGCCGAGGCCCGGACCATCGCACCGGTGGTCTGCGTCCAGAACGTGTACGGCCTCGGCGCATCAGCCGAGCAGAGGGAGCTGCTGCGCATCTGCGGTGAGCAGGGCATCGCGTTCGTGCCGTTCTACGCGATCGCCGGCACCGGACGCACCGCCGGCTTGACCACCGACCACAGCCCGGAAGTGCACGCCGTCGCGCGCGCCCTGGGTGCGACCACAGCCCAGATCCGGCTGGCGTGGACCCTCCACCAGGGCGCGCACGTCCTGGCCATCCCCGGCACCGGCGACCTCGACCACCTTGCCCAGAACGTCGCCGTCGGCGGCCTGCACCTGTCGGAGGACCAGCTCACCGCCCTGGACGCCCTTCCCCAGCAGGAGGCCGTGTGAGGAGGACTCGCGAACTCCCGGGCGGTGGTCGGCCCGGTCGACGTCGCGCACCTCGAGGTTGCCGTACGGTCCCGCTTCCGCTGCCGTGCGGGGACCCAATACGGTGACCGAGGCCACGGCCGTTTCGAGCGCACTGGCCTTTTGCGAGCGGAGGACCTGGTGGGCGAAGAGGCAGGCGCGCTACCGCAGCTCCGGCTGGACGAGCTGCTGGAGGAGCTGCAGGTCCGTATCGACGCGGTGCGCGGCACCCGTGACCGGGTGCACAGCCTGCTGGAGGCGGTGCTGTCGGTGGGCGGGGAGCTGGACCTCGCCCAGGTGCTGCGGCGGATCGTGGAGGCCGCGGTGGCGCTGGTCGACGCGCGGTACGGCGCTCTCGGCGTCATCGAGGGGAACCGGCTCTCGCAGTTCCTCACCAGCGGCATCTCGGACGAGCAGGCGCGGGCCATCGGCCCGCTGCCGTCCGGCCACGGCATTCTCGGCGAGCTGATCCGGCACCCGGAGCCGCTGCGGCTGACGGAGATCTCCGACCACCCCGCCTCGTACGGGTTCCCGTCCGGCCACCCGCCGATGCACTCCTTCCTCGGCGTGCCCATACGCGTGCGTGACGAGGTGTTCGGGAACATCTACCTCACCGAGAAACGCGGCGGCGCCCAGTTCGACGGCGAGGACGAGACCGTCCTGCGCACGCTCGCGGTGGCCGCCGGCGTGGCCATCGAGAACGCCCGCCTCTACACCGCCGCCCGCGACCGGCAGCAGTGGCTGGAGGCCAACGCGCAGATCGTGGGCGACCTGCTGTCGGGGTCCGACGAGCAGGCCGTGCTGCGGGGCATCGTCGAACTGGCCGGCCGCATCCTGCACGCCGACCTCGGTGTGATCGCCCTGCCCGTGGGGGAGAGCACGGACCTGCAGGTGGTCATCGCGGTCGGGGTGGCCGCCGACGACCACCGCGGCCTGGTGCTGCCCGCGCGGGGCTCCTTCATGGGGGCCGCGCTGGCCGCAGGGGGGTCCATCTCCACCGGCGAGATCCGCAAGGACCCCCGGGTCACGGTGGGGCCCCCGCGCTGGCGGGGGCTCGGGCCGGTGGTGGCCGTGCCGATGCTGGCCGAGGAACGGGCGCGCGGTGTGCTGCTGCTGGCCCGCGCCGAGCAGGCCCCGCCGTTCACCGAGGACGAGATCGCCCCGCTGGCAGCCTTCGCCGGGCAGGCCGCCCTGGCCATGGAGCTGGCCGAGCGCCGCAGGAGCGCCGAGCAGGTCGCGCTGCTGAAGGACCGCGACCGCATCGCCCGCGACCTCCACGATCTCGCCATCCAGCGCCTCTTCGCCACCGGGATGACGCTGCAGAGCTCCCTGCGCTTCGTCGACCACCCGGAGGCGAACGAGCGCATCATGCGGGCGGTGGACGACCTCGACGAGACCATCAAGATCATCCGCTCGACCATCTTCGGCCTCCGGGCCAAGGAGGCGGACCGCAAGCGGCTGAGCCTGCGCGCACGCGCCGTCACCGCCGTGGAGTCGGCGGCCGGCACCCTCGGCTTCACACCGTCCCTGCGGATGGAAGGCCTGATCGACACCGACGTGCCGCAGACCGTGGCCGAGGACGTGGTCGCGGTACTGGAGGAAGCCCTGTCCAACGCCGCCCGCCATGCGGGCGCCTCGGCGGTCGAGGTCTCGCTGATCGTCTCCTCCGGCGGGCTCGCCGTGACCGTGACGGACAACGGCGTCGGCCTGCCCGAGCAGGGCCGCCGCAGCGGCCTGCGCAACCTCGCCGAACGCGCCCGGAACCTCGGCGGCGACATGACCGCGGCCGCCCGCCCGGAAGGCGGCACCCAACTGGCCTGGCGAGTGCCGCTCCCACCCGCGCAGGTGCCGGGCCAGGGCATGCCGGGTACGCCGGCGGCGGGACGGTACGGCCCCGCGGGGCCGTGACCGGGGCGGGCGGGCATCCGCACGTGGCGGTGCCGCCGCGCGGGTCGCGCAGCGGCCGGCCGGGCGCCGGGGCCCCGGGCGGCAGGCCGGCCGGCCCCGTGGTCAGCGCCGGCCGGTTCCTGACTCGGACGGCGGCGCGCTGTTCGACGCGATGACGGCGGCCTGCACCCTGCGTTCCACACCGAGCTTGGCCAGCAGCCGCGAGACGTTGTTCTTCACGGTCTTCTCCGACAGGTACAGCTGCTTGCCGATCTGGCGGTTGGTCAGGCCGTCGCCGATGAGCGCCAGGATCTCGCGCTCCCGCGGGGAGAGGGCCGCGAGCGCGTCCGGTTCGGAGTCCGCGCCGGAATGCTCGTCCCGCAGACTGCTCATCAGGCGGGCCGTGGTGGCCGGGTCGAGCAGCGACTGGCCCGACGCGACCGTCCGTACCGCCGAGACCAGATCCGAACCCTTGATCTGCTTCAGTACGTAACCCGCGGCACCCGCCATGATCGCATCGAGCAGGGCGTCGTCGTCGTCGAACGACGTCAGCATCAGGCACGCGAGCGAGGGCATTGCCGAACGCAGCTCCCGGCACACCGAGATGCCGTCGCCGTCGGGCAGGCGGATGTCGAGCACGGCGACGTCCGGACGCAACGCGGGACCCCGGGCCAGGGCGTGGCCCGCCGAGTCGGCCTCGCCGATCACCTCGATGTCGGACTCCGCGTCCAGCAGGTCGTGGACGCCGCGGCGCACCACCTCGTGGTCGTCGACCAGGAAGACCCGGATCGGGGACTCCGCCGAGAACCGCGGCACCTCACTCATGACCATCCCTCACCTGCCGTCCGCCCGGCCCCGTGCCGCGCTGGGCCTCCGATCATCGCGCGCGCGTCCGTCCGGCACCAGGGCCGAACGGACCCGCCCGCAGGCCGCTCGGACCCCAGGACCCGCAGCGGGGGCCGCCGGCCTCAGAGCTTGTGCGACCGTTCGCCGGCGACGCCGTGCGCGGACGAGGAGCCCGCGCGCGGTGTGGAGTCGTCGAGCCGGCCGGTGAGGCGGTTGTCGACGGCGACGACGCCGTCGATCCGCGCGGTCGCGCTGCCCGCGACGGACACCTCGCTCCGGCGTTCCAACTCGCCTTCCAGCGTCACCACACCGTCCTCGACCCGCACGTCCACTGCCTGCGGAGTCAGCCACAGGGTGTTGACCACCACCTCCTTGACGACCTCCTCGCGGATGTCGGCGTCGGGGCGGAGGAAGACCTGGAGCAGGTCGCGCCTGGTGACGATTCCGACCAGGCGCTCCTCCTCGTCGAGGACAGGAAGGCGCTCGACCCCGTGCTCGGCCATGGTGCGGGCGCAGAAGGCGATCGAGTCGTCCGCGTGGACGGTCACCGGCGGGGTGGACATCAGCCGGCCGGCCGTCAGCGCCTCGGCCCCGGCCTCGGCCGCCATGCGCCGGGACGCCGGCCCCCGGAGCCGCCGGTGCCACGGCGTGGCCGCGCGGTCCCGGGTCCGGCGGGCCGCCAGGTCCGATTCCGAGACGACACCGACGACCTTCTCGTCGTCGTCGACGACGGGAAGCCCACTGATCCGATGCCACGCCAGCAAGCTCGCGACCTGCTTGAACGAGGTCCCCTCCGCGACCCGGACGACGTCGCTCGTCATGACGTTTCCTACCTTGCGGTGCTTCACGATGTGCCTCCTGTGAGATGCGGACCGAGCGCTCGGCGCGGACGGCGAGGGCCGGTGGTGGAGCGGAACTCCCGGTGGGCGGTGGGCGGTGGGCCGTCCGGTCGGTGCGGCCGAGCCCGGCGCTCACCCGCACCGGACCCGTACGGGACTCTCCTCCGGGCAGAGCCCAGCGCACCCGGGTCCAGGACGGGGTCCCGTAGGTCGCGTCGGTGTCCTCGGCCAGTACCGCTGTCACGGGACACCGGTCGTGCCGCTGGTGCGCGTACCGCACCTCCGCGCCCCTGGCGACGCACAGACCCGTCAGGGCGGCGCCGATCACGGCGGCCGCGCCGAGCGCGAGGAGAGCCCAGCCCTCCACCAGGTACGAACGGCCACGCAGCGGGTTGCGCCGAAACCGCCAGAGCACCGTGCTGCGCTTCGTGGTCGGTCCCTCCCTTTCGGTTCCGGGGCGGACAGCCGGCCGCCGCTTTCACCATCCCGGGTGGGACCCGAGGCCGCGGAGAGGCGAACGGCCCTGCCGGGAGGGCGGATCGGGCCGTGCACGCCGTGCGCAACGGCCCTGCCGCCACCCGGGAGGGAGCCCCAGGATCGGTTCGGAAACCGGTGGGTGAAGGGAGCAGCCATGAGTGCGCCACGTGTGCTCGTCGGGATCGACGGGTCGGTGTCGTCCTTCGACGCCCTGGACGTGGCAGCCGCCGAGGCGCGGCTGCGTACCGCCGGACTCGAAGTGGTCACCTGCGCCGACGATCCGGACGAAACCGGCCCGGTTCTGCGGGCCGCGGCGGCACGGGTGGCCCGGCGCCACCCCGGGACCCCCGTGACCACCGTCTCGGCCGTCGGCGATCCGGCCGACGTACTCGCCGAGCGGGGCGGCGGCGCCGCCCTCACCGTCGTCGGCAGCCGCGACGTCAGCGGCATCGCAGGGCTGTTACTGCACTCGGTGAGCCGGCGGCTGGCGGCACGGACCTCCGGGCCACTGCTCGTCGTGCGTGGTGCGGACACCCGGCCGGCATCGGGACGGCACCGCGCCGGCACTCTGCTGCTCGAACTGGAAGGCGACGCCGACGCGGACGCGGCGCTGTTCGCCTTCGAGGAGGCGCAACTGCGCGGCGCGCGACTGGACATCGTGCGCGCCCGGACCCACCGGAGGGCTCCGCTCGACGTCGCGCTGATCGCGGCGACCGCGGAGGCGGAGATGGTCGTGATCGGCACCCACCCGTCGCGCGGCAGGTCCGGCCCCGAACCGGACCCGGTCGCCGTCGCGTTGCTGCGCCGTGCGCACTGTCCGGTGGCGATCGTCCCGGCCTCCGCCGGAGCGGGCCGGGCGCGCGGGTAGGGGCCACGGAGCGAGGGTCCGGTGACCCTGACGACCGCGCCCCCTCCCACGTCCTGCGGGGCCCGCCAGGCACGTCCGGCGGGCCCCGCAGCGTGCGGGGCCCGCCACCGAGGAGCAGCAGCCCGAGCCCAACCAGCCCCGGCAGCAGGGCCGTTCGGCCCCGCGGCTCGGGCCGTGGGCCCCCAGCGCCCACGCACCCGCGCGCAGGACAGTAATGCCGTACCGAACAGCAACCCACCGACCAGGGAGTCACCATGGCCGCCCACGACCACACCCCCCACCGCACCGGCTTCCACCTGCCCACCTGGAGCAGGGCATCCGCCAGCAGCGTGAGCGACGCGGCGACCACCACCACAGGTTCCACCGTGGCCGCACGGTCGCTCGCCGCCGTGCGCATCGCGACCGGCTTCATCTTCCTGTGGGCGTTCCTCGACAAGGCCTTCGGCTGGCACTACGCCACCGGCTCCGGCAAGGGATGGATCGACGGCGGCTCGCCCACCAAGGGCTTCCTGACCGGCGTCTCCGCCGGACCGCTCCAGTCCTTCTTCCACGACATCGCCGGCAAGGGCTGGACCGACACCCTCTTCATGCTCGCCCTGCTCGGCATCGGCGTGGCCCTCACCACCGGCATCGCACTGCGCGTCACAGCAGCCGCCGGCACCGTGCTGATGGCCATGATGTGGGCCGCCGAATGGCCGCCCGCCCAGCACCTGACCGGCGGCGCCCCGAGCATGTCGTCCAACCCGATCGTGGACTACCACGTCGTCTACGCCCTCGCGATGATCCTCTTCGCCCTCACCGCGGCAGGCACCACCTGGGGACTCGGCCGGCTGTGGGAACAGCTCCCCGTCATCCGCCGGAACCCCTGGCTCCGGTAACGCCGCCCACCTCCCCAGCGCGGGGCACCGCCCACCGGGCGGTGCCCCGTTTCGCGTCACCCTCCGCCGCAGTCGGACCTGACAGCAGGCCGGTGAGGTCCGGCAGGACTGCGCTTCCGCGCGGGGAACAAAGCGAGCTTGGGGGAGCCCCCCGCTCCGGCGGCAACTACCCTGCGGGGCCCGTCTGCCGGGCTGAGCGGCGATCTGGTGCTCGTTGAGGGGGCCGCCGGGGAATGCTGTGGCGGACGCGATGCTTTGCCGCGGGGTTTCCACGGGCAAGTGCGGTGGTACGCATGTACGAGTCCGTTGACCACGTCGTGGCGCCGGGTGTGTCCGCGGGGGAGGGGCGGGGGCGGGGGGATCGATTCGTCCGGGGGGCTCGGAGCCGAGCGCATCTCCGGCCGCTGTAGACGTACGGCCGCGCCGGGCGCTCGGCGCGCCCTTCGCGCGCTGCCACCTTCTCCGGTGGCCCGGCGTGTCACCGGCCGTCCACGGCGCGCCGGCCGACCCCCGGCCTTCACCGTGCCGTCGGTGGCCGCCGTCCCCCCGGGGCGTCCTGGCCCATTGCGTGGTGAAGCGTTTCTCCTAGAAGGAGTCTGAGTGAGCCGTCGACAGGACAGTTCCGTACCCACCGACTTCGCCGCGACCTCTTCCCGTCATGGCGCAGCGTCCGGCGACCGGTCGGCCACCCGGCTGTCAGGTGCGGGCGAGACCTCGGGTACCGCGGTGAGCCGGCGCGGGATGCTGCTGCGCGGCGGACTCGCCACCGCCGCGGGCGTCGGTGCGCTCACCGTGCTGAGCGAGCAGCAGGCGGCCGCTGCCTCCGCCGGTGTGGTCGGCATCTACAACCCGTTCGACTACGGGGCGGTGGGTGACGGTTCCCACGACGACACGTCCGCCGTCCAGGCGGCGCTGACCGCAGCCAGGGGCGACGGCGGCCAGATCGTGCTGATTCCCGGCGGGTACACCTACAAGCTGACCCGCACGCTGCACGTCTACAACGGGACCACGGTCGTCGCGTACGGAGCGCATCTGTTCTGGGGTGCCACGGCCGGCGGGTCGCTGATGAACGACGAGGGCGACATCGCCAGCCCTCCGAACTACTCGGGTTACACGAATCACCGGGATGTGTCGATATCGGGTGGTACGTGGGACGGGAAGGGCGTCGCGACCCAGGGGTTCACGATCAATCACGGGCGCAACTACGTGATTCGTGACGTGATCCTACGAAACCTGACGACTTACCACGCGATCGACATCCAGGGCATGCAGCACGTGCGGATCGAGAACTGCCGCTTCGAGGGCTACACCCAGGGCGGCAGTACCTTCCTCCGCGGTGCGATCCAGATCGACACCGGCGACGAGACGGGCGACGCGAACCCGTGCGCCGACATCACGATCCGCAACTGCTACGCCGGGGCGTCGGACGAGTCGGGGGGCTGGGGAGGACTGGTCGACTGCCACACCGTGGGCAGCCAACCGCACCACCAGATCCGTGTCCTCGACAACGTCGCCGAGGGCGTCCTGGACATGGCGATCCGCGCCTGCTCCTGGACCGAGTCGATCATCGAGGGCAACGTCATCACCGACGCGGGCGGCCACGGCATCTACGCCGGGCTGGGAGAGAGCACCAGCGGGTCCCGGCTCGTCATCCGTGACAACATCATCAAGAATCCCGGCGCCGGCGGCATCCGCGTCGACCCGTACACCCACCTCTCCCCGCCCCACCCCGCGGTCAGCACCGGAAGCTGGTCGTACGTCGACATCGAGGGCAACCAGGTCTACGGGTCGTCCTCCAACGGAATCTACGTCGCGTCCTGCCTGGTCGGCAGCATCTCGGACAACGAGATCATCAAGGTGCAGACCCCGGGAAACCACTGCATCCAGGCGGGCGAGATCACGGCGGGGAGCGCGTTCGGGGTCCAGTCCCTGACCGTGAAGGACAACCGGATGTACTCGACGGTCACCGCCGCGGTCCGGCTCAGCGGGGCCTACGGGTGCCAGGTGACCGGCAACAAGATCATGGGTACGACGTTCACGCACGCGTTCTCGTGCGGGGACGCGCAGCGCACGGTCATCTCCCAGAACGACTGCACCAGCAGCGTCCCCGGCGACACGGGCAGCGGCCTGACCACCTCGACATGGCTGACCGTCACCGCCGCCAGCACCCTCGCCCTGGCCGCACCACGGGGCCGCGCCGTCCCGTTCGACGCCTACACCGCCGCACCGGCATCGTGCGGCGACAACTTCCTGGACGGTGTGGCACCCGCGGTCCCGGCAGTCACCACCGCCGGAACGGTCCAGATCACCCCGAGCGCGCCGTCCACTCCCACCGTGGCGACCGTGACCTTCCCCGCCGGTCTGTTCACCACCGCCCCGGTCGTCGTCGCCACAGCCGAGACCACCCTCCCCGGCAACCAGATCACAGGAGTCGGCATCGGCACCCGCTCCGCAACCTCGGTCGACATCTGGCTGACCTCCACGTCGACCACCCAGACGACGGTGGCCTGGCAGGCAACCGGCTCCTGACATCGCGTCACGCAGCTCTCCCAGGCCGAGCCCGCCCGGGGCGCCCTGACACCATCGTCCTGGGCGCCGGCGCGAATGTCGCTGGCTGCTGCCGCTGACCGGTGACTAAGGCCGTGACCTTGGCGGATGGCGTGTCGGCACCCTCATGCGTCCGTGGCTGGAGTGGACCGAGCAGGAAGCCGGGGTGACCGGCCCGGCGAACTGGTGCCGAGGGGGGACGTGCCCTACCGAAGCGTGCTGCCGGAGACCTGTGGCTTGCCCGCGCCGATGAAGAAGACGCCGGGGTATCCAGCGGTGGCGAAGCCGTGGCTGGCGTTGGAGCGCAGCTCGCTGCTGTGCAGGGCCAGGGTGCCGGTGTGGTCGTTGCTGACGAAGAAGAACGCCCCGCCGCCCTCCACGGCGTCGTTGTGCGCGATCAGCGAGCCCTCGACGGTGACCGTGTACGTGTTGCCGTCGGTGTAGACGCCGCCGCCGCTGCCGCCCCCGGGCGTGCCGCCACGGGCAGGGTTGGCCCCTTTGCCCACCGCGGAGTTGTAGCTGATGACACTGTTGAGCACCACCCACGACACCCCGATGCTGCTCAGCGCGCCGCCGTTGGAACAGCTGCCGCCCAGGCCGGGCGCCCCGCCGAAGGTGCTGCCGGTGATGTAGACGGGCAGGCCGTGGTACTGGTCGAGGACGCGAATCGCCGCCCCGCCGAGGTCGGGACCGGTGCGGTCGCAGCGGTTGCGGACGAAGCGGTCGTTCACCGCCTTGAAGCGACCGCCGCGGACGAAGATCGCGCCGCCGCCCCCGCCCTCGGCGGTCTCGCCGGTGGAGTTGCCGTCCGCGAAGGTCAGGTTCTGCACGACGAGCTGCGGCGTGGCTTGGTCCTGGCAGTGCGAGGTGGTCCAGCCCTGCGCCTGGTCGCAGGTGTCCATGGAGAGGATGCGCCGCCTGCCCGCGCCGCTGAGGGTGACCTTGCCGCCGCCGTCAAGGACGACGCGGGCGGCGGCGTTGCGCACTTTGGCCGTTGTCTTCATGGTGATCACCAACGGGTCAGGGCCGCAGGAGAAGGTGATGACGCCGCCTGCGGCGACCGCGGCCACCACGGCGGCCGAGGTGCAGCTCGCCGGGGTCCCGTCGCCCACGGTCCGGGTCGGCGACGAGGTGTCCACCGCCCGCGCGGCGGCCGGGACCGCCGCGTGGCCGTCCGGGTTGCCCGCGGCGGCGGGAGCGCCCGGCGCGGGCAGCTTCACCGTCGCGGACGGCTTGGGCCGGTGGGTGCTCGACGCGGTGGCCGGCTGCGAGGAGGTCGCACCGGGGGAAGCAGGTGCTGTGGAGGCGGACGCGGACCTGGGGGTTGCGGACGGCGCGGCGTCGGCGCGGTCGGAGGACCCGCCGCAGGCCGTGGTGAGGGCGCAGGCCAGCAGGCAGGCGAGCGCTGCTGTGGCAGAGGACGTGAGGCGCATCGCCCGATGCTAGGGCGTGTCCGCGAAGTCCCGCCCGGCGGGCGGCGCTTGGCGCGCACCCCCGCTGCGTTGTCGGGTTCGTCCGAGCAGGCCCGCTACGAGGACGACCCTCCGCCTTGCGGTCGCACGCACCAGGCTCCGTCCGCCTCGCCCTCCGGGTGGACGCCGGGACTTCGCGGACCCGCCCTGGAGCCTGGCGCGCGGCCGGGCCTGTCGTGGCCCAGCGGCGCGGGCTTACTCCGTGACGCGGACAGCCGGGCACGGGGGGAAGTACGGTGTGCGCCGGTCCGTATTCGCCGTTCCGCGGTCGCGTCGATGCGCGGGATCCGGATGCCGTTGACGAGAAGCTCGCCGTGGATGCGGCGGGATTCCCGGGAGGGTTCTCCCGGGCGGACCGCAGCGCCGGGAGCCGGATGGAGACGCGGGGCAGCGGCCTTCTGAACGCCGCGCTTCGCTGCCGTGGCGCGGGGGACCCGGTGGCCCGCTCCCGACCACGCGTGCGAATGGTTGACGTGTCCCTGCCTAGTCGGTACTTTCGCGCTCAGTGCTCTCCACTCACCGGCCCCTCGCGTACCGCTGAGCTCTTGGAGTCATCAGATGCCGGAACGTCAGCAGCTTCTCAGGCCCGCATCAGATCCGACAACGTTGTCAATCTCCCCTGTGGTTCCGGCCGTTGCTGTACGCACTGACCGACAACGTTGTCAACGCTCACTCAGAGGAGAAATCTCGTGAGGACACGACTGTCCAGATCCCCCGGAGCGTATGTGATCGGCGTGCTCGCGGCCGCATCGCTGGCCGTGGCCGGGATGTGTGCGCCGGCCACGGCCGCCGCCAGGGCGGCCGCTCTGGTCACCTCTCCGGCCACCTTGGTCAACCCGTTAGTCGGGACGACCAACCAGGCCAACGACTTCCCCGGCGCCGACGTGCCCTTCGGGATGGTGCAATGGAGCCCGGACACGCCTTCGCGCCCACCGGGCGGTGGCTACGAGTACAACGACTCCTCGATCACAGGCTTCAGCCTGACCCACATCGCGGGCCCCGGGTGCGGTGCCTCCGGCGACATTCCGGTGCTGCCGACCGTCGGTGCGGTGAACACCGGAGCGACGGACGCGTTCTCGCACGCCAACGAGTCGGCCTCCGCGGGCTCGTACGAGGTCGCGCTCAACAACCAGGTGACCACCGAACTGACCACGACCACGCGGAGCGGCATGGCCCGCTTCACGTTCCCCAAGACCACCCAGGCGAACCTGATCTTCAAGCTCACCGGCAGCCAGTACGGTGGCACCAACACCCAGTTCACGAAGGTGTCCAGCACCGAGGTGAGCGGTCAGGTCACCAGCGGTCACTTCTGCGGGGCCGGAAACACGTACACCGTGTACTTCGACATGGTCTTCGACCAGCCGTTCGCCGGTGAGGGCGCGTCGATCGCCAAGCCGGCGGCGAACCCCCGGGCCACTACCGGCGCTGCGTCGAAGAACACCGTGGACGATCCGAGCAAGTCGGTGCTGCACGCAAAGATGCCGAAGGCCGCGACGACGAAGTCCGTGACGGGAAGCGCGGTACCCCAGGCGGCCGCCTCGAACGGCTACGTCACCTTCGACACCACCGCCAACCCGGTGGTGCAGGCCAAGGTCGGCGTCTCCTACGTGTCGGTGGCCAACGCGGTCGCCAACCGCACCGCGGAGAACAGCGGGTGGGACTTCGCCGCGACCCGCACCGCCGCGCAGAACTCCTGGAACGCCGCGCTGGGAAAGGTGCGGATCGCGGGCGGTACCGCGGCGCAGCAGCAGACCTTCTACACCGCGCTCTACCATTCGCTGCTGCATCCCAACGTGATCAGCGACTCGAACGGCCAGTACTACGGCTTCGACGGCAAGACGCACACCGTGGACTCCGGCCACAGTGCCGCGTACGCGAACTACTCGGGCTGGGACATCTACCGCTCGCAGGCCCAGCTCGAAGGGCTGGTCGCTCCGCAGGTCGCCTCGGACACCGCGCAGTCGATGGTCGACGACTACGCGCAGACCGGCCAGTTCCCCAAGTGGTCGGAGAACAACGGTGAGTCGTACGTGATGGTCGGTGACCCGGCGGACGCCATCCTCGCGGACTACCATGCCTTCGGCGCCACGAAGTTCGACACCGCCACCGCGCTGGCCGACATGGTCGCGGAGGCGAGCAAGGCCAACAACAACCGGCCGGGTCTGAACTACCTGAACTCGCCCGGGTACATGCCGCACGACGGCAGTTACGGCTGCTGCAACTTCTACGGCCCCGTGGCCACCACGCTGGAGTACGACACCGCCGACTTCGCGCTCTCCGCGCTGGCCGGCCGGCTCGGCGACAGCGCGGACCAGAAGACCTACGCCAACCGCGCGCAGGACTGGCGCAACGTGCTCAACCCGGCCTCCGGCTTCGTCGAGCCGCGCAATGCCGGCGGCTCCTGGACCGGCGGTTTCGATCCGACCAGCGGCACCGACATGGTCGAGGCCGACTCCTGGATCTACACCGGGATGGTGCCGTTCGACGTCGGTGGCCTGGCCAGGGCCAAGGGCGGGAACAAGGCCATGAACGACTACCTCGACACCACCCTGCGCAGCTTCACCGGCGGCAACGGCTACGCGTGGGTGGGCAACGAGCCCAGCATCGAACTGCCGTGGGAGTACGACTACATCGGTGAGCCGTACAAGACGCAGGGCACGGTGCGGGCGATCCAGGACCAGATCTGGGCGAACACCCCCGCAGGCCTGGCCGACGGCAACGACGACCTGGGCACGATGAGCGCGTGGTACGTCTGGTCCGCGCTCGGCATGTACCCCGAGACCCCGGGCACCTCTGATCTCGCCCTCGGCTCACCGCTGTTCACGCAGGCAGTGATTACGCTGCCGTCCGGCGCGTCGCTGACGATCAACGGCAACGGTGCCGCGGACAACGCACCGTACGTGCAGTCGGCCACCTGGAACGGCGCGGCCTGGAACAACGCCTACGCACCCACCACCGCGGTCACCGCGGGCGGCACGTTGAGCTTCACGCTCGGCACCAGCGCCAACACCTCATGGGCGAGCGCCGCTTCGGCGGCCCCGCCCTCCTATGCCGGCGACACCGCGGCACCGGCCTCGCCCCGCATCGGCCCGATCGGGGCCGGCGTCGGCACGAACCTGTGTGTGGACGACGCCAACTCCTCGACCTCCGACGGCACCCACGTCCAGATCTACGGCTGCAACAGTACCTACGCCCAGGACTGGATCGTCGCCGCCGACGGGTCGCTGCGTACGCTCGGCAAGTGCCTGGACGTCAGCAACAGCGGCACCACCAACGGCACGGCCGTCCAACTGTGGACCTGCAACGGCAGCGGCGCCCAGAAGTGGACGCCGGGCTCCAGCGGTTCGCTGGTCAACCCGCAGTCCGGGCTGTGCCTGGACGTCCCGAACTCCTCCACCGCCAACGGCACACAACTGCAGCTCTACAGCTGCAACGGCACGGGCGCGCAGAACTGGAAGCTGCCGAGCTGAGCCGGCCCGCCCGGCGACCGGGCGGCATTCTCCGGACCTTCTCCAGCAGGTTCGGCTCCCGCCTTCCGGCCGTACGGCCGGAAGGCGGGAGCACTTCCGCTCTCCGGCGGCCCGGCCCCCGGCGCCGCGCCTGCGCCCTGCTGATCGGCCGGATGGCCGCAATCTGGTGGAGCACAGCGCTCCGGGGCAGTAGATGGGCAGAGCAGTCGCAGATTCCGAACGCACGAGGGGGCCGAAGCATGATCCAGGTGGCGGATATCCGCGAGTGGCGCACGTACGACGTCGTGGACCCCGCAGGGCACAAGATCGGCACCTTCGAGGCGGTCTACGTCAACACCAGCACGGACGAGCCGGCGATGGCCACTGTGCAGATCGGCCTGCCCACACGACACCGGCTGGTGTTCGTCCCCCTTGACGGTGCGAGCGTCGGACCGGGCTATGTGAAGGTCGCCTACGACAGGGCGCTGGTGAAGGAGAGCCCGTCGATGGGCACCGACGACGTGCTGCCCGCCGAGGACGAAGCCGCGATCTTCGCCCACTATGACATCGCCTACCATGTCGGCGCCGCCGGCGAGCGACAGCTCGCACGCCGCTGAGCGTCGCACGGACAGGGAGTACGCCGTGGTTCTCTTCCTGGCGCTGGTCATCGTCGCCATCGTGCTGGGCCTTGTCGGCGCTGTCGCCCACGGCCTGGCCTTCCTGCTGGTCATCGGCATCGTGCTGTTCGCCGCCGACCTCGCCTATCTCGCGCTGCGCTGGCGGCGCTCCGGAAGGCGTCCCGTGCGCTGACCGCACGGCGAGGGAGCACGGCACGGCACCGCCCGGTCTCCGCCGGTGCCCCGCCTTGTCCGCGGAGTTCGCGGGCGCCCGCGAGGACGGGGCAGGCGGGCCGGGCTGTGACGCCGTGGCCGTATGCGGTGCAGGTGACGCCGTTGTGCTGGGCCTCAGGTAATCGGAATCAGAGTGCCTTTAGTGGTGATCCCGTGCTACCTTTCTGGGTGTAACGGGACGTCGGACCCATTAGCTGGGGTTGTTCGGTGTCCCTCGTTCCAACGCCCCCTCCGCGCGGCGGAGTCGAAAGGGGTGCGTGTCATGTCCACAACACAAACGGCGTCGCTGCCCACCGCAACCCGCCCAGAGCCCGGCGCCGGCGCGGAGCAGCTCACCGGCCGGCTGAAGCTTGTCCTCGGGGTGCTGCTGGTCGCCCAGTTCATGCTCGCCGTCGACTACTCGATCCTGAACGTCGCGCGAGCGGAAGGTCGCCCAGCCGCTGGTGCCGCCCGCCGTGCTCGGCCGCCGCAACGTGGCCTGGGGCAACGTGTTCGGCCTGCTGGCCTTCGTGACCGAGACGTCGCTGGTGTACCTGCTGACCCTCTACCTCCAGGACACCCTCGGCTTCTCACCGCTCCAGGCCGGTGTGACCTTCGGCGTGCTCGGCGCGGGTACGGTCGTCGGCGGGCTCCTCGCCGCGAAGGTCATCGCCCGCACCTCCACCTCGACCGCGCTCGTCGCCGGAGGGCTGCTCCAGGCGGCCGCCACGGCCGTGCTGCTCTTCCTGGGCACCCGGGGCGGACCGCACCTGCCGGGCCGCCCCGCCCGTCCCGAGGTGACCACCGCCGCACCCTCTTCCGCCGCCGCCCGTACCGCGCGCCGGTCCGCGAACATCCCGTCCTTCCCCCCTTTCTGCCGCCCCGGCCGCTTCCCGTACGAAAGGAGCCCCCATGTCTCCCGCCCTCCGCCCGGCCCGCCCCGCCGCCGGGGCGACCTGGTCCGACCTCGTGATCCCCGGCGACCCCGCCGTCGGCGCCCGCGTGTTCCGCCCCGGCTCCGGCGACGGAGCGCCCACCGGCTTCCTGGTGTGGGCCCACGGCGGCAGCTGGCAGTACGGATCGGTCGCGCAGTGGCACGACGTGACCGCCCGCCTCGCGGTCCTGTCCGGCTGGGCCGTGGTGAGCGTCGACTACCGGCTCGCACCGCGCCACCGGCACCCCGCCCCCCTCGAAGACCTCCTGACGGTCCTGGAGTGGACCCGCCTGCGCAGCGACGCCTCCGGCTCGCCGCTGGCGGTCGGCGGCGACAGCTCGGGGGCCACCCTCGCGGCCTGCGCCGCGCTCGCCGTCCGCGACCGCGGCGGCCGGCTCGGCGTCCAGGTCCTGGCCTACCCTCCGCTCGACCCCGGCTGCCGGGCGCCGAGCCACCGGCGCGACCCCCGAGCCTTCCCGACCGCGGCCGCGCTGCGCCGCGCCTGGCACGCCCACCGCGGGACGACAGCCACCGCCCTCGCCGCCGACGGCACCGTCCTGCACTCCACGCCCTTCGGCGCAGCAGGCCACCGCGGACTCGCCCCGGCCGTCCTGGCGGCCGGCGACCTCGACCCCGTCAGCGGCGACACCCTCCGCTACGCGCGGATCCTGCGCGACGCCGACGTCCCCGTCCACCTCCTCCACCCGCCCGGCACCGGGCACGCCGACCTCCTGCGCCCGACCGGGACCCTGCTGCCGCTCCTCGCCCGCACCCTGCGCGACCTGCCCCGCGAACCCTGCACACCCCCGCCCGAAAGGAACGACGTCCGATGACCTCGACCGTTTCCCCCGCCGAACCTCCCGCGTCCCCCGCCCCGCTGGACGCCCTCCTGCGCCACTTCGCCGATCTGCGCGAGGGCACCCACGCCGGGCACCGGGACAGGACCGGCAAGGACGGTGCCTTCCGCGCCGCCGTCCGGCTCATGGACGCGCCCGCCCGCCAGGTCCTCGCCGAGTTCGACGCCCACCTGCTGCTGGGCAGCGGGACTCTGAACGCCACCGGCCTCCGCCAGGACGGGCACGGCGGAAGCTTCGCCGCCTGGTCGCTCTGCTGGCCCGAGCAACTGCGGGCCGGCATCACCTCCCTGACCCTGCACGCCCACTACGGCGCCGGCTTCCATCACCCCCACCTTCGCGGCGCGACCGTCGGCGAGTGGCCGCTCAACGTCTCCACCCCGCAGCAGGCCGCCGAACTGGTGCCGACCCTGCGTGCCGTCGTGGCTGCCGACCTCCACAACCTCGTCTTCCAGCGCGACTGGCGCATCGTCCCCGCCCTGCACGGCTCCCCTCGCGGCGGGGAATCCGGGACGGAAGGACCGCGATGCCGGCCGCTCCCGCAGTTGGGACCCCAGCCCGGAGGGGACGATTTGTCCTGACGGCGTCCGTGTACTGCTGTGTCAGGTCACCAGAGCCGCAGGGGCAACGGTGGCGGTGAACCCGGGAAGCGCGAGCGCTGTGGCGTGGTCAACGTGTCGGGTTGGCAATGAGCCAGTCCTGCAGTTCCCGGTGGCGGAACTGGTAGGCGATGCCCGATATCCGCAGCAACCCTGCCTCGTAGGACCAGTTCAGGAACGCGCCGAGGCGCCAGGGCAGCAGTCGGCCCCGGCACACGCACAAAAAGACCAGATAGCGCCGGGCAGCGGACTGTGACCACGGCCAGAAGCCTGTCACCAGGCCGAGCGCGAGCCCGGCAGTCGCCCCGAGCCCGGGACTCGCGATGACTCCGACTGCTGTTCCCGACGCAATCGCGCAGGCCACGCCGATCGTCAGGCCGACCACCAGGTCGTCCCTGATGGGATGCCGCGGGTCCGTAGGGACGATGAACCCTCCGGCGAGCGCGCGAAAGATTGTCGGGCTCCCCACGAAGAACACCACTACGACCATCGCTCCAACGACCACCTTCACCGCCGGCCCGATCACCGCGCCGAGTCCTCCCCGACCGCTTCCCCACCCGCCTGCCCATCCGTCTCCCCACCCGCCTCCGAGACCGATCGCAAGCCCGAACGCCAGAGCGGTCGCCAGAAGGACCGCGATTTCGGCTGTCAGCCGGTGCCGCCGGGCGGGATTGCCTCGCGCGCCGGCGCTTCTGGGAGGCCGTATCGAGTTGACGGCGATCGACCCTGCGGAGCAAACCACAAGCAGCACCACTCCCAGCAGCTGGCGCGAGGAGAAGCCTGACGGCCTCTGGTCCAACAAGGCCGCACAGACGGCCGAGGTGAGGAAGGCAGTGACAACAGCGTCGATGGCGCGGACACGGCGGGGCCCCGCGAGAGTCCACAGTTGATGGAGGACGACGTCCGTATCCGGCTCCGTCCCGGTGGAGCCCGCCAGGTGCGTGGCGAGCCTGCTCAGCCACCGCTGAACCTGGTGCGGGCTGTAGCGGCTCGGGTGCTGGGCGGTGGCGGCCTGGATACGACGTGCGAGCAGGTGGTCGCGAATCGCATCGGGAGAGACAAGGCCGAGGAGGTCGGCTGGATCGCGGACGTAGGTATGGGTTTGCGGGTCGCGCTGCTCGAAGACGGTGACGGCCAGGTTGAGACGCCACGGGGTGTCCAGAGCGCGAGCCAGGGAACCGGCCGGATGCGCGGTCAAAGCGGCCAGCACAGGCGCCCAGCGGAGCGGGGCAGAAACACGGGCCGTGAGGTAGGCCGTCGCCTGCGCGGTGCTGACAGGACGGATCTGGACACGGGCGGCGTCGAGCATCAGTACGTTCGTGGCGGCCAGTTCCTCGTACTGCTCGGTGCGGCACGTCAGTACGAGGGGAGCACTGCCGTGAGTGTCCTGGTAGTCGTTCAACTGGACTACGGCGGCCGCAGAGCGCCGGCGGCCGGGTGGCGTGTCCGCGTGGTCCATCTCGTCCAGGCCGTCAAGGACGGGGAGGACACGTCGCCGGCTCACCAGCGCGTGCGCGTCGTCGGAGGTGATGCCCATACTGCCGTAACGCTGGTGGATCTGCTCGGCCAGCCACTGTGTCAGCGGCTGGAGAGTGTCCCAGCCGGCGACGGACACGGGCACGGGAACCGGATCGGTGTCAGTACGGGCCGGGTCGTCCAGAACGTCGATGAGCAACTGCAGAGCCAGCAAGGACTTGCCTGCTCCCGGCGCACCGGTGATCAGCAGTCGGGCAGGGCGCAGGTTGCGGTAGTACGCAAGGACGTCCGCGAGTTGCCCACGCGCGGCGGTACCAGCGGCATCGTGCGCCGCTGTGGGCAGGTAGTCGAAGACCACGTCGATACGCCTGCCACCTGCGCCCAGCAGACTCGCGACCTGGTCCCGTCCCGACACTTTGACTGCTGCCGCCAGGGTCCGCGCCGCCAGGTCCAGGTCTCTCGTTGCCTCGGACCGGTCGTCCCGATACGCCGCCCAGGCGAGAAACGCCGCAGGCAGGGTTGGTACAAGCGTCACGACGACAGCACTTTCCCTGCCGAGTTGGTAATGACGGTTCAGCCACAGGACGACCAGCGTGGTCACCAGTTGGCTGACCGCGTACGCCAGGCCCACCCGCCTGACTCGCGAACGCCCCATATCCGAATCGTTTCGCACCCCTGGGTGGCCTATGGGCCGATGCAGGGTCCGATACCTGACCGTGACCGGGACGGCGCCGGTTGTACGCCGGCCATCGGTCCGGCCAGGTCCCGTGGACACGAACTGCCGACACCGGGCCGCCCAGGTGGCGTGAGGTCGGCAAGCGCAGCCAGTGCCGAGGAGGCCGCCGTGGCAGCGGCCGGTGACGGCCTGCGGACGGCGCGGCCGTGCGCGCGCAGGGGGCCCGCCTGTCTGCGGAGGCACCTCCGTGACGGCCCGCCGAACCAGCCCTGGTCGGACCACGGCAGCCACCGGGTCACCTCCTGAGCTACAGACCGGCCCCCACGGGGCCCGCCACCAGGCGATCTGCGCCTGCCACCGCTGACGCCCACCCGCCACCCCACGACGCCCACGCACACCCGGCCCCGGACACCCCCGCTGCCCGCGCGACAGCGGACGCGGGCGAACATGCGCCGGCTCACCCCGGCGGGGCCTGAGGACCGGCTCCGGTAGTGCCGCGGACGTCCGGCGTCGTCGCTCCCGCCCGCGCCCCGGACCGGGGCGCGGGCGGCAGACGGGCGATGTCGGCGGCACGTGCCAGGATGGGGACGTGGAACAGACATTCGGTACGCCGTTCATCGGCCGGGAGGACGAGCTCTCCCGGCTCACCGGCGTGCTGAAACGGGCCTCGGCTGGCGATCCGCGCGCCGTCCTGCTGTCCGGGGACGCCGGTGTCGGCAAGACCCGCATGCTGACGGAGGCCGCCACGCACGCGACCGCCGCCGGCATGACCGTCCTGACCGGCCACTGCGTGGACCTCGGTGACGTGGGTCTGCCCTATCTCCCGTTCACGGAGATCCTCGGCGCGGCCGCCGCCGACGACCGGTTCGCCCCGGTCTTCGCCGCGCACCCGGCCGTGGACCGCCTGACCGGCGCGGCTCACGGCACCGGCGGCGCGCCCGACCCCGGCAACCTCCTCCAGCTCTTCGAGGGTGTCACCGGACTCCTCGCGGACCTCGCGGACCTGGCCCCGCTCCTGCTCGTCCTGGAAGACCTGCACTGGGCGGACCAGTCCTCCCGGGATCTGCTCCGCTTTCTGCTCAGCCGGGGCATCCTCCAGCGGCCCTTCCCCGGCGGCCCGCCTCGCCGCCTCGCCGTCTTCGCCTCCTACCGCGCGGACGACCTGCACCGCCGTCACCCGCTGCGGCCGCTGCTCGCCGAGCTGGTCCGGCTGCACGCCGTCGACCGGCTCGAGCTGCGGCCGATGCCGGACGCGGACGTGGCGCGGCTCGTACAGGCGCTGCGCACCGGCCCCGTCTCCGACAGCACGGTGCGCAGTATCGTCCGCCGCGCCGAGGGGAACGCGTTCTACGCCGAGGAGTTGCTGGCCGCGATGCCCGGCAACGACGGCCCCGCCTCCACCGCGATGCCCAGGGGGGTGGGAAGCCTGGGCGGCCTGGCCGACGTGTTGCTCATCCGGCTCGAGCAGCTCTCCGAGACGGCGCAGCAGGTGCTCCGCACCGCGGCCGTGGCGGGGCGCCGCGTCCGGCACGACCTGCTGCGTGACGCCGTACAACTGCCTCAGGAGGAGCTGGAGTCGGCGCTGCGCGAGGCGGTCGGACGCCAGCTGCTGATTCCCGGTGACGACGCGACGTACTCGTTCCGGCACGCCCTCACCCGCGAGGCCGTGTACGAGGACCTGCTGCCCGGCGAACGGGTACGGCTGCACGGGGTGTTCGCCCGGCTCCTGGCGGGGGAGGGCCGATCGGCGGAGAGCGCGGCGGAGCGTGCTCACCACTCACGCGAGAGCCACGACCCGGCCGATGCGTTGGCCGCCTCCCTCGAGGCCGCCGACCACGCGCAGCGTGTGGGCGCGCCCGCCGCGGAGCTGCGCCACCTGGAGTCCGCCCTCGAGCTGTGGGCGGCGGTTGACGCGTCCGATCGCCCCGGGACCTTCGACGCCATCACCCTCACGCTGCGCGCCTCGGCCGCCGCCGCCCGCGCCGGTGAACCCCATCGTGCCGTCCAGCTCACCCGCTCGGCGCTCGGGCGGGCCGGCGCGAACACCGACTCCGAACTGGCCGCGCGAGTGCGCTACACACTCGCGGGCGATCTCATGCGCGTCGACAGCCTGGCCGACGCCTTCACCTACAGCAGTGAGGCGCTCGCGCTCATCCCGGCGGATCCGCCCTCGTCCACCTGGGTGTGGGCGGCCGCGACCCATGTCATGGCCGCACGCTATGTGGGACGGCACGAGCACGCCGAGCAGGTCGCCCGGCAGGCGCTGGAGAGTGCCGAACTGCTCCGGCTCGGCGACGCCCAGGCCGACGTGATGATCTCCCTGGTCGGCATGGAGGCGCACAACCGCCGGACCGCCGAAGGCCGGGACCGACTGCGCCGCGCGCGCGAACTGGCCCGCGCCGCCGGGAACTTCTCGGTGGAGATGCGCGCCCTGTTCAACCTGGCCATCGGCTGCTACGAATCCGGTGACCTGGACGACAGCCTGACCTGGATCGGCGACGGCCTCGAACGCGCCACCCGGGCCGGCCTCCACTCCTCCCCGTACGCCCTGGAACTGCGCTACCTGCGGTCGCTGCTGCTCTACACGCTCGGCCGCTGGGACGAGTGCGCGCGAGCGGCCGCCGCCGACGCCGAAATCCTCCCGGTCGCGGGCGGGTTCGCGACCGGACCCGCGCTGTACGTGGCCCTCGCCCGCGGTGAGTACGACGCGGCCGTCACGGGCGCCCAGGCGCTGCTCGACCGCCCCTTCGACTGGATGTCGACGCTCGTCGCGAGTGTCGTGCTGACCGACAGCGCCGCGATGCGCGGCGATGCCGACGGCTCCGTCCGGCAGATGCGCGCGTCCGTCGAGGCGCTCATGGACGCCTCGGGCTCCGAGCGGCCCGACGTGGTGGTGCGGCTCGCCGCGCTCGCACTGGCGGCGGTCGCCGACGCGGCGCAGGAGTCCCGCCTGACCGCCGACACCGTGGCAGCCGGCCTCTGGGTGAAAACCGCCGGCGAGCTGGTGGAACTGGCCCGGACCACAGCCGCCCAGGGCGAGGACGGCACCAGGCAGGGCCCCGAAGGACTGGCGTGGCTGGCCCGCGCCGAGGCCGAGGGGGTGCGCGCCGCCACCGGACCGGAGGTGGATGCCTGGGACCGGGCCGTGACGGCGTTCGGCTACGACGATCCGTACGAGCTGGCCCGGTGCCGTTGGAGGCTGGCAGAAGCCCTCCTCACCGCCGAGCGCCGTGCGGAGGCAGCCGAACAGGCCTACGCGGCCCGGGACACCGCTGTGCGGCTGGGCGCGGTTCCGCTGTGCGAGGCGGTGGACTCCCTGATCAGGCGCGGTCGCCTTGCCGACGCTCCGGCGGCCGCGGACCGCATCGCCGCGCTGACCCCCCGGGAGAGCGAGGTCCTGCGGCTGCTCGGCCGGGGGCGCAGCAACCGGCAGATCGGCGAGGAGCTCTTCATCAGCGGGAAGACGGCGAGCGTCCACGTCTCCAACATCCTCGCCAAGCTGGGCGCCACGGGCCGGACCGAGGCCGTGGCCATCGCCTACCGCGAGGGTCTGCTCAAGCCCGGGACGACCGCCGACAGCTGATCCGGCCGCGCAGCAGTCGGGCGGTTCCGCACCCGGCCGGACGTGGTCCTGGCCGACGAGGCCCACTCCTCCCGCCCCATCCGCGACCACCTCCGCAGACGCAGCATTAGGGCGGTCACCCCCGTCCCGTCCGACCGATGATCCGAACGAAACGTCCTAACCTCGGAGCATGATTACTTGCGTCGTTGAGTACGTGATCGACCCGGCGAAGATCGAGGCGTTCGAGCGGTTCGGGCGTCGCTGGATGGAGCTGGTGGACCAGCACGGCGGCACGCACCACGGCTACTTCCTGCCGGCGGAAGGCGCGAGCGACAAGGCTCTCGCCCTGTTCAGCTTCCCCAGCCTTGCTGCCTACGAGAAGTACCGGACACTCTTCGGCGCGGATCCGGAGTTCGTGGACGCCGACCGCATCAGGGACGAGAGCGGGTGCGTCCTGCGGTACGACCGCACCTTCATGCGCCCCCTCCTGCCCGGGTCCTCCTCATGACCCGGGTCGGCAAGCGGGCGGGCACGGAGATGTGCGCCGTGGTCGGCGGCTGAAACGGCGGGGCGCCGCTGGTCGTGTGGATCCACGCAGGCGCCTTCTGGTCGGGGGACCGCCGCCGCCTGCCGCACACCCTGTAGCCGGGCTCGGTGTTCGACGCACTGGCCGCAGCAGGGATCGCCGTCGCCACCATCGACTACCGCCTGTCGGGCGAGGCACGCTTCCCCGCCCTGCTGGAGGACGTGCTGTCGGTCCTCGCGTTCCTCCGGCGCGAACGCGGCCGGTGGGGACGCGGACTCGCCCGAGGGCCGGCTACTGGGAGCGAGGCTCGCCCAGGCGACCGACCCGGCGCGGGCCGCGAGCCCGGTGCGGCAAGTGACCGGTCCGGCCGCGCCCTTCCTGCTCGTGCACGGCTCGGCCGACGTGTTTGCGCCCGTCACCCAGAGCGAACAGCTGCACGCGCGGCTGCTCGACGCCGGCACGGATTCCCCTCTGGTGCGGGTGGAGGGGCGGGACACTGCTCCGAGGGCCACCCTGGCATCCCGCAGCTCGTCGCCGCACCGTCGCGTTCTTCGAGGACCACCTTCTGCCGTCGTGAGCGCCACCGGCGCACCGGACCCGCGGATCACGCGCTGATGTCCGGTGCGCCGGGTACGCACGATGCCGCCACCCCTCCAGGGGAGATCAGGTCGAATCCGGCACCGTCAGATCGCGCCCTGCGCGCGGTTGAGCAGCGCGAGGCCCAACGGGGTGGCGCTGTGCGGGACGCTGTTGTGATGCCGGGCGGTGCGGATCAGTCCTGCCTCATGCAGAACGGTGGCGTGCTCGCTGGCGCTTGCCGCGGCTGTACGGGTACTGGCGGCCAGCTCCTTCGGGCGGTATCAGCGACAGCACGTGTCGCGCGGGATCGGGCAGGTGGGCCAGGGCGTACCGCTGCCAGGCGTTGAGTCACCGACGTTCTCGTCCTGCTTCTGGCCGTCCATGTCCTGGCGGCCCACGTCCAGGACCGCGACGGGGCGAAGCGGCCGCTGGTGTGGCGACTACGAACACGGCCCTGCTCATTCCGAAACCATGATCCGCCGGGCCATGACCGACATGACAGTTCGCCCGCTCACCCGCGGACAGCCCGCTACCCGACCCGGCCCCAAACCCCTACGGAAAGTCCCCTGAACTGATCTCAAACGCGCTCTGAGCTTGTTCTTTATCTACCAGGATTTGCCCGGTCTACGGATGGCTCGACCTAGGTCGAAGGTCGGGGTGTTCGGCGGCGTTTGGAAGAACGACCATGGCCACGTGACGTCTCCTCCCTTTGATATTGATGTCTTCCTCGGTCAGCCGCTCACTGCGCGCATTGCTACCGATGGACCGAGTGTGCGGCCTGTGTGGTTTCTGTGGGAGGAGGGGGCCTTCTGGGTTCTGACCGGGCCGTGGGCCAGGCTGTTTCACCGGGTGAGCGCGGAAGCGCAAATCGCTCTTGTCGTGGATGTGTGTGACGTCGCGACGGGGCTTGTCCGCCAGGTCATCGCGCGTGGTCGGGCTGAACTTGTCCCCTTCGACGTCCCGCGTGGGCGCCGCAAGTTGGTCCGCTATCTGGGCACGGATGAGTCCCTCTGGGATTCACGCTTCGTCCGCTACCTGCATGATGATCCTGCTCAGCGCGGCACGATGTGGCTGCGGCTGACCCCTTCGTCCCTGACAGCCCACGACTTGAGCTATACGGTTGCTCGCTGAACTTGTGCTCTGTCTACCAGGATCTTCCGGGCTTGCCGATGGCCTTGAGGGTCTCGGGGCGTTTGGCGGTTTTTCCGACGTCGTAGCGGGGTGCCCGGTGTTTGTTCTTGGAGCCGGGTGGCCGTCCGGGGCCGGTGCCTCGGGGTTGGGGAACACGGGCCGGGCAGGCGAGGTGGGCGCGGATGTTCCTGCACCCCCGGCGGACCCGGGCCGGGGTGAGCCGGTCGGCGGCGGAGGGTTTCTCCCAGGGCCGGCGCAGGTCCGCGGCCAGCGGTCGCGCGAGGCGGAGCTGCGTGTGGGCGACGATCAGGATCCAGGTCCAGCGGTCCGCGGCCTCGGGCGTGCGGAGTTTCGGGGTGGTCCAGCCGAGGGTCTGCTTCGCGAAGCGGAACGTGTGCTCCAGGTCGAAACGGCGGAGAAACGCCTGCCAGAAGCGGTCCACGTCGTCCGGGGTGGCACCAGTCTTGGAGGACCATAACCACACCGGCGGGGCATCCCGCTCCTTCGATAGGTGCTCCACCTTTAACCGCATCAGCGTCCCCTCGACCAGCGGTAGTTCACCGTCATGGTCGAGCCAGGAGGAGCGGTGGGTGAGCCGGGGGTGGACCCGGTCCCACGCCTGGGTGACGGCCTTGCCGTAGTTGGCGGTGTCGGTAACCGTGATGATCGCGGGCTCGGGCCAGGTCTCCGGCTTGGTGAAGCGGAACTCCGGGCCGTGCTTGGGCGGCCGGCCGTTGACACCGTGCATCCGTGGTGACTTCGGCAGACGCATCACGCGGTCGGAACGGACTCGGCCGACCAGTTCGACCGGCAGGTCGCGCAGGACCCAGGCCAGGCGAGTGACGTCGTAGCCGGCGTCGCTGACGATCACGATATGCGGGTCCCCGGCCTGCCATTGGCCCGCGGCGATGAGTCGTTCAACCACTCCTCGGAGCTGGGCGGCAGTGACCGCGGTCGCGTCGTCCGCGGGCCCGAGCCGGACCGCGTCCAGGATTGCGGTCCAGGACGTAGCACCCGGCTCCAGCACGGCCACGAAGGAGTACGGCCAGCCCGGAATGAACTGCGAGGCCGTCTTCGCCCGTCCGTAGACGTGGCAGAACAGACGGTCCGCCGAGCACGGCGCGTCCGAGCGGAGCCACGGTGACACATCCACCGCCGGCACCAGGCGCCCGTCCTCGAACCGCGGCAGAGACAGTCCGGCCAGCACGTTACGCAGCCGGCCGACGTCGATCCGGCCGTGATCCAGACCTCCGTACATCGCTCCGTGCCCGCGACGATGTTCCGGCAGCAACGTCAGATCCACCGGGGACTTCACCGCACCTTCCGCACACAAGACGGCGTCGGACAGTTCGAACAACTCGTCGCGCCGAGCGCCCAGACACTCATAGAACTCGCCCCGGAAGCGTGACGCTTCCGCGAACGCCTCCCTCCGGACAGCATTAGGCAGCAGACTCATCCTCATGGCCTTCGTCTGGTCACGTGCACCTTGGTCGGAGCACATGATCAGACGAAGGCCGCCCCCACGTCCGGCGAACCCCCAGGTGAGCGACCCAGTACGAGACGGCGTTCGAGTCCGGAAGATAAAAAACAAGCTGAGCGACCACCCGCTGAGGCTGGTACACCTGGCTCACCGAGTTACCTGCGCGAGCCCAGTTCCCCGCGCGAAAGACAGGCGCCGATGTCTACGCCCCGGCACGCAGTCCGACGTCCTCCCGGTCCGCTCGAACCGGTCGACCCCGCCCCGCACCGGCCGTCGTATGGTGCGCCGCCGCGCCACCGGCATGACCGCCGACGCGGTCGCGGCCGCTCTGGACGACGCGCGCCTCTTCGCCCGGCAGGACTCCTGGCACGAGGACCTGGCCGACGACCCGCGCGACCCGCGCGGAGCTCCCGGAGCGGGAGCGCATCGAGCAGCTGCTGGCTGCGGCGGGCCGGGCACGGTCTACGACCCCGGCACGGATGATGCCGCCCAGGCGGAGCTGGCGGCCGCCGCCCGGCCGACCTGCGGGAGCAGGCATGTGATCGAGGCCCACGCGGATGAGCGATGCCCGGCGGCGCCGGGCGCCTACTCGCACAGGTCTCCAGGCCCCCGGCGCTGCCTACCTGGTCCGTCCACGCGGAGCGGTGAGCCGCGGCGCTGTACGGGCAGATGCAGCTCGCCCACCCGGGCGACGTGAACGACGGCCAGGAGCAGCAGGTGGTGCTTTCTCCGGAGCGGCTGGCGAGGCCTTGAGGATCTGCCGCGCCCGTTCGGGGAAGTCGCCCGTGAGTCGAGGAAGTCCAGGCTGAGGAAACGCCGGGGCGAGGCTGCGGTACCGCAACCCCGCCCCGGCTGCCAGAAGCCCCATTGAGGCCGGCGCCTCACGCAGCGGGCACGGTGCTGTGTTGCGCGAGTGCTCCAGCCCGACAAGCCGAGGAGCGATTCTCTCCGGCCACCACTTCCCGACGCAGCACGGCACTGGAAGGACAAGCACGATTCCAGCCGAGCTGACCAGGTATCAGCGGCGGAAATATCGCGAATGGCAACGGCAGGGCCGGAACTTACGATGAGGCCCGACCGTGCCTGGCGTTTCCGCTGTTACTGGCCTGCGATGCAGAATGCGTAGGTAGCACCTGCGGTGTACTGGATCGTGTCGCCCGGGTCCAGCTGACTGACCTCCGCGAACACCCCGGATCCCTTGTAAAGGAACACGGACAGCGCGGTGGTCGACCGGTTGCGCGCCTGGGTGAGATCGTCGGTGGCCTGGAAGTAGGCCGGGCCGTAGCTACAGGGGTAGAAAAAGGCCCCCGGGTCGATGTTCCTGATCGTGTTGTCGGTGAGCCAGAAGCACACGCGCGTGCTGTTGCAGGACTCGGCAGCCTGCGCCGGTGCTGTTGCAAGCATCCCGCTCACGCCTACCAGACCCGCCACCACACTCGACAGCACACCCAGCCGAACTTTACTCATCCCCCGAGTCTTGCTCTGTGCACGCCGGGACGACCCAGCGCCGGTGCGATTCATCACGAGATACCCCTCCCGAATTCTTCGCGATTGTGCGTCAGTTTCCCGCATTCATGGTGAATCACCTGTGCTTTTCGCGAGGTTATATGACCTGGGGCCATGCCTCTTGCGGTAGCCTACATGCAATCTGACTGTTTGTAACCTGTTTTTCGCGGTGCGGTGCGGGTTCCCGCCGCGTGGCGGTGTGTGCGCACCACGGTGGAGTCCACTGCGATGTCCCAGTCGATTGGGGGTGGTCCCGCCAAGGCCCGCACCGGCCATTGCCCACCGGCAGGAACGGCCGAAGCCGTTCCCACTCCGCGTCTGTCGGGTCGCCCCGACCCATACCCGGCCGACGACCAGACCATCGGATGGTCAGATGATCGATCGGGGCAGGCTCTCGTCATGTAAGAGCCGACGATGTGGAGAGTGGCGTGGGTGCTGTCAGCACCTGCGATGCCACCAGGCCAACCCCGGCTCTGCCGTCGGCTCGTGGTGCGTTCGCCCAAGGAGCACCGCGTCCAGGCGCTCGACCTGCACCCGCAGTTCCCCGGCGGTTCCCGGTGGAAGCATGAACAGTGCCTCTTGCGGCTGGTCCCGGGCCCAACCCTCCCCGCAGCACGTGCAGGTGAACTCAGCGTCGCCGGGGCGGTCGTGTTCTCGTATGTCGAGGCGGTGGTCGGTTCTGGATCGGTGAGCGGAACCGCCTGCGGGTCGAGCGGGCGGGCGTTGACGACGTCCTGGCGCGGCCGGTGGGAGTTGTGGTGCGCCTCGAACTCCCGTAGCGCGTCCGGCACGGTCGGACAGGCCGGTCGAAACTGCACGGCTGATCACCATTCCCTGGCCTCACCGTGCATGCCAGGGCCCCGTTACTTGAATTGGCACGGGACGTGTTGTCGGCGGTGAGGTGAGTGTCCCGGGACAGAAGTGTTTTGGGAGTCGTCGGCGCCCCATTCCGCCGAGCCGTGGAACCAGCAGGTGGCGGCATCAGCGTAGCTCGCAGGCGGGAAAGGTGGCGGTCGCAGATGTAGGTCGGGTCGGCGGGGTTGTTCAGCCGACCGACTCCGCTGAGGCCGCCGTTCTGCGAGGTGTCGGTGCAGACGCCGCTGTTCACGTTCATGTTCATCGATTTGAGCTCGTTCCAGGTCCGGCCGAGGATCCGCACGCCGGCCGCGATGCCGGCCGGGTAGTCCGTCGCGTGCTGGGTGTGGAGCGCGTCGGCGGTGATGACCGTGTCACGCCGCCCGCGACTGGCGACGACCCCTTTCCGTCATGGGTATCGCGCGCTGATGGAGAAGCGCGACTGAAGTGCTAGGTCCCGAAGGGCCGCCGCAGCTGTGGCTGGGCTTCTGGCCAAAAGACGGAGAGTGTCGGGCTTGAAGGCCGTTGCATCGATAGAATAAGCACCTTCAAACTGGCGGGAAGTGCAGGTGCGTCTACCCGAGGGGGAACGGTGAGTAGCTCCACCCCAGATCCTGGCGTCGGCGCTCGGCCCGATATGACACAGCAGGCCACGGGCGGAACGTCAGGTTCTCACTCGTCTCCTGGAGCGCCGGGCAGTGCGCCGCGGCTGCCGCGAGCTGAGGCGCGACGTTTCGGGTTGAGGATCTACACATGGAGCGCCTTAGGGGCTGCCGCAGGGATCGCGTCAGCGGTCACCGGGATCTACGTCCATTTGCACTCGCCTCAGCAGGTCCCGCGGTCATGGCCGTCGACAAGTCTGGCCCCCTCCCGTGCCGCAGTTTCCGCGGAGCCGGAATCCTCTCGTCACAGCGCGGATCTCGCCTTTATCCGACCGCCCGGTGATCTGATACCGCGCTGTGTGTCGGTACGGGGAACCGGGCACGCCCCCGCCGGGTACCGAACGTGGGTTGCCTTTCGCAGCGAGGACAACAATCAGTATTACATCGCAAACGTAATAGTAGATGCTGTCAATGCCGATGAGTGGAGAAGTGCGAAATCGATCGTCGGTGACGCCGCCAGTGTGCGCCGCAAATTTTTCTTCTACGCTTTCAATGCGCCCCTTGCCGACACCGCGGAACTCACCAAGCTCACTTACGGCACACCCGTGGCGGCGCTTCCCCGACACCGTAGTGGTGTGGCCACCATGGTGACCACACGCGACAACAGCGACACCGCCGCTTGCGTTTATTGAAGATGGCACGCACGGCGTCATGCCGACGGAAGACAGCCCAGGCTGCGCGGAACAGGGCCGCGCTCCGGCTCTGCCGGGCTTCACCACCCCGTTGGCCGGGAGACTCCGTGCTGCCGTGGTGCGGCCGACGGCCTGTGCGGGCCACGCCGAATCCCGTACCAACGAACGCGTTCGCTCCCTGCGGTCGCCTCGTGGCCGCCGACTGCGAGGTGCTCCACGACGGACAGCCGCCGACGTGGACGGTCCGTGGTGTCGCTGCGACAAGGCCGAGGCGGTCGTCGAAGATCGGTCTGACGGCCCTCGGCCTGGACGAGAGCGGGGAGATCCTCCGCGCCGGGCACCGCGACGGGCTACTGCGTACCCGCAGCACCGTCGCAGCGGTCCGGTGGGCGGTGGGCGGTGGGCGGTGAGCGGTAAGCGGTGGTGGGCGGAGGCGCCGAGGATTCGGATTCGGCGGCCGGCGTGCTCGATCACGGGGGAGAGGCGGAGCCGCGCCGCGGTCAGGATGACGGTCCTGAGGAAGTCGCAGGCCGGTAGGGCGTCGGCTTGGGAGGGGCAGAGCCCGGTGGCCGTCCCGGTGGCGGACGTCACGTCGATCGATGCGTGAGCATATACCTGCTCGTGCAAGTATTATGGGCGCAGGAACCAGCGGCCCCTTCCCCCCGGAGACCCCCCATGTCCAAGCTGTTCAAGCCGTACGCCCTTCGGTCGGTGACCGCGCGCAACCGCGTCTGGATGGCCTCGATGTGCCAGTACAGCGCCGCGCCCACGGGGGCGGACACCGGCGTCGCGAACGACTGGCACTTCACGCACCTCGCCTCGCGGGCGGCCGGCGGCACGGGCCTGATCCTCACCGAGGCCACCGCGGTGAGCCCCGAGGGCCGCATCACCCCCTACGACCTCGGCATCTGGAACGACACGCAGGTCGAGGCCTTCCGCCGGGTGACCGCCTTCCTCAAGGAGCAGGGCGCCGTCGCCGGCATCCAGCTCGCCCACGCCGGCCGCAAGGCGTCCACCGAGCGCACGTGGGTGGACCGCGGGGCGCCGATCCCGCCCGACGCGCCGCTCGGGTGGACGCCGGTCGGCCCGAGCCCTCTGCCCTTCACGCCGGCCTCGACCGTGCCCGAGGAGCTGACCGAGGACGGCATACGGGAGATCGTCGGACAGTTCGCCGCCGCCGCCCGCAGGGCGCTGGCCGCCGGCTTCCAGGCCGTCGAGATCCACGGCGCCCACGGCTACCTGCTGCACCAGTTCCTTTCCCCATACACCAACCGCCGCACCGACGCCTACGGCGGCTCCTTCGAGAACCGCACCCGCTTCCCGCTGGCGGTGGTCGAGGCGGTGCGCGCTGCCTGGCCGCAGGAGCTGCCGGTGCTCTACCGGATCTCGGCCACCGACTGGCTCAGCGAGAACGCGGACGACGACCGCGAGGGCTGGACCGGCGACGACACCGTGGCCTTCGCCAAGGAGCTGGCCGCCCGCGGGGTGGATCTGATGGACGTCTCGACCGGCGGCAACGCCCCCGACGCCCGCATCCCGGCGGCCCCCGGTTTCCAGGTGCCCTTCGCCGAGCGGGTACGCGAGGAGGCCGGCCTGCCGGTGGCCGCGGTCGGCCTGATCACCGGGGCGGCGCAGGCCGAGGACATCGTGGCCTCGGGCCGCGCCGACGCGGTGCTGCTGGCCCGCCAGTTGCTGCGCGACCCGTACTTCGCCCGGCACGCGGCGGAGGAGCTGGGCGCCGAGCCGTTCGTGCCGCAGCAGTACCACCGCTCGTAGGCCGCCGTCACTTCGCCGGGGTGCCGTCCTGCTTGGTGAAGTAGATACCCGAGTCGCACGTCGAGTCCGCGTAGTCGCTGATGCACAGCATGAGCTTGCCCGACTTCTTGCGGACGTCGACGTCGACCGAGCATGAGCTGCTCTGCCGTCCCCGGCCGGCGGGGAAGGCCAGCACCAGTTGCGTGCCCGAGCCCGCGGCCGGTGACGTCAGGCCGTGCTCGTCGTAGAACTCCCAGCCCCCGTCGTCCAGTTCGCCCGTGCAGTCGGGATAGGCGGACGCGTCGACCTTGAGCCCGGTGGCGGAGAAGGACTGCGGGGTCTTCTCGATCGTCAGCGCGGCCCCCTTCCCCGACGTCCAGGTGCCGGCCAGCCCGTCACCGTCGATCCTCGCCGACGAGCCCGAGTCGGAGCAGGCCGCCAGGAGGACGGCGCCCACGGCCAGCACGCAGGCGACCCGCACACGGGGGACACGCTTCACCGGATCACACTCTTCCCACTCGGCTACTTGATGTTGACGCATGCCAGCGGCAGCTGTTCCGTCCAGTCGAACGTGATGTTCTGCAGATGGCCGGGACCGCGGAGCCACGAGTCCCACCCTCGCGGAATGACATGGGTGAAGGAGTTCCAGTCCGCGGGATTCTCGATGTGGAAGTGGATTTTGATGATCCCGGGTGCCACGTCGCCGCCGGGGACGATGTTGGCATAGCCCTTGTAGCTGCCGAGGAATGACTTCGCCGAGTTCTTGTGGCCGAGGTGTCCCCTGGTGGTCGCGCCCAGCAGGTCCGAGGCCGCGCCGCGGATGTTGTTGAGCGCCCCGCGGGGGGTGTACCAGGGGTGGCCGGGATCGGGACCGGTGTCCCTGTAGTGGATGGCGACCTGCTCCTGCCGCGGGCCGACGAACGCGTCGATGCCCATGTTGATCAGCTGGTTCCGCGCCCGCACGATCGGGTCGTCCTCCGCCAGCACCTTGGTGAGCAGGTCACCGCCGTAGTAGTACTCGTCGCCCTCGAGACCCCACAGCCAGGCCACACCGGCGTCGAAGGCGTCGTTGTACTGGTGGGTGGCCCTGGAGTCGGGGATGATCCCGAGGATCGGGTCCAGGGGTGTCGTCCCCGCCGGTACGCACTTGCCGCCGCAGTCGCGTGCCGCGCGCTGCTCCTCGATCGTCGCCTCCGGGTTCTGGTTGACGGTGCTCGGCGAGCACTCGGTGTGCACGCAGTCGCCCATCTGGGTCGCCTCCGCGCTGCAGTCGGTGCTGCAGGTGTTGCCGTGCTCGTCGCACCCCTCGTGGCCGTTGCGGCAGGTGTACGTCCCCGTGGGGTCGCTGTAGGTGGTGGGGTTGTCGGCGCTGTAGGCGTAGCCGCCGATGGTCTGCGGCTGGTCGAGGGTCAGGAGCGGGTCGACGCTGATGAAGCGGCCGGTGGTGGGGTCGTAGTCGCGGGCGCCGATGTGGGTGAAGCCGGTGGTGGGGTCGGTGTCGCCGCCCACGAAGCCCTTCTGGCCGGGCCAGAGGGCGGGGGCGGTGCCGCGGGCGGCGCCGTAGGGCAGCGTCTTGCGGCGGTTGAAGGCGAGGTTGGCGGCGCTGACGGACAGGGTGTCGGTGCCGTGCGGGTCGGCGACGAGCAGGCGGACCTTGCCGTCGGAGCTGGTGCGGACGGCGGTGCCGCCGGGGACGCTGTAGTAGCGGGTGCCGGTGACCGTGCCGGTGGCTTTGGTGAGGACGAGTTCCTGGCCGCCGGGGAGGTAGAGCGTGGTCGCGGTGGGCTCGCGCTTGACCAGGCGGGTGCCCGCGGTGTCGTAGAGGAAGCTGGTGGTTCCGGCTCCTGCGGTGGTGGAGGTGGCGAGGCTGCCCTCGGGGGTCCAGGTGAGGTCCTGTGCCGGGCCTGCCGAGGGTGCCTGCTGGGTGAGGTGGCCCGCGGCGTCGTACTGGTAGCCGGTGGCCGTGGTGGTGCCCGCGCTGGTGGTGGTGACGGTGCGGACCGCGTGCGGCTGGGCGGCGCCCGAGGTGGTCGGGTACGCGTAGGCGCTGGTCGCGTCGGCGGTGACCGGGCCTGCCTTGTGCCGGGTCTCGACCGCCCGGTCGTTGCTGTCGGTGAAGGTCCAGTTGGTCCAGTACGGGTCCGTGGTGCCGAGGTTGGGGGTGCCGGTGCCGTTGGCGGACTTCGTGGTGCAGCCGTCGCCGGTGGTCCAGGCGTCGGTGAGGCGGCGCGCCCAGTCGTAGGCGTAGCACTGGTCGTCCACGACGGTGCCGTCGTTCTGGTCGTCGCGGACGCGGGTGAGGTTGCCCGCGGTGTCGTAGGTGTACTTGATGTCGGACAGCGTCTGCGGTCCTGACGTCTCGCGGTCCACGACGCTGGTGGCCAGCCGGCGGGTGACCGTCTCGTAGGTGAGGGTCTGGACGACGAGGGTGCCGAGGTTGCCCAGTTGGGCCTGGGCGAGTTCGCCGAACTCGGTGTAGCTGGCGCCGCGCAGGTAGGCCTGGTTGAGATCGCTGTCGACGAGGGCGAGCTGGTCCTGGGCGCCGTAGTGGTCGGTGACGGTCTCGGCGGGCAGGGCGGTGCCGGCGTTGGTGTTGCCGGTGCTGAACGCGGTCGTCAGGGGCAGGCCGTTGACGGGGGTGCTGGTGGTGGCCGTCGTGTAGGTGCCGGCGAGTTTCTCCTCGCCCGCCACGGACGGGACGGTCAGTGTGCTGCCGGTGGCCTGGCCCGCGGTGTCGTAGCCGGTGACCGTGGTGGTGTAGGCCGCGGCCGGTGTGACGCCTGTGTCGTAGCGGGTGGTCGTGGCCGTCAGCCCGAGTCCGTGAGGTGCGGTGTCGTAGGTCCACTCGGCGAGCTTGGGGCCGGTGGCGCTGCCGGTGCGCAGGCTGGTCTGGCGGCCGAGGACGTCGTAGGTGCGGGCCAGGGTGATGCCGCGGGCGTCGGTGGTGGTGGCCACCCGGCCGTCGGTGCCGTAAGTGGTGCTGGAGGCGCCCGCGTCGGGGTCGCCGGCGGCGGTCTGGCGTCCGCGCAGGTCGAAGGTGTACGTCCAGGTGTTCCGGCCGGAGTTGTCGGTGACCTTGGTCAGCCGGTCGGCGCTGTCGTAGGCGTAGACGGTCCGCTCGTACTGGCTGCGGGCGGCGCCGATGACCGGGTTGCGGTCCTTGTACTCGCGCCGCTCGACGGTGCGGCCGTGGATGTCGTCGATCGCGAGGGTCGGGGTGTCGCCCGCGACGGGCAGGGTCGCCGTCCATGTGTCGCCGTACGTGGTGGTGGTGCGCCACTTCTCGACGTTCAGCGACAGCGTGACGACGGCGGTGGGACGGCCGCGGCCGTCGTAGTCGGTCCGGGTGGCGCTGGGCACCTGGTTGTCGGGGACGGTGTACATCACGCTGCTGACCGCGCTGCTGTTGTAGTACGCGTTGTTCGTCCGGTAGCCGCGGCCCAGGGTGTCGTAGAAGGTGTCGGTGATCGTCCTGCCGGTGATCCCGATCGCGTCCGCCTGCGTCTGGCGGGGGCGCAGCAGGGAGTCGTACCACGTGGTCGAGGTGCCCCACGTGCCGTTCTCGTAGCGCCGCTTGGTCGTCACGGCCGTGGGCACCGTGTTGGACAGGGCGTAGGTGTACGTGACGTTGGGGTCGGCGCTCGTGGCGCGCCCCGGGCTCCAGCCCTTGGTGACGCGGCCGAGACTGTCGTACTGCAGGGTCGTGGTGTTCCCGTTGGCGTCGGTCGTGGTCAGCGGCAGCCCGCGCAGCCCGTCCTGGACGGTGACGGTCCGGTGGTGCGCCGGGTCGGTGACGGTGACCGAGGTGGGCTGGGCGCCGGTCGACGGGGAGTAGACGGTGGTGGTGGCCTGCCCGTCCTGGCCGCTCGCCGACACCGCCCGCCCGTAGGAGTCGTAGTCCGACTGCGAGACGGTGTCCCAGGTGAGGGTGTGCGCGCCGTCCAGGGCCGCCGCCTGCTCGACCCTGACGCTGTCCGCCTTGCCCGGGTCGGGCGCCTCGCCGAGCGCCTTGCCGTCGTAGTACGTGCGGGTGCTGCCGGTGACGTCGTCACCGTAGAGGAAGTGGTCGCAGCTGTCGGCGCTGAGCGTGGTGGACTCGGCCGCGTAGGAGATCAGCCAGTTGGTCGTGTCCGGGGTGACGTAACTGGTGTGGGTGCAGCGGCTGTCGTCCGGGTCGGCCGGGTCGCCTGCGTCGGCCTCCGCGGTGAGCAGGCCGTAGACCGGGTCGTAGGTGCGGCTGACGACCTCGTCGCGCCAGGTGCCGTCGTCCATGAGCGTGCCGGAGGTCTCGGTGGCGGTCCCGGAGAAGTGCGCGGTCCTCGCCGGGAGGGACGGGCCCGGGACGGTGGGCTTGTCCGGGTCGGTGATGCCGGTGACGGACTGCGTGGCGGTGGCGTCGGACTGCCAGGGGACGTACGTGGTCCTGGCGACGACCTTGCCGTTCTCCTTGTCGTAGGTGCGGGTCTGGGCCGGGCGGCCGGCGAAGTCCTCGCGGTCGGGCACCCCGTTGACGAACATCTGCGGGCGCGGGCTGCCGTCGGCCATGGTGTCGCCGTACATGCCGGTGAAGTAACTGGTCTCGCTCTGCGTGCGGTTGGCGGCACCGACCAGGGTGCGTACCGTGCTGTAGCCGCGGTAGTCGCTCCAGGTGCGCTGCTTGTCCACGGTGAACTCGCCGGTGTCGCGCCGCCAGTTCGGCCCGCCGCTGTACTGGTAGGTGGTGGTCTTGGAGGCCGAGCCGCTGCCGGCGGTGGTGTCGTCCTCGACGACCTGCGTGACGACGTACTTGTGGAACCAGTCCTTGACCGGGTCGACCGCCCCGTCGGGTGTCCACCACACGGGGTAGCAGCGCCGGTTGTTGGTGTCCTGCGCGGTGGGCAGCGAGGCCGGTGTGCAGTCGGCGGGGCTGTAGGTGACCAGGGTCTGCCCGCCGGTCTCGTTGGTGATCTTCGTCAGCCGGTACTTGTACAGCGGCGGCCGGCCCTCGGCCGCGTTGACCCGGTTGGCCATCGGGACACCGTCGTTGCCGAAGGTCGTCTTGGGCATCGTGATGTCGGCCAGCGCCCCGGCCTTGGCGGTGTGCTGGATGGAGTCCAGCCACAGGGTGGGGCTCGAGGTGTCGCCGGTCGGCGGGAAGGACTGGCTCAGGGTCCAGGTGTCGACCGGCGTCATCGTGCTGCCGGACAGCGCGAAGGTGTTGATGTCGGTCAGCCGCTTGCGGGACCAGAACGTCGGGCTGCTCTGAAGGCAGCTGGTGGTGGTGGCTGTGCAGTCCAGGTCCACGGGCACGTCGGGCCAGTTGGCGGCATGGTCGTGGTCGAAGGTGGTGCACGAGGCCAGGCACCGCTCGGCGACGCCGAAGGTGACGCGGCCCGCGGGGTTCGCCGTGCTGGGGACGGTACCGGCGCGCAGCCCGTAGTCGATGTGGTTGAGGTAGCCGCCCCGGGTGTACTTCACCGGCTTGTCGGCCTTCATGTTCTCGGCGTAGTAGCCGGATTCCTTGGTGTAGTACATCGCCATGGCGTTGCCGTGCGGGTCGACCACGTAGTCGAGATTCCAGCGCCAGGCCTGGTTGGCGGCCGAGGACGCGAAGCTGGAGGCGTGGCCGGGCTCGCCGGTGTTGTTGCCGAAGACGGGGACGGTGAAGACGGAGTTGGTCTCGGCGTCGCCGTCGCTCCAGCCCGGCAGCCGGTTCTTCCCGAACCAGTACTGTGTGCCGTCCTTGGTCGTCACCCGCCAGTACTCGTCGTCGTCATCTCCCGCGCCCGCCGCCGCGTTGGGGGTGGGGCTGAAGATCTGCTCGACGCGGGAGCCGTCGTCGGTGGCGATCCGCCACACCTTCTTGCCCGCGTCCCACACCAGGGCGCTCGCGGACCCGTTGAGCGACAGCGTCGCGTTCTGCGACTTCCAGCACAGGTCGCCGACCTTCGCGGTGTTGTTGCCGCCCTGTTTGTCGTTCTCGCACGAGGCGTAGCTGCGCTCGATGAAGCCCTGGGAGTAGTCCCAGCCCTCACCGATCCAGGAGGACTGGTTGTTGGTCGAGGCAGTACGGCCGTCGACGCCCGACGAGTTGTACGTCAGCTCCATCTTGGGCGCGAGCCCTCCGGGCACCGGCGGGGCGGTCAGCGGCACGCTCCAGGCGAACCCGCCCGAGTTGCCGCCCACCGACCAGGAGCCGGCCGGGGCGAGCGAGGTGGCCTTGAAGGAGCCGTCGGACCCGCTGTCGCCCGCGGTGGCGGCCAGTACGGTGGCGCCGGCCTGTCGCGCGTCGGGCAGGCTCAGCGTCGCGGTCAGCGTGTGGGAGGCGGTGTCGTTGGCGGTGGGCAGCGCGGTGGCGGTACGGCAGTCCGCCGCGCCCGGGGTGGTCAGGGCGCAGGGCGGCAGGACCACCAGGTGCAGGCGCGAGGACCAGTCGGCACCGTAGGCGTCGCGGAAGGACGAGTAGTCGACCTGCACCTGGGTGGGAACCGCGACGGGTGCGCTGTCGGTCCGCGCGATCGAGACCACGATCCCGTCGACGCCGGCCCGCTCGGCCGTGGCGCGGTCCGCCACGGACACGCGGGCACGGGCCGCCGGTCCTGCCGTGTTCTGTGCCGGGTCCCGCGTCGTGTTCTGCTTCTGCGCGGTCCCGGCCGCGACGGTGCCGCGTTCGAGCCGGACCGGGAGGGTGCCGGCCGCGGTGGGCGGCGGCGGCGCCGTGCCGCTCCGCGCGCCGGGCAGATCGACGTCCGCCTGGCCCGCGGACGGCCAGCGCACGGTGCCCGGGGACCAGTTGTGCACGGCGGGCGCCGCCTGCTTCTTCTGGACCGGCAGATCGGCGCCGCTGACGGAGGTGGCTTTCTGCGCGGCGCGCACCGAGAAACCGGGTGCGGCGGCCGCCCAGGCCGGCGCGGCGAGCAGGGAAATCGCCAACGCCGACGAAAGAGCAGCGGCCGTGAACCCGCGGCGGCTTTTCCACCGCACACGAAGCCCTACCCGAGAGGGGAACAGGCCAAAACAACGCCGACTCGAAGTCACGCCCCACCCCAAGAAAACCTAAGCCGCGAGTAAAGTCATGCGGATCCAACCCGACCCGTCGGCCGTGCACAAGCCTTTTTCGGGGATTGACGTAATTACGCCTTCCGCCCGTCCGCACGAGCGCGGGGAACGGCGCAATCTCCTTCAAGGGTCGCGATTACCTGTCAACCTCCCCCAAGGTGCCGCAAAGGACCCGCCCCACCAGGCGTGATTCGGACTTGCGTATTCCACTTTCCGTGCCTCGGCGGGCATCCGCAAGCCCGGTTTCACAGAACTCCTAGGTGAAAAGACAGCCCGTCGAATAGCCTGCCCCGGACCTGTGCACTGACCACGAAGGACTTTCCATGCCACGTTCAGGCAACCTGCCCCGGAAAAGACGCCGCTACGGTGCGCTGCTTCTCGCTCTGGTACTTCCCGCGGCTGGAGCGACCGCCTTGTCGGCCGGCGCTTCGGCGGCGGCCGCAGAAGCCGCACCTTCGCAGTCCCAGAGCGCGGAATACGACTCGGAGGCATTCGCCGAGGCCGCTTCCACCGGGCACCGGGTCGAGGTCGTGGAGCGCAGGGAGGAGTCGGCGGAGGTCTTCGCCAACCCGGACGGTTCCCTGACGCGCCGTCAGTATTCGACGCCGGTCTGGTCGGAACTCGGCGGGACCTGGCGCAGGGCCGACCCCACCCTGGTCGACCGCGGCGACGGGACCGTCGGCCCGGCCTCCCCGGTCTTCGGCATCGCCTTCTCCGGCGGCGGAAGCGGCCCCCTGGCCACCATGACCAAGGGCGGCAAGCAGCTCTCCCTGACGTGGCCGACGGCGCTGCCCGCGCCCGTGCTGGACGGCAGCACCGCCGTCTACCCCGCGGTGCTGCCCGACGTGGACCTGAGGGTCGTCGCGGAGGTCGACGGCTTCTCCGAGCAGCTCATCGTCAACACCCCGGCGGCAGCCGCCGACCCGGCCGTCAGAAGCATCAAGCTCGGCGTCTCCACCCGAGGCGTCACCCTGGACGACGACGAGGGCGACAACCTCGTCGCCAAGGACTCCGACGGCACCACCGTCTTCAGCGCCGCACACCCGAGGATGTGGCAGGCCCCGGCGGATCCGGCAGGCCCGGCGGCCCGCACGTCAGCCCCCCGGGACCTGGCCGGGGCAGCACCGCAGGCCGCCCCGCAGAACACCGAGAGCGCCGCGGTCGCCGCCGATGTCACCGGCAGCACCCTCACGCTCACCCCCGACCCGGCCGCCCTGTCGCAGGCGACCCGCTTCCCGCTGGTCATCGACCCGCCCTTCACCGGCGGCCACGTCGAGAAGTGGGCGGTGGTCTACTCCGCCTACCCCACCGAGGACTACCCCAACGGCTCGGGCTGGCACTCCGACAACCCGGCCGACGAGCCCCGCGTCGGCTACAACGGGTCAGGAGCCACCCGCTCCTTCTTCGCCATGAACACCAACGGGCTGGAAGGCGCCACCGTCACCGACGCCACCTTCTCGGTCACCGAGACCCACTCCTGGGGATGCGACCCGGCGGCTGCCGGTGCCACCGAGCTGTGGTCCTCCGGCGGCATCACCACCACCCCGACCTGGAACACCAGCGCCTCGCTGCTGGCCGCCAAGCTGGACTCGGACTCCTTCGCCCACAGCAACCCCACCTACTGCCCCGGCAACCAGGGCCACGACTTCCGCAGCACCGCGCTGACCGACTACGTCAAGCAGGCCGCGGCCAACAGCTGGGGCACCCTCGTGCTGGCGCTCAAGGCCGCGGACGGCTACGAGTACAACCAGAACAGCTTCAAGCGGTTCAAGAACAACCCGGCCCTCGAGGTCACCTACAACTACGCGCCCACCCTGGACTCGGTGGCGGCGTACGAGGGCAGCTGGAACCCGGCGGGCGACGGCAACAAGAAGATCGGCTGCGGCGGGATCATCGGCAACAGCGGGATCGCCCTGACCACCAAGGTCACCGACAAGGACGGCGGCAAGGTCACCACCGACTTCCAGGTCACCAGCGACGCCACCGGCGCGAAGGTGAACTTCAGCCCGCACTCCGACACCGTCTCCAGCGGCCAGACCGCGTCGGTCACCGTCCCGTCCGGCTCCCTGCCCAGCGGCACCTACCACTGGTTCCCCAACGTCACCGACGACGAGGGCACACCGGCCACCTTCTTCTTCAACTGCACCTTCACCGTCGACCGCCAGGGCCCCACCGCCACGGTCACCGTCACCACCGCCGACGGCGCCGACCCGGCCACCGCGAAGACCCCGGCACGCACCGCCCGGCAGCTCAAGCTGAGCAACCCCGCAAGCGACCTGGCCGGCTTCTGCTACCTCCTGGACCGCCCGCTGTCGGTGTCCGGCACCCGCTGCTCCAACGGCATCTGGGCGGCGGCCGACAGCAACCACACCGCGACCGTCACCGTCACCCCCACCGGCTGGCCGGCGAGCACCCTGCACGTCATCGCCTACGACCTGGCCGGCAACCACTCCCCTTACGACGGCGCCGCAGGAAGCCCCGGCGACACCGTCAGTCTGCCGACCCAGACCCCCGAGCACGTCTACGCGGCCCCCGGGAGCCCCGACACCGGACTGGCCACGGCCGACCTGCCCGGCGACCTGACCGGCGACGGCTACACCGACTTCGTCGCGAGCGACACCGACGGCAAGCTCCGTCTCTACGCGGGCGACGGCACCGGCAGGGTCGCCGCGGCCAGGACCGTCGGCAACGCGGGCTGGACCGGCGCGCTGGTCGCCCACCGCGGGGACTTCGCCGGCTTCACCAGCCCCACCGCGGCCCCCGACGGCTACGAGGACTTCGTCGTCCGCCTCGGCGACGGCAACCTCTACCTCTACCCCGGCGACGGCCTGGGGCAGCCGATGTACTCCACCCGCACGCAGTTGCCCGACCGTATCGGCGGCAGCTGGGCGAACGTCCTCCAGCTGATCGCCCCGGGGAACATCGACCAGAACCCGGGCGACGACCTCGTCACCATCGAGTGCACCGACGGCACCCGGCCCTGCACCCAGGCGAAGCTCTTCCTCTACAGCGGCACCCAGGCCGCCGGCGGCGGCCCCGTCCAGGGGCGGCCGTTCGACACCACTCCCACCGAGATCGGCAGCGGCGGCTGGCAGGGCTACACCGACCTCGCCGTCGGCGACCAGAACGGGGACGGCGTCGGCGACCTCGTCGCCCGCAGCCCCTCGACCGGCCAGCTCTTCCTCTACCCGGGCCGGGTGACCACGAACGCCGACGGCACCCACGGCTACGCCCTCGGCACCCGCGTCCTGTACGGCGACCCCGGCTGGGACCCGGCCAACCGACCGCTGCTCACCTCGCCCGGCAACGTCCAGGGCACGGTGATCAGCGGCACCGTCGACGAGGACGGCACCCCCGTCGCCTACAAGCAGTTCCAGCCCACCGCCGGCAGCGAATACGGCGACTTCTGGGCCACCACACCGGCCGGCTCCACGGCCACCGTCTCCTACGTGGACGACGCCGGCGCCAGTCAGACCACCACCTGCCCCTCCGGCTGCCTGCTGTTCTACCCGGGCGGTCCGACCTGGCACCGCACACCGCACCTCGTCGGCACCAGCGGATGGAGCAGCGTCATCACCGGCATCTTCTAGCCCGCCTCCCGCGGTCCCGCCCACCGGCCCAGGCGCCGGGGACCAGGACCGCGGGCCTGCGGCGCGGGACGGCCGGGGGCCTCGGAAACGTCAGGTGACGGTTGGCTCAAGGCCGTCCGGGATCGGTTGCCGTGACGTGGTCGATCAGGGCCAGGGCGTCGGCCACGGAGCCGGTGGGGTCGGGGACCGGGTAGAGCACACCGCGTACCGTGCGGTCCCTGTCCAGCAGCAGCGTCAGGCGTTTGAGGCGGTCCGTGCCGGCGGCCCGGAAGGTCGGCAGCCGCAGTGACGCCGTCAGTTGCAGGGCGGCGTCGGACAGCAGGGGGAACCGGATGCGGGCGTGCTCGGCGAAAGCGGCCAGCTCGTCCGGTCGCTGGGTGCTGACGCCGTGGACACGGGCGCCGCGGGCGGCGAACTCCGGCAGCCGGTCGCGGTAGGCGCACGACTCCAGGGTGCAGCCGGGGGCGCCGGGGATGTCACCCCAGCCGGGCGGGTGGCCCGCGGCGCCGGGCGCGTAGGCACCGGGGAAGCAGTAGAGCACGGTCCACGGGGTTTCCCCCACCGGGTCGAGTTCGGCGGGAGTGCCGGGGCCGGGCGCGGCCGGCAGCGCCAAGGCGGGCAACCGGCTGCCGACCAGTTCGTGCACCCGGCGGGCCTCGACGGAGTCGACGGGGGTGGTCGCGGTGAGCGTGCCGTCGCCCATCACGTACCGGCCGCCCCAGTCCTGGAGCGCGACCAGGACCGGGAGCAGGCCCTTACCGGTGGGGGTGAGGTGGTAGGCGTGGCGCGGGGGGTGCGCCTGGTAGAGCCGTTTTTCCAGGACGCCGTCACCGACAAGGGCGGTCAGCCGCTCGGAGAGCACCTTGCGGCTGATGCCGAGCCCGGTGCGCAGCGCGTCGAAGTTGTGCGTGCCGCCCGCGATGTCACGCACGATCAGCAGCGTCCACCAGTCGCCGACGACCGCGAGCGCCTGAGCGATGGAACAGTGCGGGTCGACGTCTCTCGGGTTGCGCATGCTCCCAGCTTGCCACCGGCGTCCACGCACCCCCTATAGTGAGTCTCCATTAGAGACTGACTAGGGGGGCTGGCGATGTCCGGGCCGGTGACACAAGACCACCACAGCGCCGGTGGGGGACCGGCGGCCGCGGGCAGCCACCGCGGTGACAGAGCCCGGCGGCGCCGGAGCGCGCCCGTCTTCTGGCGGTACTGGACCGCCTCGGCGATCAGCGGCGCCGGTGACGCGGTCACCACCGTGGCGCTGCCGCTCCTCGCGGTCGGTGTGCTCGGAGCGGACGCCTTCCAGGTCAGCCTGATCACGGCGGCGGGCTTCGCCGCGTGGATCCTGATCGGTCTTCCGGCCGGCGTGCTGGTGCACCGGCTGCCGCTGCGGGAGACCCAGGTGGCCATGGACCTGCTGCGGGCAGCGGCGATCGGCTCGGTGCCGCCGGCCGCAGCGTGCGGGGTCCTGTCGCTGGGGCAACTGATCGCCGTCGCGCTGCTGGTGGGACTGGCGAGCGTCGTCTTCGACGTGGGCAACGCGACGTTCCTGCCGTCGGTCGTCACCAAGGAGGAGCTGACGGCGCGCAACAGCCTGCTCTCCGGTACGGTCTCGGTGACGCAGCTGGCCGGGCCGTCGCTGGGCGGAGTCCTCGTACAGGCCCTCGGCGCGGCGGCGACCCTGGTGGTCGACACCGTCAGCTACCTCGCCTCGGCGGCCCTGCTGCGGACACTGCCCCGACGCGGCGGGCCCGGCTCCGGCTCCGGCACCGTGCCCGGGGCCGGGCCGTCGACCGTCGTGCTGATCCGGGAGGGCTGGCACTACGTCGTCCGGCACCGCGCGGTGGGGCCGTGCGCCGCGATGGCGACCTCCGTCAACTTCGTCTGCGGGGGGCTCACCGCGCTCACCCCGGTATTCCTGGTGCGCACCCTGCACGCCCCCTCCGCGGTGGTGGGCGTCCTGATGGCCGCGGAAGGAGTGGGCGGTCTTGCCGGCGCGGCCGTGGCACCACGGCTGGCGGCACGGGCCGGCAGCGCCCGGACGCTGCTGCTGGCGTGCGGCACGTCGGCATGCGCGGCGCTGCTGATGCCGCTGGCCGGCAGCGGTCCGGGTCTGCTGCTGTTCGCCACGGGCAGCGCCGTCTTCGGCGCCGGCACGGTGGTGCTGAGCATCCTGACCCGCACCCATCGCCAGACCACGACACCGCCGGACCTCCTGCCACGGGTGATGGCCACCGTGCGGTTCGTGTCCTGGGGTGCCATCCCCTTCGGAGCCCTGACCGCCGGGGCCGCATCCGTCGCGTGCGGTACCCGCGGGGCGCTGTGGCTGGTCTGCGCCCTCGCCTTCGTCGCCCCCGGTGTCCTGCTGGCCGGTCCGCTGCGCGGGGTGCGCCGCCTGGAGGACGCGCGCTGACCGCGCGACACGAGGACCAGGCCGTCCGCCCTGGCTCAGCGCCTTCGACACCTGGGGCCCGGCTGTGACCGACCTCGGCCCGCTCGTCGCGCATGCAGCGCACGGGACTGTCGGAGGGGAGGGTTCCGTCCACGATGAGCACGGTGTTCTCGCGCAATCGCCTGCGGCGCCGGAGGGCGAGCACGGGCCCGAGCTGAGGGAGCGGCCGACCTGCTCCCAGGTCCGGAGCAGCCGCGCTCGATGTCCTGAACGGTGCCTGGCGACACGCCCGGTTCGGTGGCCGGACACCGATGCGGCACCTTCCGTGCTCGCTGTTCCCTGAACCGAGACCGCCGCTCGCGCACATGCGGGGAAGCCCCTCGCGTGTGGGCAAGCGCCCCGAAGCTGCCGCTACAAGATCGGCCCCGGGCCGGGGCCTGGGCATCGCCGACCGGAAACCACACGAATGGCCCGCTCGTCCCGATCCGCACAGGAGGGACGGCCGACCCTCACGACGCATGGCGCGCGAGGTAGGCGATGAGCGCGACGCCGTAGAGGAATTCGATGAGGGCGAGGTAGTGGACGAGCACGCGGCCGAAGGGTGAGGTGATCGCCAACCGGATCCGGTAGGAGACCGCCACCACCGGCACGGCGATCGCGGCGCTCACGAGAGGGTTCAGGTCGATCGAGAGATGGTGCGCCATCGAACGGCACTCCCCGCCGAAGTATCTCAGGCTGCCGGCGACCAGGACGAGCGAGGTCACGGCCAGCAGTGCCCTGGCGGTGGCCTTTCCCAGCCGGACGACCGGACGGCGGTCGGGCGCCCACAGCGCCTTCGACCAGGTGGTCACGCGGCCGGGGCTCAGTCCGACGAGCCTCAGCGGGTAACCGGTCAGCCGGCGCCGGTGCCGCAGGGCCGGGGGTACGCGGACGTCGACGGGCAGCCGCCCGCTCGGGTGGAAGGTGTCGCCGGCGAGTCGCCGCCTCGCCTTCCAGAAGGCTGAGGCGGTGAAGCCGCCGGGGTCGTCCTCCTCCCGCGGCGGCACGGAGAACGCCTCGGCCGGCGTGGTCCAGCCGGCCTCGTGGAGTTCGCCGACCCTGGCCCGGTTCCGGTCGGTGTGCCGGGCCAGGTCCTCGGACGCGCCCGCCTCGGCGAGATGGTTGGCAAGCAACCGGAAGGCCCGGTGGTAGCGGGTGTACCACTCCAGGGTGTCGACACGTTCCGACCAGGCGAACTCCACGGTGGTGTCCAGCACCACGAGGGTGTGCTCGGTGTCTGCGACATCGGTGGCGAACAGAAGCCAACTGTTGAGGAACGTACGGTAGTCCGCACGGAGGTCCGTCCCGGTGCCGTCGGCGTCCAGAGCCTGCTGGAAGAGCCCCGCCGCCTCGGTGAAGCACCCGCGTGCGGCGGCGAGGTCGAACCTGGCGAGCGGCCAGGCCAAGTTGGCCAACTGGCCTGCGAGTTCGGCGCCCCAGGCTCCCGGCTCCGCGTCATGGAGGGCTCGCAGGCCGGCGACGGCCAGTTCCTGCTCGGCCACCGCCTTTCTCCATCGCTTGTGATCCTCGTACCACTGCGACTCCCTGCTGCGGAGTTCGGCGACCCTGTAGATGTCTTCCAGGGGGTGCGCACCGGACTTCCGCCCCAGCAGCCGCAACGCCTGGCGGCGGGCGTGATGCGCCCTCCAGTCGCGGTCGGCGAGCCCGTGGAGCCGGTCCAGTGCGGACCACACGTCCTCCGGCTTCGGCGCCCGGCCGCTCCGCCTTCCGAAGGGCCGGCGTCGGAGCAGGATCGCCTCCTGTGCGGCACGGACGGCGACGTGCCGGCGCCCGGGGTCCAGGACCGGTGAGGACGCCGCCAGACAAGCCGTGAGGGCGAGCGCGTGGACGAGGTGCCCCCGGTTCCGCCACCGGTCCCGCAGGGGCAGGGCCCTCAGCAGGCCGACCGCCTCGTCGGTGGCCGTGTTGGCCTCCGGGAAGCGGTCCAGGATCGCGAGCGCCTCGCCCCATTCGACCAGGCGGTCCGCGAGGTCCACCGCGACGGCCGGGCCTTCCCCACCCGCTTCCCGCTGCATCCGTACGGCCTCGCGCGCGTGCTCCTCGCGGTCCCGCGGCCGGCCGTCCACGGCGTGGATCCGCGCGAGCAGGTCCTCCGTTCCGGCGAGGTCCCGGGCGGACTTCGCCCCGTCGGCCAGCAGGCGTCGTCTGATCGCGGCCGCCTCGGAGGCCAGCTCCAGGGCCGCCGGAAAGTCCTTGATGACGGCGAGCGCCTGCGCCTGCGCGTGCAGGGCGGTCGCGACGTCCTCGCCCGGCTCCACACCGCTGGTCTCGGCGGCGCCGCGGTAGTTCGCCACGACGTCGTCCAGGAGCGCGGCGGCCTCATCCCCCTGCTGCTCCGCCAGCAGGAGCATCGATCGGATGTGCAGGGCGACAGCCAGTTCCGCCGCCTCCTCGGCAGGCAGCCGACGCACCAGGGCGACGGCTTCCCCGGCGGTCGCGAGGGCCTGCCGCCGCCGACCGCTCGACGCCTCGATCGCGGCGAGGCTGGTCAGCCCCCGGGCGAGCGCCGCGTCCTGCTCGGGATCGTCCAGGGTCCGCAAGAGCCCGACGGCCTCTCGGACCGCGCGCAGCCCTTCCTTCCGCCGGCCCGCGCGGTGCAGGTGCAACCCGTGGTTGTGCAGCGCCCGGACCAGATGGCCTCTGACGTCCGGACCCGGCTCACGGTAGAGACGCCAGAGGTCCACGGCGCTTCTGCCGGTTCCCAGCGCCTGTTCCGTCATACCCAGGGCGCTCAGCCGCGAGGCGAGCATCGTCAGCGTGACGGCGAGTTCCGCGACGTGATCTTGCTCCTGGAGCTCCTGCGCCAGGACACCGGCCAGCAGCGTGAGGACGCGTGCCGCCCGTCGGTCGTGGGACGGTCCGCCGTCCTGCGGCAGCGCGGCCACCAGGCGGCGCAGAACGGCAGGGTCGACGTCCGGGCCCCGGCTGATGAACCGGTCGACGGGGGCGACCAGGCGTGTGTCGTCCGCGAGCCGGGGGGCGACGGCCAGTGTCGCCGCTCCGAGTGTCCCGAGGTTGGCCGCGATGAGACCGTCCACCCGGTCCGCCAGACCGGGCCGCCGCTCCATGAGCCGGGCGAGGAGGGTGACCGCGTGTTCGGCCTGGTCGGTCGCGCACCTACCGCTCACCTCGCCGAAGGCGTCCGGCCGCTCGGTGAGCACCTGTCCGACGAGATCCTCGCCGATCACGTCCGGCCGCACGCCCTCCCAGAAGCGCGTGGAGCTTCCGCAGGTCTCGTGCAGCCACCAGATCACCGCGGTCCTCCGGTCCTCCGGCTGGTCGCGCAGACCGGGCAGGCCGCGGACGACGTCCATGGCCTGCCCCTCGTCGTTCGCGCCGAGCAGGGTGGCGGCGGCCACCGCCGCCTCCAGGGTCCGGGGGTCGAGGACGAGGCCGCGGGATCGGGCCGCGTCCGTCCAGTAGCGGCGTTCGTGCCGCAGCAGCACCGTCGAGGCGGCGGCTGTCTCCTGGGGCTCGCCGGATTCCCCGACGGCGGACAGCAGCGCCACCAGCGCGCCGAGCTGGATCTCCAACACGGTGGCGGGACCGGGGGTGGGCGGGCCGGTCGCGACGATCGAGGCGACGAGCGGCGGGTCGGCCGAGCGGTACCCCCGGACGTCGCCGAGCGCCACCGACAGATCGCTGACCGCGTCCTCCCACAACGCGGCCGGCGCGGTGTCGTCGTCATCGGCGAGGCCCCCGAGCCGCTCCGGCTCCGGAACACGATCGGCCGTCAGACCCGGCGTGGCCGCGAGAAGCTGCCGCCACCAGTCGCCGGCCGCGCGGGCCAGCAGCAGGACGCGCAGCGGAACGTCCGAGATGCCTCCGGCGGTCACGAGCGCGGCGATCTGCTCGGCACGGCTCTCCGCGTAGTCCACGACGAGCAGCGTGGGGACGCCGCGCCTCGCCAGCCGCGCCACCTCCGCGGTGCCCGCCCGCTCGGACAGGACGCCCGCGACCCAGCCCCGGTCGCGCGCCTCCGCCGCGACCCGCAGACCGAGGCGGGTCTTGCCCTGCCCACCCGGGCCCACCAGCAGCCGCAGAGCGAAACCGGCGTCGGTCGAGCACCAGTCCCACAGGTCCCGTCGGAGTCGCTGCCGACCGGCGAAGCGTACGGCGCCGCTCTCCGCGCGGAGCAGACCCGCGGGTGAGCGGGGCGGGTCGGCGCGCAGCAGCAGGTTGACGAACTCCACGGGTTCGAGCACGGGCCGGGTACCGGTGGCGCGCTCCACGGCATCCCCGAAACCCGGGTCCGGGACGAAGGCCGCCGCGGGCAGCGCCAGCAGCCGGCGGCCGCCGAACCCGGTCGCGTGCCGCACGATCACGGCGACCAGCAACCCCTCGCACAGGAACGCCGCTCCCGACATGCCGCCCCACGGGTCCGGCCGGGAGGGCAGCGGCGCGGTGTCGACGTCGACGGCGAGCAGGCCCGCCTTGCGTCCGGTCCCCGGGTTGACCGTCCCCGTCACCTGCTCGGTGTCGCGGACCCCGTCGGGCAGGCGCTGCGCCTCGGGGAAGCCGGTCGCCTCGCCGGGCACGAGCGGCGCGGCGCCCACGAGGCGGCCCCACCGAACGGCCCGCGGCCCCGCCCACCCCGGGCCGCGAACCTCCAGCAGCACGGCGTCTTCGTCGCCCGCCCAGCGGACGTGGGCGACGAAGAGGTCCACGGTCCCGGAGCGGCGAACCCTTATGTCCGCGCTCCAGGCGCCCTGGTCCCGTATGACGTGCGCCGCGCTGAGGACGAGGCCGCCGCCGACCGCGTACCCGGAGCCGCTACGCCACGAACCGTCCTCCCGAAGCCCGTAGATCTCGACCACACGGTCCTCAGCGACAACCATCGGCCGGGCCGGGACCTCAGTGTGCCGGTATGTCGTCGGCCCGGCCGCTGATCTCCACCGCCCGGCCCGTCACGGCGTCCCTGGGGTTCAGCTTGACCAGCAGTCGGTGCCGGTCGTCGCGCCCGACCGTCTGCTGCCCGCCGAGGGTTACGACGCCGAGGTTCACCGCCCCGGACCCGCCACCGCTGCGGCGCACCACCACGTCGAACTCCATCTCGACCCCCGCGACCTCGAAGCGCAGCGCCTGCTCCTCGGCGGCGGCCATGGCCGCGGTCAGTTCATGGCGCAAGGCGGCAACAGCGTCCGCCACGTCCACCCACACACCGTCGTCCGCCATGCGTTCCCCCCATACTCTCCGCCCTTGGACACGAAGATAACGCCGCAGGCTCCGCACGGAGGGGTCCGGGCAGAAACCGGAAGCAACTCGTGCATCCTCCCCATCCCGTTGCCCGGAGCCTGTTGCCGGGCAGGCCGGCCACGAGACCCCGATGGACCTCACATGCGTGAATTCCTCCCAGGACGCGAGTGGCCTGGGGGTCGTGTGGGGCCACGCCGGTCACCAGTGGGTTCCTGCCCTCTAGATCACTACGCTGACACACCAGCCGGCTCCCGAAGAACTCGTAGCACCATCACCGTGGGGCCTTCTCGAGGCGTCGCCGGCAGATGAGTGTGCGGCCCAGTGAGACGAAGGCGTTGTTGAGGTCGAGGCGGTGCTCCCAGCGAATTGCGAGTCGTTTGAACTGGTGGAGCAGGGCGATGGTCTGCTCGACGACGTAGCGGAGTCTGCTGAGGCCATGGATGTCGCGGTGGCCGCGTCGAGAAACAACGGGCGGAATACCTCGTTTCCGCAGTGCGCTGCGGTTTGGTTCGCTGTCGTAGCCCTTGTCGCCGAGCAGGGCTTCGGGGCGGTTACGGGGATGGCCGACGCGGCCAGCGACCGGCGGGACGCCGTCGACCGGCGTCAGGGTCTGGGCGACGTCGTTGACGTTCGCCGCAGTGGTGATGACGTTGAGCGGGGTTCCGTTGCCGTCGCGGCGCCCCCTTTTTTCACGCGTACACGGGAAGCGTCCGCGCACGCGCGGCTCCAACAGCACACCCCGCAGACACAACCGATCCGAAACCGGCCGCGGACCCGGCGAACGCTCCGGCCACGACGGCAGCACCGGCTCGACCACCGCCCCACAAGATGGTGTTACCAGCTCAAAGAGCCAAAAACTCCCTTATCGACGGCAAAATCTGGCACCTGCACGAATCGGTGCCACCGGTGGCTCATTTTTTGGCTCGGAAACAAGTTGCGTCACCCACGCTCATAAACTTAGCGTTGACACGCACAGAGACGTCCCGCCATTCCAGGAGGAGTTTCATGCGTTTGAGATCGATGGGGACGATCGCCGTGGGGGCCGTGGCTGCCACGGCGCTTGCCGTGAGTCCGGCTTTCGCCACCAGTTCCGCGTACGGCGTCGGCACGGGAGGACACAGTGCGTCCGGGAGTGTGACGTGGCTCAACCGTTCGGTAGGGATTCAGGGATCGGTCACCGACATCGGTGGAGCCGGAACGCAGGTTGAGTTCGATGCGTACGCCGGCGGGAGTCTTGTCGATATCCAAACACGCACCGCAGTCGACGAGGTGAAGTCGTACAACTTCACGATCGACGGCTCGGCGTTCTCGGGTGGTATCAATGAGGTCGACATCATCCTGATAGACCTCCACACCAATGACGTCCTGCAAACCCAGACCGTCTGGCGGCAGTAGGTCGCCAATGTTGCCAGGGATACCGCGGGTTGACGGGTTGACGGGTTGACGGAGCGGACACGGGATCCGCGATCTTTCAGGTGTCCAAGCCAAGTGATCGAGAAGGCTCCCGTGTCCGCTGCTCCACTCCCCGCTTCCCCCTGTTGGCCAAGCCGGGTCCCGTCACCCCGGACGACGTGGCTGACCGTCACGGGCACGTAGTCCTGAAGGTGGTAGCTGCTGACGCTGCACTCCCACACGGTGAGGCCGCGAACGGCCCAGCCGAGGAATGCTGTGCTCGTCCACACATCAGCCCCCCGGTGGCCTCCGTACAGGCCAGAACCCTGCGTGACGCCCGGCTCAGACCAGTTCGGGGCGTGGTTCCGCCGGTCGCGGGCGCAGTCGCAGCTCGCCGGCGGGCTCCTGGTCCCATCGCCTCGTGGTCCACACGTAGGGAAGGACCACCGAAACCAGTGCCAGGACGAGAAGCGGTCCGAAGAGCCACGGGTGCCTGGCCATCTCCACCGGCAGGTAGCGGTAGGACAGCAGCAGCGCGACGAAGACCGTCGCACCGCGGGCGACCAGCCATGACGCCGACCAGTCCCAACCGCGGTCGAGCGCGCGCATCGCCGTCTCCACGGTGAGCGCGAACACCGCGCCGGCGACGAGGTCCGCGCCGTAGTGGTAACCGAATCCCAGCGTCGCCGTGAGCGTGGCGACCAGCCAGAACGTGCCGGCAGCGCGCAGCGCCCGCGGACCCTTGCGCGAGTGGATGAAGATCGTGGTCGCCCATGCCGTGTGCAGGCTGGGCATGCAGTTGCGCGGGGTGATCCCGTCGAACGCCATCCGGTGCGGGGGGCCGATCGGTGTCGGTGTGTCCGGCCACAGGTTGGCCGCCGCCCAGTGGCCGCCGTCGGTTCCGAAGGCGAAGACCGGGCCGACCACCGGGAAGATCATGTAGACGGCGGGCCCGAGCAGGCCGATGACCAGGAACGTACGCACCAGGTGGTGGCCCGGGAAGCGGCGCTCCACCGCCACGTTGCGCAGTTGGTACAGGGCGATGACGGCCGCTGCCAGCGGCAGCTGGCCGTAGACGCCGTGCAGGAGGAGGGAACCCGCCGGACCGGTGGCCGCGACCGCCCGGCCGACCAGCCACGACGGGTTGCCCAGCGCGTGATCGGCGGTCGCCACGTACTGGTCGAGCACCATCGGGCGGGTCTTCGACGTGATGAGCAACCAGGTGTCGCCGGTCTTGTGGCCGGTCACCAGCAGCAGGCCAAGTCCGACACCCTTCAGCAACAGGGCGCGCTCCTGCCCGGTGCGGCGCGTGACGGCGATGACCGCACAGCCCAGGATCACCCACAGGGCGCCGTTGCCGAAGTGCACCCCACCGCCCACCGCCCACCGCACGAGGCAGAAGACGACGTCGATGCCGATCGCCGCGCCGAGCGCGACGAACCGCTGCCGCCAGGTGAGCACCACCATCGTCAGCGCCAGTCCGGCGTACAGCAGCGGCCCCGAGGTGGGGGCGAACACCACCTCGCGCGCCTGGTTGGTGACGGGGCCGGGCAGACCGTAGTGGCGCGCGGCGATCTCCAGCGAGACGAGGAATCCGAGGACCACTGCGCCTGCCGCGCCCCACAGCACGGCACCTGGCCGGTGCCGTGCGGCGACCGCTGTTGTGCTGCTTGCCCGCGATGTCTTGGATATCAAGTCTGGCCGATGTGTCGGGTATCGGCCGCACGGAGCATTCTTCGTGCCGGACGGCACGCTTTTCCCGGCGAACGCCGGCCGAAGAGGGCGATCCCCGTGATTTCGAACATGTTACCGGGGGTCGAACGGGCGTTGAACGGGGGTCGCGGGCGCGCGGCGGCGCGGGATCGCCACGGGCGGACACCGAGCCCTCGCGACGGTGCGGGAGGGTCCGCTTGTACTGTGCAGACCTGGACATCTGAAAGGGAAATCCCTCGTGAAGAGCTTCACTCTGCCCGGTACCGACATCGTCGCCCCGAACGTTGTGCTCGGCCTCATGCGTATCGCCGACAAGAGCGACGAGGAAGTCCGGGAGCTCGTCCGCACCGGGCGCGACGCGGGCATCGACTTCGTCGACCACGCCGACATCTACGGTGGCGAACTGCACGCCTGCGAACGCCGCTTCGCCGAGGCGATGGCGCTGACCCCGTCGCAGCGCGACGAGATCACGATCCAGACCAAGGCGGGGATCGTGCCGGAGGGCGGGTACTACGACTTCTCCTACGAGCACATCGTCGAATCGGTCGAGGGCTCGCTCGCGGCCCTGCGGACCGACCGCGTCGACATCCTGCTGCTGCACCGCCCGGACGCGCTCGTCGAGCCCGAGGAGGTCGCGCGCGCCTTCGACGCGCTGGAGTCCTCGGGCAAGGTGCGCGCCTTCGGCGTCTCGAACCACACCCCGCACCAGATCGACCTGCTGCGCAGGTACGTGCGCCAGCCCATCGTGGCCAACCAGCTCCAGCTCTCGATCACCCACGCGCCGATCGTCGCGCAGGGGGTCGCCGCGAACATGCTCGCGGAGCAGCAGGCAGCCACCCTCGACGGCGGCGGGATCGTCGACTACTGCCGTCTGCACGACATCACCGTCCAGGCGTGGTCCCCCTTCCAGGCCGGCTTCTTCACGGGCGTCTTCCTCGGCTCGCCGGACTACCCCGAACTCAACGCCGTCATCGACCGTCTCGCCGCCCAGTACGACGTCCCCGCCATCGCGATCGCGACCGCGTGGATCACCCGCCACCCCGCGCGGATGCAGGTCGTCCTCGGCACCACCAGCCCCGAGCGCGTCGCAGGCGCCGCACAGGGCTCCGACCTCCGGCTCACCCGGGCCGAGTGGTACGAGCTGTTCCGCGCCGCGGGCCACATCGTCCCCTGAGGGCGGGGCTGCTGGCGTCGCTGTGCCGCGCGCCGCGCCGAGGGCGGCCGGTACATGCCGTGGTCCGTACTTGGAATGGGGCCGGGCGGGTAGCGGACCTTCGAAGGGGTCACATGCCGACCGTGGAGGAGGCTCCCGTGCGTGGGGTGATGCGCTGGCTGGACCAGCACTTATGGGCTTACGCTCTGTTGCTCGTCGTGGTGGACGCAGGCGTCCTGATGGCCGTCCGGCCCAGCCGTTCGCCGGTCGGGGCGGTACTGAGCGCGGCTTTCTACGCCGTGTTCTCGCTTGCGCTCTACCGCCGGCGCCGGCGCAGGGACCTGGCCGCGGCCGGCGATGAACGCGCCGACATCCGGGGTCTGAACCGGATGATCAACAAGGGGCGGATCCCGGAGGATCCTGCCCGGCGCCAGCAGATGCGTGGCCTGATGGCCCGTCGGAAGGGGCAGCTGCGCCGCCTGCGGTGGCTGGCGCCGGCCTTCACGGCAATGGTCCTGGCTGTCGCGGTCCTGCCGCTGGTCAGTGGCAAATGGGTGGCGGCCCTGCCGCTCCTCGGCTTGCTCGTCGTCCTGGACGGCATGGTCTGGTTCGGATACCGGCGCCAGCGCCGTACGCTGCGCCGGCTCGAGCAGCGGCTCACCTGACCGGCGGCCGGGCCTGCCGGGCCGTCAGCGCTGCGCCGGCGGCGTCACCAGATGACCGGGGAGTTCAGGCGGTGTGACCGAACGGAGGCCGGTGCGGCCCGCGCACACCGACGCCTGGACGGACTCCGAGGTCACCACCGCCGGCCCGCCCGCCTCCGGGCCCCTCGGGCAGGGCGGGTTCCGCGAGTCCCTGCTCGCCCCCGCCGTCAGCCGGCCAGGGCGCGGCGGGGGCCTTCCGGTCCGGGGTGCGGGGGTTCACCCGCGGCGCAGGAACATCACGATGGCGACGACGATGACGATCAGAACGACAGTTCCCAGGCCGATGTACATGGCGAATCCTCTTCCTCGGGGTGGGGGAGCCCGCCGACTACGCCCGGCGGACCGGCCGGGGCGATTGCTCCGGCTGGAGGCATCTGCCCTGGGAACCGATCCGCACGCATGAGCGACTTCGACGCCCTGGCTCCTCCTTCGTCCGTCGGCGCCCCCGCCGAGGCGGTCGGCCCGTCGTCCCGGTCTGTCCGCAGGCGGACCGGCCGGGCGGATGCCCGCCGCGTCACCGGACCGCATCCCTTCGGGGCGGAGACCGAAGGACCCCGGTGGGGGAGCGGGCCGCGGCCCTGGCGCTACGGGCCGCTCCCAGCCGTGCCGGATGCCGCCGGGGGCGGTGGGAGGCTTCACGTCCGGGTCCGGGCGTGAACACCGCCGTCCGGGGCAAAGGGGGCCTATGGACGATGCAGCGGCCGACGGGCCGAGAAGGGCCTTCGTACTGGGCGGCGGCGGGGCGCTGGGCGCCCACGAGGTGGGCATGCTGAAGGCGCTGTTCGCCGCCGGTGTCCGGCCGGACGCGGTCGTCGGCACCTCCGTGGGGGCGATCAACGGCGCGGCGGTGGCCGCCGAGCCGTCGCCCGCCGCCATCGACCGCCTCGCCGACCTGTGGACCGGGCTCGGCCGGGCCGGTGTGTTCACCGGCTCGCTCCTCGGACGGCTCACCACCGTCGTGCGCAGCGGCACCCACCTGTACGCGCCCGGTCCGCTGGACGACCTGCTCCGCTCGCACCTGCCCGTGAGCCGGGTCGAGGACCTGGCCGTACCCTTCCAGTGCGTGGCCGCCAGCATCGAGAAGGCCGCCGAGCACTGGTTCGAGGACGGCCCGCTCATCGAGGCGGTCCTCGCCTCGTGCGCCGTACCGGGCCTGCTGCCGCCCGTCGAACTGGACGGCGAGCACTTCGTGGACGGCGGGCTCGTCAACAGCATCCCCGTCGCGCGGGCGGTGGCCCTCGGCGCGCAGGAGGTCTACGTCCTCCAGGTGGGCCGGGTCGAACGCGCCCTGCGGCCGCCGCGGTTGCCGTGGGAGGTCGCGCTCGTCGCCTTCGAGATCGCCCGTCGCCACCGTTTCGCCCGTGACATGGCGGAACTGCCGGGCGGCGTGACCGTCCACGTACTGCCCAGCGGCTCCGCGCAGCCCACCCCCCTCGGCCAGTTGCGCCACCGCACGTTCGGACACACGGCCCAGCGCATCGAGGCGGCGTACGCGGCGTCCTCCCGCTACCTGGACACCGCGCTCGCCGGACCCGGCGGTGGAAAGGCGTCGCAGTGACGTCCCCGGTGGAGGGCACGCCGACGCCGGGCGTGCCGGAGGCAGTGCCGGGCGCCCGGCAGCCGGTGGCGGGCGCGCTTCCCGGGGCGGGGCGCGCGCGGGGGGCCCGGCACCCGGAGGGCGGCGCGGACCGCACGCCACCGGCCACCGACGCCACGGCGGCCGGCCCGCGCCGGCGAGCGGGCGCCACGGCCCTCGCGGTGGCGCGGCGCGCCACCACCGTGCCGCTGCTGCTCGCGCTCATCCCGGTCGTGGCCGCGCTGTTCGCCGTCACCGCCCTCGCCGGTGCGGTGTCCCTCGCCGCCCGCAGACCGGCCCGGCCCGCCCGCGTCATCGGCTTCGTGCTCCTCTACCTGCTGGCGGACTGCGCGGGCCTCGTCGCGGCGGCGGCGCTCTACGTACGCCACCCTCCGGGCCGCCGTGGTGCGCGCGAGGCACGTGTCGCGGGTGCGTACGCGGTGCTGACCCGGCTGCTGACGTACCTGCGCGCGGCGGCGCGCCCCCTGTTCGGCCTCGATCTGCGTATCACCCCGCGGATACCGGCCCCGGCAGAGCAGCCCGGCCCGCCGCTGCTGGTCTTCGCCCGGCACGCGGGCCCCGGCGACTCCTTCCTCGTCCTCCACACCCTCCTCGGCGAGGCGGGCCTGCGCCCGTACACGGTGCTCAAGGGCTCGCTGCGCGCGGACCCGTGCCTGGACGTACTGGTCAGCGAGGTCCCGCACTGCTTCCTGCCCGCGCCGGACGGCGGCGACCAGGAGGCGATCGGCGCGCTGGCCGCCGCGCTCGGCCCGGGAGACGCGCTCGTCCTCTTCCCGGAAGGCGGCAACTTCACCCCGCGCCGCCACCGCAGGGCGGTGGCCTCGCTGCGCCGCCACGGCCGTCTGCGCAAGGCCGCACGCGCCACCCGGCTGCACTACGTCCTGCCACCGCGTGACGCGGGCGTGCTCGCCGCCCTGGAGGCGGCGCCGACCGCCGACGCGATCTTCGTGGCGCACTCCGGCCTGGACGTCATCGACTCCGTCCGCTCGGTCTGGAACGGCATCCCCCTGCACCAGCCGGTGCGGGCCCACTGGTGGCGCGTCAGCTCCGGGGACATACCGCGCACACCGGAAGCCCGCAGCGAGTGGCTGCTCACCCAATGGACCCGCGTGGACGCCTGGATCGCCACCCACGCGCCCCCGGGCACCGCCCACGTCTGACCCCCGCCCGGCCACCCGTCGGCGGCGCTCACGGACCCCGCCAGGTACTCATGTGCCGCCGCTGTCACCCGTTCCGGTCTGAGTAGGAGTACGGATCCGCGGGCGACCGCCCGTCGGCAGACTCGGGGGCAACCGAAGAGGGGGATCCCATGAAGAAGTCTGTCGGCGGCTCCGGTCGCGCTCTCGCCCTGCTGGTGGCCGGAAGCGCGGTCGCCGCACTGACCACCGCGTGCTCCATCGATCTCCGGGACGCGATCTGCAGCTCGGACGAGTACCCGGTCGCCGCCGTCGGGTCCGCCGGCGGCGGCTCCTGCGTCCCGGACAAGGAGCAGCCGCCCAAGGGCAGTGTCCGCTACCCCGAGGGGAAGGTGCCGCAGCACGTCGACGACAAGTGGGACAAGTACTGGCAGAACCACGCGCTGGACGCGAACGGCAAGCTCATCACCGATCCGGACCAGGCGGGGGAGGGGTGACCCCCCCGCGGGGCGATCGGCGTCGCCGGGCCCCGGCAGCGATGAGTTTCGGCGGTGGGGGGAGTCGGTCTTCTCGGATGCGTACTCAAGGAGACCGAGTGTTCGGAGGGAACATGTCCGTCAGTGGGACGGGGCTGCCGGCTGTCGTCGATGCCGGAGTCTGGGCGCGGGAGTTGGCCGCGTTGCGGGCGCGGGAGAAGGCGGCCACCCGGGAGCTGGACGCCATCGCCGCGCAGCGGCGGCGGTTGCCGATGGTGGAGATGCCGGACTACGTGCTGGAGGGGGAGGACGGGCCCGTGCGGCTCGTCGAGGTCTTCGGCGGGCAGCCGCAGCTCATCGTCTACAACCACATGTGGCGGGACGGGGCCGCGTGGCAGTGCGGCGGGTGCACGGGGTTCACCTCGCAGTTCACCCGGCTTCTCGGGCTGGAGAAGTTCGACGCGCGGTTCGTGGTCGTCACACAGGGGCCGATCGACGAGGCGCTCGCGTACCGGCGGCGGGTGGGCAACACGATGACGTGGTATTCGACGGCGAACAGCCCGTTCGGCAGCGACGTCGGTGCCCCGCCGGGCGGCGGCTTCGCCGTCAACGTCTTCCTGCGCGACGGCGACACCGTCTACCGCACCTGGCACACCGACGGGCGCGGCACCGAGCAGTTGAGCCATCTGTTCGGCCTGGTCGACCTGCTTCCCTACGGCCGTCAGGAGGAGTGGCAGGACTCTCCCGAGGGCTGGCCGCAGTCCCCGACGTACAGCCGCTGGGCGTCCTCGCAGGAGATCGCGGCGGCGTACGGGGAGGGCGCGGGCGGCTGAGGCGGGGGCGGTTCCGGGGGTGCCGCCCACGCGGCGGCGGCCCCGGACACCGGCAACCGCGTTGGTGGGGCGCCTAGTTGAGGGGGATCGTGTGGAGGGTCGGGGGGAGGGCCGCGCGGTAGGGGAGGAGGCCCAGGCGGCGGTGCCGGAGGGTGGCCGTGACGGTGACGCGGGCCTGGGCGGGGGTCGCGGCGGGGGCTTTGACGATCACGGTGAAGGTCTCGTCGCCGACCAGGGGGTGGTCACTGGTGGGGTGGATGCGCCATTCGGGGTCGCTGTCGCGTTCGCCCATGCCGATGACGAAGGGGGACTCGCGCGGCGCGCCGGGGGTGACGGCGAGAGTGGACTCGACGATGGCCAGGCGGGCGGTGAGGGTGACGGCGGTGGAGCGGCCCGCCGGGCGGCTGCGGTGGCGGGGGGAGAGGGACCAGGCGATGGGCTGGCGATCGGCGGGGGCGCCGGGGGCTTCGAGGAGGATGCCGACGGCCGCGTCGGCGAAGGGGTCGCCGTTGGCGGGCGGGCGGAAGGCACAGGTGACGCTGAGCAGCAGGTAGTCGCTGTGGGCGGCTTCTGCGGTCAGGAAGCCGAGCCACTCGGCCGTGTCGGCGGCGGCCTCCCGCGGGGTCAGGGGGTGGACGACGGGGGTGCTGACCGACACCCGGCCCTCGACGCGGGGGTGGGGGGCGGGCGACTGGAGGCGCGGGACGCTCTCCAGGGCGACATCGTGGAACGGCGTGGTGGGGAGGGCGAGTTGGCTCATGAGGGGGCTCCGTGCGTCGCGTCGTCCGGGGAACGCCAGTCGCCGATGAGGCAGAAGGCGCCCCAGTCGCGGTATGCGGGGTGACGGGCCCGGGTGGTGGTCTGGGCGTCGCGGAACGCGGCCCGGCGGTCGGGGTGCCGGGCGAGGCGCTCGTACAGCGTGCCGAAGAAGTCGGTGGCCACCTGGGGGTGGACCGGCCACAGGCAGCCGACGACCGCCGAGGCGCCCGCGGCGAGGAACGCGGCGGGCAGGCCGCGCAGGTTGTCGTTGACGTCGAAGCGCCCCAGGGCGGATTCGCAGGAGCTCATCGTGACCAGCTCGACGCCCCGCAGGTCGGCGCGGAGGACGTCGTGCGCGAAGAGGCGGCCGTCGTTGTCCGCGTCCGGTGACAGGAACAGGCACTGGTACCAGGGCGCCCAGTCGTTGTGGGCGCCGTGCGCGGCGATGTGGACGTAGCGCGCGTCGGCGAGTTCGGCGAGCAGCCGACGGGGCGTGGCGGCCGCGCCGAGCACCGCGTGGCCGCCCATCGCCGCCGCGACACCGGCCGCGTGCGGCTCCAGCGCGTCCTGCGCGGGCCGTCCGTGCGGCGTTCCCCCGGCGGCGGAGGCGAAGGCGACCAGCCTCCGGGGGGTGGGGGGCCGACGCACGGGTGAGGGGGGTGTGCGGAGGAAGCCGAGGCTCGGCAGCTGGGTCACGGTCCAGTCCTCGGCGAGGGGACGGCCGTTCACCTCCAGCAGGTGGAACGGCACGTAGTGCAGGGGGCCGTTGGGCCATATGCAGAGGTGCCGTTTGCCCGCCGCCCGCCAGCCGTCCAGCGCCTCGGCGTATCCGGCGAGCAACAAGCCGCTCCGGTCGCGCAGTTGGGTCTGCGCCATCCGACTCACGGGGCGGTGCAGCGGTTCCGCGACGACGGCGCGGCGCAGCTCCGAGACGTCGAACATCAGCGGGTGGGCGGACAGGACGTGGCCCTCGCGCGTGAAGCGGTAGATTCCGGCGTCGACGTCGCCCAGCCGTACGGTGTGGTGCTCCAGGCCCTCGCGCGTCACCGCCAGGCCCGACACCGAGCTGGCGGCGCCCGTGCCGTCCGCCCGGGGGACGTAGCCGAGGTAGAGGGAGAGCAGCACGGTGTCCTCGGGCAGCAGGGGGCACAGCTCCTCGGGGAAGAGCAGTGGGTTGCCGCGCCGGGCGGCGCCCGCGAGAAGCTCCTGGCTGATCCACCGGTCCGCCGCGCGCAGGGTGTTGCGGTGCTCCGTCTCGGGATCGCCGCCGGTCTCGGCCTCGCCGGTGCCGACGTAGAAGAGCATCGCGTCGTCGGGGCCCGGGAGTTCGGGCTCGCTGACCGGACCCGGCAGCCGGGCCTCCTGCGCCGCGACGTGGGCGAGCATGCGCGCGAGCCGGGCGGAGGGGGTGAAGGGGCCGGAACGGTCGGACACAAGCGTGAGGTCGACGCCCTTGGCGGCCTGGTGGAGCAGCGCCATCAGGCCGAAGGAGAGGGCGGGGTAGCCGCTGAGCTTGAGGGTGAGCAGTTGGTAGAGGTCGCGCAGCTTCCAGCCGACGCCCTCGTCGAGTCCGCCGCGCAGCCATACGGACCCGGGCAGCAGCGCCGCGGCGGCCGGGCCCGCGCCTGTCCCGTCCGCCGCCAGCACCGCTTCCAGCCCGGCGTCCAGGCTGGTGAGCGCCAGGCCGGTCTGGCCGCACAGCGCGTAGGACTCCGCGGCCATGCCGAAGTGCCGGGCGGCGAGGGCCTCGTGACCGTACGCGGCCGGGTCGGGCGGGGCGGCCGGATCCGGCGGGGCGGACGGGGCCGGGGGCGCCGGGCGCTCCCCGGAGGCCGCTCGCACCATGACCCGCAGCCCCGCGTCGTGCGCGAGCGTGCCGTCGAGGTAGTGCAGCGCGGCGGCGTGCCGGGCGCACAGCGCGAGGTCGATGTCGCGGGCCCGTGTGGTCAGTTCGCGGCCGAGGTGCTCCTCGCCGCCGCCCCGGGAGTGGGCGGCGAGATGGATGAGGGTCGCCGCTCGCTCCTCGGACGGCCAGTCCTCGCGTTCGGCCTGCGCGAGGACGTGCGCGGCCGCCGCCTCCGGCGGGACGGGTCCGGTGGGGCACTCGACGCGGTTCTCCGGCAGGCAGTGCACCTCGCTGTCCCACCGGGCCCGGCGGTACGAATCCCCCGGCAGCGAGGGGAGTTCGCGGTCGGCGGCCTCGATGAGCCGGAACTCCAGGTCCGGCCTGCGGACGTGCCGGGCCAGGCCGAGCGCCTCCGCGAGGACGCCCGCCGCGTCCCGCACCCCGAACCGTTCCCGCACGGTGGCCAACGGCAGCGGGAGGACGCCCGTCAGCTCGCCGGGCAGGGCGACTTCGCCGAGGACGGCCAGGACCCGCAGCAGGTAGAGACGGCCGAGCGGGTCCCGCACCGGGTCCAGCAGGTCGAACGCCTCGCGGGCGGCGGCGCGGATCTCGTCGTCGTACGGGACCGCGGTGGGCGTGGCCGCCTGCCCCGGCTCCCGCGCCAGGTCCGCGAGGACGGACAACGCCTCCGCCAACGACTTGAGCACGCGCGCCCGTTCGTGCCCGCGTGACAACTTCGCGCCCTCGCGCAGGTAGCGCACCGCCTCCCCGACCGCCTCCAGCGGCGGCGGCATCTCGGCGGTCTCGGGCTCGCCGACGGCCCCCGCGCCGTCGGGGTGGACCGCGCGACGCCGGGCCGCGCGGTCGCGCCACAGATCGTTGGCCGACGCGAAGGTCAGTCCGGAGGTGTGGGCCACGTACGGACTGAGACGCAACAGGCCTGCCGCGTAGAGGGTTTCGGCGAGTTCGGCGGGGTCGTCCCCGGTACGGACCCCGGCCCGCAGCTTCGTGATCTGCTCGTCCGCCACGGCGGCGGCGTGGGCGAAGAGGTGGCCGTCGGCGATCTCGACGAGCGCGAGCCGCGCCGCCTCGACATACGCGTCCGCCGCCCACCACCACGGTGTGTCCCGCTCGGCGGCCCACCGCGCACGCGTGGCCTCCAGGGTGAGGGTGAGCGCGGGCAGGGCGTCGACGGGGTTCCCGGCCTCGACGAGCCGGGCGGCGCCGAGCAGTACGGAGGCGACGGCGGTCCGGGAGAGCTCGCGCGCCGGGTCGCGCACCCGTGCGATCGCCTCGGCCTGGGTCGTGACCCGCCCGCCGACCTGCGCCGCGAGCGCGACCAACTCCTCCGCCTGGCGCCGCACCTCAGGATTCTCGGACTGCCCCGGTCCCGGCCCGGCGACGGCGGCAGCAGCGGCAGCAGCGGCCGTGCTGTCCGGCGGCGGAGGTTCGGCGGTGGCCCGCCGGGCGCGCGCCTCGTGGGCCAGGAGCAGTCCCGTGGCCCGCGCGAGGTTGGCGAGATACGACTCGCGGTCCGGGGCCGCCGCCCGGTCCACGGCGAGGCGCAGCCACCGTACGGCCTCCCGCAGCAGCGTCACCGACTCCTCGCCGCCGCCCCCGGACCCGGAGGGGGCCGGGGCCGGGGACTCGTCGAGCGCTTCGACGCGCCGCCCGAGAGCGGCGCCGAGTCCGGCTGCTGCCCGCACGGCGCTCACGTCGGGCGACGTGGCGGCGTGGGCGAGCGCGTCCCGGAAGGCGGCCTCGGCCCGGGTGAGGTCGCGTGTGTCCCGGGTGAGTTCGAAGCGCCCGACGAGCGCCTCGGCGTAGGTGGCCGCGCGGGTCGTGCGCCGGGCGGCCGACGGTTCGGGCAGGTCGGCGACCGCGCCCAGCAGGCGTACGGCGGCGGCCGCGTCGGCTTCGCGTACGGCGGCGGGCCGGTCACGGAGGGCGGCGCGCTGCGTCAGCGCGAGGCCGTGGACGGTGTCCCGGTAGGCATTGTCGTCGCCGTCCGCAACCGTCTCCACCAGGCGTACCGCCTCGTCGAGCGCGTCGCCGTCACCGCTCTTCTCGGCCTCGACGACCAGGTCGGCCGCGTGCTCCAGCGGGTCGCGCCACGGGTCGTGGCCGGTCTCCTCGGCGAAGCGCGGCCACAGCTCACGCGGCACCCGCCGATGGTCGACCAGGTAGAGCAGCTTGAACACCTCTATCGCCGTGGCCAGTTCGGCATCGGCCCGCTCGCCGGGTCCGAGGGCGAGGGATCGCGCCCAGAAGAACGCGGCGAGGGTCTGCAGCGTGTCGGGGTCGGGCGCGGCCGGGGAGTCCCGGATGTCGACGAGGAGCGACCGTGCGAGCGCGAGGGCGTCCTCGTCGAGCACGGCACGGGGGTCCTGGCCGGTCCTGGCCTCCCTCACCCGCGCCGCCAGTTCGCGCAGAACGTCATCCACGAATCCCCCGTCCGTCGGCCTGCCCATCGTAGTGAGGGGACTTCCGCCGCCCCGGCGAAACGCGCACCTTGCGGGACGGCGGGCACGGGTGCGAGGAAAGGAACGGGCCCCGCACTCCCCGAACACGGCTGCCCGAGGCCGCGAACCGGGTGCCACCGCCTCGGTGCACCCCCCGGACGTACCCGTGCGGCCAGGCCGGTTTCGACAACGGCCACGGCCCGTCCGAGCCTGCTCCGGCAGGTGCTCGACACCCGCGCCGGTCAGCGCCGTCCGGACGCGCCGGACCGCCGGGCCGTGCCCGGGGAGGTGTCCCCGCAGCGGTCCCTGACCGGGAACGCAGTCAGGTGCGAGGTCCGGGGCCTGACGGACAAGGGCTCGCAGGCGGCGCCGCCCACAGCCGTGGGCCGCCGTGGTCGCGCAGCCTGCGCAGGAAGGAGAGCACGCCCGCGCTGCCCGTCGCCCAGCCCGGTCCCGACGTGGCGAGCGTGTTGTCGGGGAAGAGCGGCCGCCGAGGGGTGCCGCCGCTGCGGGCCAGGATCAGTCCCGCCACCTCCTCGGCGGCGCGGTGCAGACGGCTGTCGCCGGTCGCGGCCGCCGCGTCGATGAGGAGTTCGCCGACGCCGGACAGGCCGCAGCACTGGGACACCGGGCTCATCCGGGGTGCGAGGGCGTGGCACGCCCAGGCGCACTTCAGCCCCAGGTCCGTGGTGAGCGGGTCGGCGTCGTGCCTGCCCGTCTCGATCAGCACCGCCCCGATCCCGGCCAGCCCCCGGCACCAGGACCCGTAGCGCCGGTGGGCCTCGGGCCGGGCCGCCAGGGCGAGCAACCGCGGGGTGTGCGCGACCAGTTCGGCCAGCCCGCGGCGGGCGGCGGCGCCCGCGGCCGGGTCACCGGTACCGCGGTGGTAGGCGTACAGGAAGTGCACGACGCCCGCCGAGCCGTGGGCGAAGCCGAAGGGGAACGCCGCCTCGGAGGCCGCGGCCGAGGCGGGCGGCCCGACGCGCTCGCGCCCGCCCCCGGCTGCCCGCAGCGCCCGTACGCACTCGCTCGCCGCGGCCGTCCGCGCGTCGCCTTCCGCGACCCGGCCTGCGGCGTACGCGTGCCCGGCCAGTGCCAGCAGCCCGGTCCCGGCGCCCGCGGCGCCGCTGATCTGGTCCCCGGTGCCGTCGTACGGGGGCGGGTCGGCGAAGGCCGCGGGCAGGCCGGTGAGCGCGGCGGCCGAGTCGAGGAAGAGGTCGATTCCGGTACGGCCGACGTACAGCCCGGCGGCGAGCTTCGGCAGGTCCGGGTCGTCGGCGGTCCGACGGGCCAGGTCCCTCACGGCCTCCGGCACGCCCGGCTGGTCCGTGTGGTGCAGCAGTTCGAGGCCCAGGCCGGCCGCGCCGTCGTAGAGCGTCGTCCCGGAGCCCTGCCGCCCGTCCCGGGACCGCGCTCCCGCGGGCAGGTCCGCGGCGGCGGCCACGCAGGCCGCGACGGTGTGCGCGATCAGGTCGTCCAGCAGGCCGGGAGTGATCCGCGGCGGCGTCGGGAGCGGGCGCCCGGCGGTCGCGGGCGGCTCCGGTACGCGCCGACCCCGCGCCCAGGCGGTGCGCCGCACGGGATCGGGGTCCATCAGCCCCGCGACGAGTTCACGCGTCGGCCGGTGCGCGGCGCCCGGGAGCGCACCGGCCAGGCAGGCCAGGGTGCGCTCGCGGTTGACGGCGTCGTCCCGGTCGATCACCACCGGGTCCATGCCGGTCAGCGCGAAGTGCAGGGTCGCGCCGAGCGCGTAGAGGTCGTCGGCCGGTCGGGGCGGCCCGCCGGCGCGGTGGGCCGGCATCGAGTAGCCGGGCGTCGCCCCGGCCGGTCGTTCGCCGTGCAGCGCGCTGACGCCGAAGTCCACCAGGGACGCGGTACCGTCCGCGCCGAGCACCACGTTGGACGGCTTGAGGTCGCCCACGACGACACCGCGGGCGTGGACACCGTCGAGCACCGCGAGCAGGCGGCGCGCCAGGGCGGCGATTCCGCGGCCGGTCCCGGCGTCCTCGCCCGGCCACGCGCCGGCGGGCTCGTACGGCCCGTGGGCGAGCACGTCGCGGCGCAGGTCGCGGGGGCCGAGGTCGGTGGTGACCAGGTACTCGTCGTCACCGTGCCTGAGGTGCTCGCGGATCGCGGGGACGCCGTCGAGGCCGGTCAGGGCCGCGAGGACGGCGTGCTCGTGCCGCAGCCGGCCGCGGGCGTCCACACCGTCGGCGTCCTCGCCCGCGTACGCCCTGGCCTGTTTGACGATCACCCGCTCGCCCGTGACGGCGTCCACGGCGCGGTAGACGTCACCGTGCGGGGAGCGGGCGACGCCCGAGGTGAGCCGGTAGCGGCCGCCGATCAGCCGGGCCGGGCGGGGTGGTTGCGGCGGCTCCGCCCGGAACGGGTCCGCGGCCCACGGCGGTTTGCGGTAGCGGGTGCCCGCGCGGCCGGGGAAGGTCACCCCGCCGGGGCCGGTCATGGTGAGCGCGGCGTCGTCGCCGCCGGTGGCACGGAAGGGGCCGTAGCGGTAGGAGACGGGGGAGTCGGGGCGGATCCGCCGGTCGCTGAGCACCCGGGGGGCCGGCCGCCCGGCCAGCAGCTCGGCCAGCTCACCGCCGAGCGCCGCCACGTCCGCCGGCCGCGGATAGACGGTGATTGCCTTCCCGACCAGAGCGGGATCCCGCTCCCCGCTGTTCATCGCCCGCAGTTCCTCGGCGCCCGCGGCGAACTTGGCGTCGCACGCGTACCGCAGCAGCACCGGGACGACCAGGTCCGCGACCTGGCACAGGTCGGCCGCCCGTGCGGAGACGTGCAGCTTCCAGCCGTGGCGGGGGAGTCGGCCGTCGCCGCCCGCGAACAGGCAGAGCCACGGGCCGTCGGCGACCAGCCGCCGCCCGCTGCCCGCGAGCAGCGCCGCGAGCCGCTCGCGCAGGCCGGGGCCGCCGTCCTCCCGGAACCCACGGTCGGCGTCCGCCCGCACGCCGGACGCCGACGTTCCCGGGGCGCGCGCCCCGGGAACGTCCGCGCCCTCCGGGGACGTCCCGGCCGCCATGCCGCGACTAGTCGCAGCCGAGGCGGGTCGTCGCGGTCGGGAAGGGCTCGGGCAGACAGGCCTCGATACCGCGGCCGGGGTCGGCCTGGTCCTCGAACGGCACTTCTTCTTCCTCCACGGCCACGTCCAGTGGGCCGGCGTCGCGGACAGGCAGTGCCACAGGGCTCATGGTGGTCCTTTCGTCGGGAGGGGGACGGGACAGCCCGCCGTGCGGGGTCGTCATGTCCCTGCCAGTCTCGCCATGGCGGTGCGTGCGGGCAAGGAGTGCGAATCGGCCGTTCGCCGGATGCGCCCGCCCCGCGCCGCCGGAGGGCCGGCGCTCCCCGGGTGGTGACCGCCCTGGGTCCGCGCACCGCGGCGGCCCGCTCGCCCATCCCTCGATATTGTCTGAGCACGGTCAAGAATCTAGAGTGGGTGCGGAGCACTGGCCCTTCCGTACCGTCCGGCACACCCCTCCTACCTGGACGTGACATGACGCGACGCCGTCGTACGCTCATCGCCGCCTGCCTGCTGGCCGTTCCGGCCGCGAGTGCCCTGCTGCCCTCCGCGGAGGCGGCCGTGCCGCCCGAGCACGCCGTCGTGGTCTGCCAGAGCGCCAGCTTCTACGCCAACTACGACAGCGCGAACGGCCCGTCGGGGCTGCTGCGCACGCTGGGCTACGGCAAGAAGATCGGCCACACGCCGGGCTCGCACCCCGTCTACAACGGCTGGGCGGCCAGCTTCGACTTCGGGCCCGACGACTGGGGCTATCTGCGGATCGAGTGCATCGGCGGCTACGACTCCTGGTGAGGCCGGATCCGGCCCCCGATGCCGCCCGCCCCTCACACCCCCTTCCAGCAGAAGGAGTTCACCGTGCTGCGAAACGTGACGACGGGCGCCGCTGCCGCCGCCCTGGCCGCCGCCGCGCTGCTGACCGCCGCCGTCCCCGCCGGTGCCGCCGACGGGACGGTCGGCGTGCGGGAGACGGTCTGCGCGCAGGACCTCTACGTCAGGACCGAGCCCCTCGGCGCCTGGACGGGCACACTGTTCCAGGGCCAGACCTTCCTGGTCGAGCAGGTGAACGGCTCATGGGTGTACGGCTTCGCGTACGGCGACATCAACCGGCACGGGTGGGTGCAGAACGGCTGGTTCTGCTGAGGGACGACTCCGTCGCGGCTCCAGGGCCGGGGGGGGTCGGCGGGCGCGCGGCGATCAATGCACCGGACCCGGCCGCGCGGTGTGTGCTACGTTGCGGCCATGCCCACCACGGTTCGTCTCTATTGGCGCTTTACCTCGGCTCCGGGAAGAGCCGCAGGTCACTTGCGCTGACCACGACGACCCGGAGCCACAAGGGTAGGGACATCCGTCCCTGCCCTTTCGCCGTAAGGTGGGCCACTCCGGGTACCTGTGACGACGCGGTGCGAGGCGGACCCACCTTCGTACAGAAGGAATCGCGTCTCCATGCCTTCCGCTATCCCGGACGAGCGGTCACAGCCCACCAACGATCTGCGCGTCCGCAGTTTCCAGCCCCTTGTGTCGCCCGCGGAACTCCGCAGGAGCCTTCCCATGACGGCCGCCCGTTCCCGGGTGGTCCTCGAAGGCCGGGAAGCCGTACGCAAGGTCCTGACCGGTCAGGACGACCGGCTGCTGCTGGTCACCGGCCCGTGCTCGGTCCACGACCCGGCGGCCGCCCAGGACTACGGCCGCCGGCTCGCCGAGGCCGTCGCCCCGCTGAGCGACGCGCTCTGCGTGGTCATGCGGGTCTACTTCGAGAAGCCGCGCACCACCCTCGGGTGGAAAGGCCTCATCAACGACCCCGACATGGACGGCACGTACGACACCCAGCGCGGACTGCGGACGGCCCGGCAGGTGCTGCTCGACATCGTGGACCTCGGACTGCCGGTGGGCTGCGAGTTCCTGGAGCCGACCAGCCCGCAGTACCTCGCGGACCTGGTGAGCTGGGGGGCGATCGGGGCCCGTACCCCGGAGAGCCAGGTGCACCGCCAACTCGTGTCGGGGCTCTCCATGCCGGTGGGCTTCAAGAACGCGACCGACGGCGATGTGCAGGCCGCGATCGACGGCTGCCGCGCGGCAGCCGGTGAGCACGTGTTCTTCGGTATCGACGGGGACGGCCGGGGCGCGATCGTGTCCACCACCGGCAACCCGGACAGCCATGTCATCCTGCGCGGCGGGCGCGGCGGCCCCAACTACGACGAGCGCAGCGTCTTCGACGCCTGCAAGCTCCTGGCGAAGGCGGGAATGCCGGAACACGTGGTTGTCGACGCCAGCCACGGCAACAGCGGCAAGGACCACGTCCGTCAGGAGGCCGTCGTCCGCGAACTGGCCGGACGCATCGGCGACGGCGAGCGGCGCGTGGCCGGTCTGATGATGGAGAGCTTCCTCCTGCCGGGCCGCCAGGAGCCCGGCCCGCTCGACACCCTCGCCTACGGCCGGAGCGTCACCGACGCCTGCATCGGCTGGCAGGAGACGGCTCCTCTCCTGGAGGAACTCGCCGAAGCCGTTCGCCGCCGCCGTGGCGCCGCCCGCTGACCGGTCCACGCACCCGGCCGCGCGCCCGGCGGCTCGCAGCCACCGGGCGCGCGACAGGCCGGACGGGGACGTCCGTCAGGCCGGGAACACGTGCTGGCCGGGAGCCAGCAGCCCGCACGGGTCGTAGCGGTGCTTGGCGGCCGCGAACTCCGCCCAGACGCGGCCGTACTGGTGGCGCCAGTCCGCGGCGCTCATGGGAATGGTGCCCACCGGGTACTGCGTGCCGCCGGCCGCGCGCACCGTTTCGTACGCCGCATGGTTGGCGGCCGCGCGGGCGGTGATCGCGGCGGGGTCGGCCGGATCCAGCGTCCACAGGACCGCGAACAGGTACGGCACCGGGTCGTCCGGCATCCGCAGCAACGGGGTGTGCAGCCGGGCGGCGGAGAGCGGATAGAGCAGGACGACGCCGCCGGGGCCGGTGTCCTCACCGGCCATCCGGTCGAGCAGGGTGCGGGCGAGTTCGGCGGCGCGGTCGCCGGGCAGCAGCAGGTTGAGCCAGGGGTGCGCCCACGCCCAGAAGCCCGCCGCTTGCAGCGCTGCGACGCCCGGGGCCAGCCGGTTGAGGAAGTCGAAGTAGTCCAGGGTCTCGGCGGTGACCGCGCCGGACCGGTCGTAGCGCAGGCCGCGGAGCAGCGCGGTGTCGTCCGGTGCGGGGCCCGCGGGCGGGCCGTAGGCGGTCGCCTCGATGACGTAGCCGGTGAACGCCCCCGTTGCATCGGGGGCGATCGAGCCCTCCACGTAGGTGAACCGCTTGTCGTTCACCAGTCGCCGCTGGTCGTCGAGGTAGGTGGCCAGGTCGGTGTAGGGCAGCAGGAAGTGGCGTACGGAGGTGGGCGCGGTCACCAGTCGCAGCGTCGCGGAGACGATGACGGCGCACTGGCCGAGCCCGGCGAGCACGGCGCGGAAGAGGTCGGGGCGGCGGGTCGGGGAGCAGCTGACCAGTTCCCCCGCTCCGGTGACGACCTGGAGCGCGGTGACGTTGTCCACCTGGGCGCCGTACCGGTGCGACTGGCCGCCGAGTCCGCCGACCGACAGGGTGCCGCCGACCGACAGTTCCAGGTAGTCGGTGAAGACCGGCGGGGTGAGGCCGTGCGCGAGGGTGGCCCGCACGACCGCGCTCCATACCGCGCCGGCGCCGACCGACACGGTTCCGGTACCGGCCGCTCGGTCGCGTACCGGTCCGATCGTGTCCAGCGGCGCGGTCTCGATGATCAGCCCGCCGGCCACCTGCGCCTGGCCGTTGGTGCCGTGGCCCTGGCCGCGGGCGGCGACCTGGATGTGATGGGTGTTGCAGAACCGGACCATCGCCACGATGTCGTCGACCGAGCCGGGCCGCAGGACGGCGGCCGGGAGGCGGTGGACGACGTGGCCGAAGTCGTCCGCGTCGGCGGCGAGCGACGCGGGGTCGGTCAGCAGCGTGCCGTCCAGCTTCGGCACACCGGCCATGCCGTCGCCCAGGGCGTCCCCGGAGTGCGGGCGGGCCGGGCCCGCGACCCAGGAGCGGGCCGACGGGTCGAAGGCGATCACCCCGACGCCCGCGGCCATGCTGTGCAGAACGGTCCGTCGGGTGGGCTGATGGGACATTCTCCGCCTCCTCGGCAGGGCGCGACGTCTCTCGTACGGTGCGGCGCGCCGCCGTGCGGGCACAGGCCGACGACCAGCGCGATGCTATCCGAGGCGGTGTTCACCTGCGGTCACATCGACGGGAACGGGTGTCCGTGTCGCGGTACGGTCGGCGAACGGCCGTACCCCCGTGGTCCCCGCGGTCCCGGTCCCCGCGGTCCCCCCGGGAGGGCGTGTGCCCCCGGTCCTGCGGCCGCCGGACGGACAAGGGACAATGGCCGGGACCGACTTCACCCTGGGGAGACCACGTGGCAGTTCGTGAACAGCCCACTGGGGCACGGGACCTGGCGGAACTGCGGCGGCGGGCCGCCGAGGCAGCCGCCCCCCAGCGTGAGGACGGGGTGGTGGTCTGCGAGAACCTGGTGCGGATCTACCGGACCGAGGGCGTGGAGGTGCAGGCGCTCCAGGGGCTCGACCTGGCCGTCGCCGAGGGCGAGATGGTCGCGGTGATCGGCGCCTCCGGCTCGGGGAAGTCCACCTTGCTGGGCATCCTGTCCGGGCAGGACGTGCCCACCGCCGGTTCGGCCGCCGTGGACGGGCACGACCTGCTGGCGATGAAGGGCCGCGACCGGCTGCGCTACCGGCGCGGGACGGTGGGCTTCATCTGGCAGCAGACGTCGCACAACCTGCTGCCGTACCTCACGGCCGTGGAGAACGTGATGCTGCCGATGACGTACACCGGCGTCCGGCGGTCCCGGTGCCGGGCGCGCGCCGAGGAGCTGCTCGGCATGCTGTCCGTCGCGCACTGCGCGGACCGCACCCCCGACATGCTCTCCGGCGGTGAGCAGCAGCGTGTCGCGATCGCCGTCGCCAACGCCAACGCGCCGCGCGTGCTGCTGGCCGACGAGCCCACCGGCGAGCTCGACACGGCCACCAGCGACGAGGTGTTCGCGGCGCTGCGCCGGGCCAACGAGGAGCTGGGGGTCACGGTCGTGGTCGTCACGCACGACCCGCTGGTGTCCGAACAGGTGCAGCGCACCGTGCTGATCCGCAACGGGCGCACCTCCACCGAGGTGCTGCGACGGGTCGCCACCGGCGAGGACGGCGTGGAGGTGCTCACCGCCGAGGAGTACGCGGTCCTCGACGGCAGCGGGCGGCTGCAGTTGCCCGGCGAGTTCACCGAACGCCTGCACATGCGCAAGCGGGTGCGGCTGGCCCTGGAAGCCGACCACATCGGCGTATGGCCCGACGAGGCGGCGCGGCGGGCCAGGTCCGCGGCGGAGAACGCCGAGAACGCCGAGAACGGCGAGAGCTCCGAGGACACCGGGCCCGCGCAGGACGTGCCGTAGCCCGGGGCCCCCGTCAGCTCAGCCGCAGTACGGCTCCCAGGCGGCGCCGGCGGGCGAGCACGGTCTCGGTGGCCGCGGCGGCGAGCACCAGCGCCGTCACACCGGCGACCAGCGCGACGAGCAGCCCGTAGTCGGTGCGCAGCGCGGGTTCGGCGGGGCCGCCGGTGAACTGGCGCAGGTCCAACGCCCGTGCCATCAGCCGGGGTTCGACCAGCCCGAGGACCGTGCCGCCTACCGCGGAGGCCGCCGCGAGCGGCAGCAGTTGCAGGAGGTGCAGCGCCCCCGCTTCCCCGCCGCCGAGCCCCAGGGTGCGCAGGAAGGCGGTGGTGCGGCCGCGTTCGTGGGCGGTGAGGGCCAGCTCCAGGGCGAGGGCGAGCAGGCCGGACAGCGCGGCCAGGGCCGAGGCCGCGGTGTAGAGGGTGCCGAGGCCCCGGGTGAGGCCGTCGTCGTGCAGGGCGTTCAGCTCCTCGGCGCGGACCCGGATCCGGGCCAGCGGTCCGAGCGCGCGGGTCGCCGCCGACCGCAGCGCGGCGGGTGCGGCGGTGGCCGGGGTGTCGGCGCGCAGGAGCAGGACGGTGCTGTCGGTGTTCTGCGCCGGCATCAGCCGGTCGGCGGTGGCGGTGGTGACCAGGAGCGGTGTCCCGGCGGGGATCCGCGCGGTGACCGGCCCGAGGAGGGGGTCGCGCAGGTCGGCGGCGGTGAGGGTGCCGACGGGGGTGAAGGTCAGGTCCACCGTGGGCTGCCCCTCGGCCCCGAGCGAGGTGGTGAAGCCGCCGCTGCGCTCGCTCGCCCGCAGGTCGGCGGAGAGGAAGGACGGCAGCGGGGTGTGCGCGTCCGGGCGGCCCGCGGGCGTCGGGCCCAGTCCGGCCAGCAGGGCGCGGGCCAGCGCTGACCGCGGGGCGACGGCGACGAGCCCGGCCGGGTCCACGGTGATCACGGCGGCCCGGGTGGTGAGCGCCCCGTCGGCCTGCCCCACCAGGCTGACGGTGTGCACCTGCTGGACGGCCGTCCGTATCCCGGCGGTGGATTCGGCGGGGGTGACGTGCCCGCTCGCGGTCGCGCTCGCGTCGGCGCCGGCCGCCCAGTCGGCGCCCCCGGCCAGGCCGTCGCCGATCGTGCGCTGCACGAGTCCGCCGAACACCGCCGTGCCCAGCGTCAGCACCAGGACGAACAGCGCGAGACCGGTCGCCGGGGCGTCGTGCGCGGCGCGGGCCGCGCCGACGAAGCCCACCGTCCCCCGGCCGCGCCGGGCCCGCCACAGCAGCAGGCGCAGCGCCAGCGGGTAGCACCGCAGCAGCACCAGCACGACGGCCAGCGCCACCAGCACCGGCACCGCCCCGAGTATCCCGTCGGGACCCTGCGAGCGCAGCGCGACCACCCCGGCCGCCGCCGCGAGCAGCACCGTCAGCTCCAGCACCACGCGCCGCAGTACGGCCGTACGGCGGCGCGCCGTCCGCGCCGGGCCGGGCCTGCGGGGCTCACGGACCGCGAGCCACGTCATCAGCGGCACCGTCACCGCGACCACCGCGGCGGCGGCGACGGCGACCAGCGGCTGCGGCGCCCCGGACGTACCCCCCGGCGCGAAGGCCCGCCCCACCGCCCACCCGGCGAGCGCGGCGACCGGGACCACCGTCCACGCCACGGCGCAGCGCACCAGCACCAGCCGCGCCGTGGACGCGCCCCGGGCGCGCTGCAGCCGCAGGTGCGCCCGCCTGCGGAGCAGCAGCAGCCGCACCGCGACGACGACGGTGGCCAGGACGACGGCGGCGAGCGCGTCCACGGCGAAGGCCGCCAGGGCTCTCGCCTGGTGGTCCTGCGCGGTGAACGAGGCCAGCAGCGGCGTCAGGGAGTCGACGACCAGCACGGAGCCGGTGGTCTGGCCCGCGACGGTGCAGATGACGTCGCCGGTGACGAAGTCGGTGCCCTGCCCCTGGCACAGGTCGGCGTTCAGGGTCGCGCCGAAACCGGCCAGCGGCCCGGACAGGGCGCGGGCCTCGTCCAGTGCCGCACCGCGCAGGTCGGCGTGCAGCTGCCAGGTCACCAGGGGGCCGCGCACCCCGGCGGCGGACAGCACGTCGGCGGTGTCGCGGCCGACGAGGCCGCGGGCGGACAGGACCGTGCCGGCGGTGCGTTCGGCGGGGGCGGTCGTCGGCCGGTCGAGGCTCTCGCGTCCCGTCCAGTAGCCGCCGCTCCCGGCGGTGGGGCGGTAGATCCCGCTCACCAGCAGCGTCACGTGCGGCGGTGTGTCCTGGACGTCGGGCGTCGCGGCGAAGTCGACGGCCAGCCGGCTGCCGGGACCGACGCCGAGCGCGGCGGCGGTGGCCTGCGACAGGGCGACCTGGGGCACACCGCCCTTCGGCGTGCTGTCGGCGGGCGCGTGGCCGCTGACGTAGCGCAGGTGGCCCTGCGCGGACGGCAGATAGCTCAGCGCGAGCCGGGTGCCGGTGACGGTGCGGTCCGGCGGGCGGGGCGAGGTCAGGGCCGCCTGGCCGTAGTCGTACCCGGCGTCGCCCTCGGGCGTCAGGCGGGCGGCGGCGGGGGCGCCGAGCCGGGCGGTGAGGGTGCGGCCCGCGCCGAGCAGCCGGCCGACCTCCACCTGGGGGCTGTTGAAGACCGCGAGGGTGGTGCTCATGGTGACCAGCGGGGTCTGCGCCTGCGCGGCCTCGACCCGCTGCCGCAGCGCCCGGTCCTCCTGGCGTCCGGCGAGGGCCGGGGCCCACGCGCACAGCGCGGTGAGCGCCAGGACGAGGACCGCGAGGCACCCGAGCAGCGGCAGGTCGCCGCGGGTCTCCCGGCGGATGAGGCGCAGGGTCACCGCCGCCCCCTTCCCCGCCCGCCGCGTCCCGTCGCGTTCCTTCTCCGCCGCCCGCATCACCGGTCCTCCCCCGCGCGCAGTACCCGTACCAGGTCCACCCGGGCCAGCAGCCGTCCGAGGCCCAGCACCACCGCGCTGATCGCCAGCGCGGTCGCCACCGCGGTCAGCGCGACGACGCCCCAGGGGACGACGAGCGGCAGCGGCGGGTACGGGGCCTGCCCGCTGTCGTCCACGGTGACCAGCGGCAGCACCGCCGAGGCGAGCGCGGTACCCATCAGCGCGCCCGGCACCACCGCGAACAGCGCGAGGCCCACCTGCTCGGCGCCGAGCAGCGCGGAAAGGCTCCGGGAGCGGACGCCGACCGCCCGCAGCAGGGCGAACTCCCTGCGCCGCTGCCGGGCGGAGATCACCGCGTGCACGGTGAAGGCGACGACCGCGAAGCCGGGGGCCATGGAGCGGACGAGTTCCAGCACGCGGCGAAGACCGCTGCGGAACGGGTCGTCCTGGAGGGCCGCCGCGGTGCGCGGTGTCGTGGTGGCGTGGCCGAGCGCGGGCCGCGCGTCGGCGGCCGCGGCCGTGCGCGCGCTGTCGGTGCTGCCGAGCCACCAGAAGGCGGGGTCCGCCTGGTCGGCGCCGGCCAGCGTGGTGGCCGAGGCGAGCGCGCGCTGGTCGGCGACCAGGTGCCCCTGTCCGCGGCCGAGGCCGGGCAGCGCTTCCGCCCGGCCGACGATCCGCACGGTGACGCGCGCGCCGTCGCCCAGGCCGAACGAGGTGGTGTCGCCCACGCCCAGGCGGGTGTCGCGGAGCATCGCGGCGTCGGCGCGTACGGGCAGCGGCGCCGGTTTCCCGGCGGGGCCCGCGACCAGCCGTGCCTCGGTGCCCGGCCGGGTGTCGAAGTCGCTCGCGGACAGGCCCGTGGCGAAGTCCCCCTGCGCCTCGGACGCCTTGAGGCCGGTGCTGATCGTGGCCCGCAGCGCGTCCGGGCCGCCACGGGTGATCGCGCACACCCCCGGGGTGCCGGGCTGGTAGCTGTAGTCCGCCTGCCCCCGGCAGGCCGCGGCGGCGGACGCGGGCCCGTGGTCGGTGCCGTCGGCCCAGGTCTGCCCACCGTCCGGCGCGGCCCAGCGGTCCGCGGTACCGGGGGCCCGCCCGCCGAACCTGAGGATGCGCAGGTCGAGCCGCGCGGGGCGTTGACCGGCCTGCGGCAGCACACCGACGGCGGTCACGGTGAGCGGGTACGTCCGCGGGCGCCCGCCGCCGTCGGCCACGTCGAGGGGGACGACGACGGTGTGCCGGGCGCCGTCCGCGGCGGGCAGGAAGGCCGACACGGTGCTGACCAGGCCGTACCCGTCCTGCACGGTCAGCACCAGTTTCGGCGCCGCCTGGCTGCCGTCGCTGCCCAGCCGTTCGTCCAGCAGCAGCGCGGTGGGCCGCCCCGGCAGGGGCGTCCCGTGGACGGCGGGCGCCGGGGTGCGGGGGGCCGGGCCGCCGATCGTGCCGACGAGGTTCTCGGTGACGCCGCCGGGCAGGTTCACCGTCGCCTGCGTCACCGGCGCCACCGAGGTGACCGCGGGCAGCGCCCGGTAGGCGGCCCCGAGCACCGCGGACGGGTAGCCGTCGGCCGCGGAGGGCTGGATCCGTACGTCCGCGCCGACGGCGAACGCGGCCTGCTCCGACGCCAGGCCGCCGAGGCACGCCAGCGCGGTGGTGGCGAAGGCGCTCACCGACATGGCCAGGCACATCAGCACCACGGGCCCGGCGTTGCCCGCGGCCCTGCGCCCGAGGTGCCAGCCCGCGAGTGTGAGGACCAGGCCCCGGCTGCGGCGGCCCACGGCGTCCAGCAGCAGCGAGGTCAGCGGCAGCAGCCGCAGCAGCAGGAGCGCGGCGGCCACGGCCACCAGCGACGGCACCAGCACCAGCACCGGGTCGGCGGCCGCGCTGCCGCTGCCCGCGCCGCCGAGCAGCGAGTGGTGCCGGCGCAGTTCCAGGTAGCCCGCGACGGCGACGGCCAGCAGCGCCAGGTCGGCGCCCATGCGCTGGACGGCGGCCGCGCGCGCCCCGCGGGGCGGCCGCGCGGACGGCGACGGCAGTACGGGCAGCAGCACCGCGGCGGCGTGCACCAGCAGCGTCAGGCCCACCGCGGCCCAGGAGTCGGCGCCCCGGCCGCCGGGGTGCAGCAGCCCGGCGAGGAAGACCGCGGCCACCGCGGCGGGGATCCCGGTGAGCGCCCACTCGCCGCCCGCGGCCCGCAGCAGCCGCGCGGTGCTCGCGCCCCTGCCCCGCTGGAGGGCCAGCTCCCCGCGCCTGCGCACGGTCAGCTGCCGGGCGGCGAGCACCAGGGTGGCCAGCGCGAGGACGGCGAGCATCACGCTCGGCAGGTACAGCGAGGAGCGGGCGGCGACCATGGGCACCGACAGTGTGTCGACGGCGCCCGGCAGACCCGAGGCCACCGTCATGTCGTCGAGGGACGGCTCCCGTCCGCCGAACACGGACACCCCGGTCCTGCTGCCGGACAGGGCGCGCACCCGGTCGCGGAGCCCGGACAGGGCGTCCGCGTCGAGCCGGGAGAAGTCGGGCTGCACGCTCCAGTGCGCGGTCAGGTGCCCGTTGAGTGCCGCGCTGCCGTTGAGCGCCGCGGGCGGCACCACCAGCAGGTCCTGGACGGCGGTCTGCTGCTGCGTCAGGTCGCCCGCCATCGCGGGCCAGAACCCGGCGGCGCCGGACGGCCGGAAGACGCCCGTGACGCGCAGCGTCATGGTCCGCTGGAAGGCGTCCTGCACCCGCAGGGCCGAGCCGGGCCGCAGGTCCAGCAGCCGGGCCAGCGTGTCGGTCACCGCCACCTCGACGGGGGCGGTGGACCCGGTGCCGACCCGTACGGTGGACAGCGAGGTGAAGGCGGCGGCCGGCGGGTCGGCCGTGCCCGCGGGCCACTTCCCCGCGGTCAACTGCCCGAAGGCGCCCGCGCCCTGCACGGCCACCGGGTGCAGGCTCGTACCGCCGGGCCCGCGCGGACCCGCGGCGCCCTCGACGCCGGTCACGGAGACCGGTGAGGTGCCCAGCAGTCCCACGTACGTGTGCTGCGGTACGTCGCCGAAGGCCCGCGCGGCGGCGGCGCGTACGCCCCGGTCGGCGGCGGCCATCCCGTCGGCGGTGAAGGACGCGTTGACGGTCACCTGCGCGCCCGGGTCGGCGGCCAACCGGCGTACCGCCCCGGCCTGCACGGAGCTGCCGGCCTGGGCGGTGAGCGCGGCGAGGGCCGTCGCGCAGAGCAGAACCGTTACGGCGACGGCGGCCAGGACCAGGCCGTGCTGCGCGGCCCGCCGGGCGCTCGCGGGAATCCGCCGGGCTCGGCGCTGAGCGCCCTGGTGCCGCGGCGGCGGCGTGGCAAGGCCGGGGGCGACCACATGAACTCCCCTGCCTCGAACATGTGACGGGTGGCGACGCGCCCCAGATCTATCACACGGGTGCCCCGGCCCGGCAAGGCAGGGCGGTCGTCTCCGGCCACCGGCCGCCCGGCCGTGCCCCGCCCGTCGAGGGCGCCGTCCACCCCGCGGCAAGGGGCTCCCGTCCCCGGCGCGTGCGGTGCCGGGGACGGAAGCCGCCGGTCAGCGGGCCGTCAGGAACTCGCGGGCCGGGAGCGGGCGGTTCACGATGCGGGTGTCGCCGATGTTGCCGTGGAAGACGATGTCGGTGGCGCCCGCGTACTCGTGGCCGCCCAGCAGCCAGGGCAGGCCGAGGGAGGTGAGACCCTGGGACACGCGGTTCGGGTTGTCGACGACGGGGGCGCCGTCGACGTACAGCCTCGTCCAGCGGCCGTCGTTGACCACCGCCAGGTGCCACCACCGCAGCTCGACCAGGCCGTGGCCCCAGTTGGTCGTCGGGTACGTGGTGTTCAGCGGGTAGTGGTTGAACTGCGGCTCGCGGCCGTTGTTGGAGATGGCGAGCTGGAGCACGGGCTCGTTCACGTCCGTGTTCTTGCCGTGCTTGCCCGCCGCCCCGGCGGAACCCCGGCGGCTGAGTACCGCCGCCCAGCCGTTGTTCCCGGCGTCCCAGTCGAGCGGCATCATCACGAACGTCTCGATCGTGTACCCGCTCCGGAACGTCTCGGTGTTCAGCGGCGCGTTCGCCCCGGTGGTCAGGTACGAGCCGTGCAGCGGGTTCCGGCCGCCGACGAACTTCAGGCTGGCGTGTCCGGGCTGGTCGGGGTGGTGGTCGGCGGACCACGTCAGCGCGTCGGCGGCGCTGCCGGGGACGGTCACCACCGTCAGGTCGTTGCCCTTGCCCGACAGGTCGCGGATCGTCCGGCCCGCGGTGAGCGCCGTGCCGGGCGCGCCCTGCCCGTCGAACCGCCAGTAGGCGAGCGTGCCCCTGACCAGCTCCTGGGCGGCCGGGCGGGACGGCCGGACCGGGACGGGGACGAAGCCGCTGAACCGCTCGTCGAAGTCGACCGCCATCGAGAAGTTGTCGACCGGCCCGGTGATGCGGGCGTGCTCGGCCGCCAGTTCGCTGCGGGACTCCGGGTCCTGCGCGAGGATCCACGGGTTGATCGTCTCGACGTCGATCGTGTTGCGGACCAGGTCGAAGTGGTACAGGCGGATCATCGCGCCACCGCCGAAGTACCGGTTCTGGTAGTTCGTGATGTGCATGTGCACGTCGTTGCCGGCGGCGTTCTTCTGCGTCATGCGCCCGGGGGGCCAGTAGTGCCCGTTGAGGGTCAGGAAGACCTGGTCGTTCTCGTTGATCAGCCGGTCCCACATCGTCTGCCCGTTGCCGGCCATCACGGCGTTGTTCTCGGGGTCGCCGGACTCGTAGGGGAAAACGTTGTCATCGTAGGGCGAGGCGACGATGTCGTGGGAGGTGAGGATCACCGGCATCCTCGGGTGCGCCTTGATGACCGCGTCGGCCCACGCGTACCCCTGGTCGGTGGTCCGCCAGTCCAGCGCCAGCACCAGCCACGAGCGGCCCGCGGCCTGGAAGACGTGCGCGGTGTTGTAGCCGGTCGGGTCCGCCGCGAGGAACGACTTCGCGCGCCGGAACCGCCGCGGACCCATGGTCTGCAGGTACGGGGTGTCCCCCCGGCTGTCGTCGCCGCTCACGTCGTGGTTGCCGGCCAGCACGCTGTACGCGGCCCCGTGCGCGTCCAGCATCGCGAACGCCTTGTCGACCTCGCCGAACGACAGCGGGTCGCCGTCCTCCGTCAGGTCGCCGAGGTGCGCCATGAAGACGATGTTGCTGTCGGGCGTCCCGCTGTTCTCGATGATGTAGCGGAACGACTCCTCCTGCGGCTCCCGGTTGACGCTGTCCTGGCTTCCCCAGTACAGGAACTGGGTGTCCGGCATCACCGCGAGGGTGAACTGCAGGGCCTCCGGGTCGGGATTCCACGTACCGGACCTGCCCGGCCCGCCGGACCTGGCGGCGTCCGAGCCCTCGGCGGCGGCCGCGGGAGCCGCGCTCAGCGCGGAGGCGCCGACGCCCACGGCCGCCGCTCCGGCACCGGCCAGTGCCGCGCTGCGCAGGAAGCCTCGCCGATCCTGCCCGCCGGGTCCTTGCGACGCGGCGTCATGCTGGGTGCACATAGGGGGCCTTTCACGTGTGGCGGTTCCCAAACACCGCCGACGCTAGCCAGGGGCGGCCTGAGCTGGGCAGACGTGAGATGACGGGGGGCCTTCGAGGAGTTGTCCATATGTGGGTCGCGGACGTCCCCGCGGGGGGACGCCGGGACGGGAGAGGAAGGTGGCGGACAAGTGGATGCGGAACACCCGGTGACAGAAGCGGAACTCGCGGCGATGGAGAGACGCATCGCCGCGGCCGCCCCGGCGCCTTGGCAGGGACGGCTGGAGACCCGCGACGCCACCGGTGGCGAGAGCTACATCCAGGTCACCCCTGATTCGGACGAGGACAACGAGATCTACTTGCGCAGATTTGTCGGCGCCCGCGAACTGAAGAGCCCTGACGTGCGACTCGACGCGGACATCGACTTCATCGCGCACGCCCGCGAGGACGTCCCTCGGCTGATCGCCGAGATCAGGCGGCTGCGGAGGATAGCGGACGGTGGCCGGGAGGCCGGCAGCTGATCCGGTGCCTGTCCCGGCTTGCCGGACGCCGCCGGGCGGAAGCCGCACGGGCCGCGGACCGTGTGCTCGCCCGGTGCCGTCCACACCCGCGGGTAAGGCTGGCGGGGCGTCAGCCCGGGAAGCGGGACACGCTGCGGAGGTGGTAGCGCCGTTCGGCGTAGGCGAGGTCGTCGCGCCAGAGGCGGCGGGCGGTGCCGCGCATCAGTGGGCGCAGGAGGGCGGCGGCGGCGCGGGCGGCGGCGAAGCCGGGGCGGTCGCTCGTGGCGAGGACCGCTTCGACCACGGCGGTACGCGGCTGGTCGTGGCCGGGCGGGCGCAGCGGCGTGGCGTGGGTCTCGACCACCGAGCCGGTGCCCTCGCCGTCGGTGATGCGCATGACGACGGTCCGCGGACCGGGAGCGGTGAAGACCGCGCGGACGGGGACCACCAGGCGTGAGGTGAGCGTGAAGGACACGTCGACGGCGATCCCCGCGTCCGCGTCGGGCAGCACGGTGAGGTCGGCGAAGGAGTAGGGGTGGAGCCAGGCTCCGTGCCAGGGGTCGAGGCGGTTGGCGACGACGTCCTCGGGCTCGCAGCGGCCGACACCGGTGTAGACCGCGTCCACCGACCGGGCCAGGACGGGGCGGCCGGGTACGAGCGGGGCGGGCAGCGGCGGTTCGCCGCCGACGTGGTCCAGGCGGACCCAGACCAGGACTCCGTCGTCGTGCACCGGGTACGGCCGCCAGCCCGCGTACGGGGAGCCGTCCAGGGCCAGTCCGTGCCAGTGGCAGCGCAGGACCCCGCCGCACACCGGGCTGTCGCGCAGCGGCGCCCCCAGGTGCGGGCAGATGCCCGGCCCGGCGACCGGCGTTCCGGCGCGGCCGCGCCAGACGACGACCTCCTCGCCCGCGACGGTGCGGGCCAGCGGGCGGTCGCCGGCGGTCTCGCGGGAGGCCCCGACGACGTACCAGTTGCCGGTGGGGCGCGCCTGCGCGGCCCGCAGCGCGTCCGCGATGAGCGAGGGGCGGGCGTCACGCCAGGTGGGGGGCTGCCGCGCCCACGGGACGGGGCGGGGGCGCAGCCGCAGCGGGTAGCGGTTCCGGGCCGCCCGCCGCGTCACGGCGCGTCCTCCGGGGCGGGCGCGGGCAGCGTGCGCCGGGCGCCGCCGGGGGAGGACGGCGGCCGGTCGGCGTACCGGGCCCGCAGCCGCGCCGCGGCGATGCGCGCCAGGCCCGCCCCGGCGACGGCCGCCCGGCGCCTCCGGCCCACCACGGAGCGGCGGTGCAGCACGGTGTAGCCGTCGCGGGCGATGGCGTCCAGGATGCCGCGGTAGAGGGTGAAGGCCGTGCGGATGCAGGGTTCCGACACCGGGTCGAGCAGCGCGATGCCGGGTTCGGCCTCGCGGTAGACACCGCGGGTCAGGTGCTCGGCGGCCTGGAGGGCGGCGGTGACACGGGGCTCGGACCTGCCGGTGCGGCGGCTCCACAGCAGCAGTTCGCGGTCGACACCGTGGGCGCCGAGCAGATCCTGCGGGAGGTAGACGCGGCCGCGGTCGAGGTCCTCGCCGACGTCCCGCAGGAAGTTGGTGAGCTGGAAGGCCACCCCGAGCGCGGCGGCGTAGGGGGCCGCCTGCTCGCGCGGGGCGACGGTGCCGAGGACGGGCAGCATCTGCAGCCCGATCACCGCGGCCGAGCCGTGCATGTACGCGCACAGGTCCTCGTAGGCGGCGTAGTCGGTGACGACGAGGTCGGCGCGCATGGAGGCCAGGAAGTCGGTGAAGTGCCGGTGGTCGATGCGGTAGCGGGCCGCCGTGTCGGCCAGGGCGTGGACGACGGGCTCGGGGCTGACGCCGGCCAGCAGGCCCGCGTGCAGGCGCTGTTCGAGCCGGTCGAGGGCGTCGGCCCGCTGCTGCGGGGACGTCCCGGGGGAGAGGCTGTCGACGATGTCGTCGGCCCAGCGGGCGAAGCCGTACAGGGCGTGGACGGCCGGTCTCCTGGCGGGCGGCAGCAGACCGGTGGCCAGGTAGTACGTCCTGCCGTGCCGGGCGTGCAGGTCGTGGCAGCGCAGGTAGGCGGCGCGCAGGCGCGGATCGGTGACACCGGCGCGGTCCAGCGAGCGCCGCACCGCGCGGGCGGTCACCGCGGCACCCCGCCGGTCGCCGGGGACCGCGGCGCCCGCGGCCGTCCGCCGACGGGGGAGGGCAGGCCCGTGACCCGGGCGGCGGCGAGCTTGCCGGAGATCAGGACGGTGGGGATGCCGACCCCCGGGGTGGTGCCGCAGCCCGCGAGCACGGCGTTCTCGGTGCCGCGCGGCAGGTTGCGCGGGCGGAACGGCCCGGTCTGGGCGAAGGTGTGCGCCACGGAGAACGGTGTGCCCGCGCCGTGGCCGAGCGCCTGCCAGTCCGCGGGCGTCACCAGGTGCTCGCACTCGACGGAATCGGCGATCCCGGTGAGCCCCCGGCGGTCGAGTTCGCGCAGGATGCTGTCGCGGTAGCGGGGCGCCAGCGACGCCCAGTCACCGGAGCCGGGGCCGGTCACCGTGTTGGGGCACGGCGCCAGGACGTAGTGCAGATGGCGGCCGGGCGGCGCGAGCGACGGGTCGTGCGTGGTGGGCCGGCTGATGAGCAGCGACGGGTCGCTCATCAGCCGGCCGGTGCGGGTCAGGTCGTCGAAGACGGTGCGCCAGGCGGCCCCGAACGACAGCGTGTGGTGGGCCAGTTCGGGCCAGGTGCGGTCGGTCCCGGCGTGCAGCACGACCGCCGACGGGGAGTGCCGCAGCGCCAGCGGGCGGCGGGGCTCGCGTCCCAGCAGCCGGTAGGCGACCGGCAGATCGGGGGTCAGGACGACCGCATCGCAGGCGATCCGGCCGTGCGCGGTGACGACGGCGGTCACGCGCGCGCCGCGCCGTTCCAGCGCCACCACCTCGTGGGCGTAGCGGATGTCGGCCCCGGCATCGCAGGCCGCGTCCGCCATGGCCCGGGGGAGGGCGTGCATGCCGCCGCGGGGGAAGTACACCCCGCCCACCGTGTCCATGTAGGCGATGACGGCGTAGGCGGCGAGCGCGCGGGCCGGGGGGAGCCCGGCGTACAGCGCCTGGAAGGTGAAGACCCGGCGCAGCCGCTCGTCACGCAGATGCCGCTCGACACGCGGCTGCCAGCGGCCGAAGCCGCCGAGCGCGGCCAGCCGCGCGAGGTCCGCGTTCAGCAGGCCGAAGGGGGAGTCCATGTTGGCGTCGATGAAGCGCCGCATCTGCGCCCGGTACAGCCGCTCCAGCCAGCCGCGCAGGCTCCGGTAGCCCGCCGCCTCACGGGCCCCCGCGAAGCGGAGCACCTCGGCCTCCATCGCCTCGGCGTCGGTGTGGACGTCCAGCGCGCTGCCGTCGGCGAACCGCGCGCGGTAGGCCGGGTGGAGGGGGATCAGGCCGACCCGGTCGTGCAGGCGCTCGCCGACCGCGGCGAAGGCCTCGTCGGCGATGTCCGGCATGGTCAGCACGGTGGGGCCGGTGTCGAGGCTGAACCCGCCGAGCGTCAGCCGCCCCGCCCGGCCGCCGGGCTGCGCGTCCCGCTCGACGACCGTGACCCGCCGTCCCGCACCGAGCAGGTGCAGCGCGGCCGACAGGCCCGCGAGCCCGGCGCCCACCACGACGACGTGGTCGGTACGGCCCGTCACGGTACGCATCACCACGTGCCCTCCTCGTCCGCGGCCTCCTCGGCGGCGGCCAGTTCCGCGGCGATCGCCGGGTCCACGTCGGCCTCCCGGCCCGCCGCCCCCTCCGGCGACGGCACCCCCGCGACGGCCGTGACCAGGTCCTCGACACGGCGCCGGGCGTCCGCGCCGAGTCCGGCTCCCGGACCGCGCAGATGGAGCAGGGCCCGTACGGTCAGCCCGGCGATGTCCGACTCGACCGCCCGGCGGGCCCCGGTGGCCTCCAGCACCCGCCGCACCTCGTCCTGCGCGCTGTCCGACAGCCCGGGGTCGCCCACGCACGCGTCCAGCACCCGCAGGGCCTGCCGGTCGCCCGCGTGCCCCGCCCGCCGGAACGCCACCGCCACCAGATAGGTCGGCTTGCCCGCCCGGATGTCCGCCCCCGGCGGCCTGCCCGTCCGCGCCGGATCACCGAAGACGTCGTTGAGGTCGTCCCGCAACTGGAAGGCCAGCCCGGCGCAGCGCCCCGCGGCGGACAGGGCCCGTACGGTCGCCGCGGGGGCGCCCGCGAGGACGGCGCCCAGCACGAGGGGCCGCTGCACGGAGTACATCGCGCTCTTGAGCAGGGCGGTACGCACCGCGGTCCGCGGCACCCGGCAGGCCGTCGCCTGCCCGTGGACGTCGAGGTACTGACCGGCCGCCAGTTCGGTCCGCAGCAGCTGCCACTGGGCGCGCAGCGCGCCCGCCCGGTCCGGCGGGACGGGCGCGGCGGCGACCGCGTCGTCCGCCCACGTCAGCGCGAGATCCCCGGCGAGCACGGCCGCCGACTCACCGCCGGTCGGCCCCAGCGGCCTGCGGCGGGTCCCGCCGTGCGCCGCGTCCCAGGCCGCGTGAAAGGCCGGACGGCCGCGCCGCACCCGGCCCCCGTCCATGACGTCGTCGTGCAGCAGGGCGCACGTCTGCAGCAGCTCCATGCCGACCGCCACCTGCAAGGCCGCCCCGGCCACGTCCCCCGCCGCCGCGCTGTCGGGCGCGCACGCGCGCATCGCCCACCACACGAGCTGCGGGCGCATGCGCTTGCCGCCGTCGAGGACGAACCGGGCGACCGGCCCGGCCACATCCCTGCCGAACGCCGCGTCGATGGCCGCGGCCTGCGCGACGCGGGCCCGCAGCAGCACTCCCGCCGCCGCACCGACGGCGGCGGGCACGTCCGCGTCGACGGCGGACACGTCGATCGCGGTGACGTCGGGGCCGACGTGGGTGCCGTTGGTGCGGTTCCGGTGCGTGTCGGCATCCGCCGAAGGGTGCAGGCCGGGGCCCGTCCTTGCGCTGGTGCCCGCGTTCGCGCCTGCGCCTGGGGCGGGGCCCGCGCCTGCGGCGGGGTCTGGGGCGGGGCCCGCGCCCGTGCCTGCGCCTGCGCTCGCGTCCTTGTGCGCGCCTGCGCCTGGGTCGGGGCTCGTGCCTGCGCCTGTGCCGGAGTCCTTGTTCGCGTCCCTGCGGGCACTGGCGCCGGGGTCTGTGCCTGCGCGGGGGCTGGGGCCTGAGTTTGGGTCCGCGTCTGCGTCTGCCGCTGCGTTGGTGTCCGCACTCGCGCCAGCGCTTGTGTCCCTGCGCGCGCTGGCGCCGGGGTCTGTGCCCACGCTGGGGCTGGGGCCCGTGCCTGCGCTCGTGCTGGTGTCCGTGTTCGCGTCCCTGCGGGCACTGGCGCCGGGGCTTGTGCCTGCGCGGGGGCTGGCGCCCGAGTTTGGGCCCGCGTCTGCGCCTGCCGCTGCGGTGGTGTCCGCACTCGCGCCAGGGCCAGCGCCTGCGCTCGGGCCGGGGCTCGTGCCCGCGCCCGTGCTGCTGTTCGTGTTCGTGCCCAGGTCGGTGCCCGTGCTCGCGCTCGTGCCTGTCCTGGCACCGGAGTTCGCGGCCGGGCCCGCGTTCGCGCCTGCGTCCCCGCCCGTGGTCGCGCCCGAGTTCGTGCCTGCGCCTGTGCCGAGGCCGGAGTTCGCGCCCGTACCCGTGCCCGCGCCCGTACCCGTACCCGTGCTCGCGCCCGCGCTCGGCGCCGCGGGCAGCGTGGCCGGTGCCGCGGCGGTGGCGTTTCCCGCCGGTGTGGTGGGGCGGTGGGCGGGCGGGGTGACCTGCGTCCGGGGCATCACGCTTCCTCTCTCACGGACGGGCCTCGTGCGTGGCACCGGTACTTCCCCGCCGAGCGGCCCGGCGGATGCACCCGCGGGGCCGTCGCCCGGCAGAGGGCGCGGCGGAAGCGGTCGCGCCCCGACGGCTTTCCTGGCCAGCGGAGCATCTGACGCGCCCGCGCGGGCGACCGCCACCCCCGGCAGTCGCCCGATCGGCCGCCGTGCGTGCGGCCATGCGCGTGCCGGGCGGGTGGTCGGCCGCGTCCCGCCCGACCTGTGGGGCGCCGCTACGGGGAGGGTGCTCGGCGCTCGGGCGCGTGACCGCGAACCGCCCGGTACGGGCGGCCGTCCGCCAGGTGACGCGTCGCCTGATCCGCCCGGCCCCGTACGCGGTGCGGGCGGATCAGGCCCCGGCTCGCGAGCGGGCGGGCCTCACCCGCGAGGGTCCTCCGGAAGGGAGCGGGAGCTTCCGCCGCACGCGTCCAGCAGCAGGCCGAGCGCCTCGGGCAGCGTGCGGGGACGCGCGGTTCCCGCCACCTCCGGCGGCCAGCCCGGCCCCGCGGCGACGACGAGCGGCCGGGTGCGGGCGCCCCGGACCCCCCACCGCGCGGCGGCCAGGTGCTGTGCCAGGGGCACACTGCTCGTCGACCGGGACTGCGACCACAGCACCAGGACCCGCGGGCCGGTCCTGCGTACCGCGGGGACGAGCGCTTCCACGGGGACGGCGCCGCCGAGCATGCGGGTGGCCACCGACGCCTGGACCGCGGCGGCGTTGAGCGCCTCCAGCGGCAGTGTGTGCTGCTCGTCGGGGACGCACGCGAGGACGGCGGTGTGCCCGGCCGCGTCCGGCGGCGCGGCGGCGAGCGCCTCGGCGCGCAGAACGCTGGAGACGTGCCAGGACAGCAGGTGCTCCACCTCCACGTACCGGTCGCCGGAGGACTCCCACCGGCGGCCCGCCGCGCGCAGCGCGGGCACCATCACCTCCTGCCACGCCCCGATCAGCCCGTACCGGCGCACGGCCGCCGTGAGCCCCGACTGCACGGCGGCGGCGTCGAGCCGCACCGCGGCCCGCACCAGGCCTCGGCACGCCAGGCGTGCCTCCTCGTCGGACGGCTCCCTTCGCGGGAGGCCGGGTGCGGGCGGGGCCGGGCGCGCGGGCTCGCCGGTCGGGGAGGCCCCGTCGCGCCGGGGCCGCGGGAGGGCGGGTGCGCGCAGGGCCAGCCGTGCCGCCTCGGCGGGCGGCAGACCCGTCGCCGTCAGCCGGCACATCTCCTCCAGCACGGCCACGTCGTGCGGGGCCCACCGCCGGTGGCGGCCGCCGGGCCGTACCGCCGGGCCGAGCCCGTAGCGCCGGTCCCAGGACCGCAGCGTGGTGGGCGACACACCGAGCCGCCGGGCCAGCGCGCCGGTCGTGATACCGGCACCGGCCTCGCCGGACGGGGGGTCGGGAGGCGTGCGCGGTGCGGCGTGTGACACCCCCTCAGGATACGACGCACTTTCGATGCGAGTTGTCGCGCGGGGCGCGCTGCGCCGACGCTGCCCCGACCGGCCGGGAGTCACGAGCGGCGCGGCCAGGTCCGGGCACTGTCGAAGGGGACGCGTCATGACCGTCGGGCCACCGGCCTGTGAGGATCCGTCGTGGCCGGCGGACGGCCTGAGCGACGAGCAGATCGGCGTGGGTTTCGCCGCGGGCGACGAGGACTGCGTGGTGGCCGCCTACCGCCGCTTCGGCACGCTGGTCCACACGCTCGCGAGCCGTTCGCTCGGCGACCCCAGGGAGGCCGAGGACGTACAGCAGCAGGTCTTCCTGGCCGCCTGGCACGGCCGCGGCCGCTTCCGCCCGGACCGCGGACCGCTCGCCGGGTGGCTCGTCGGCATCACCCGCCGCAAGGTGGCGGACGCCCTCGCGGCGCGCACCCGCAGGACCGAGCTGATCAACGCCGCCGGTTCGGGACCGGCCGTGGCGGAGCAGCCGCAGGCGCAGCCCGAGCGGATGCTGGACGTCATCGTCGTCGCGCAGGCGATGGCGGCGCTCAGCGGGCCCCAGGCCACCGTCCTGCGCCTCGCGTTCTGGGAGGACCTGACGCAGCCGCAGATCGCCGAGCGGACCGGCTGGCCGCTGGGCACGGTCAAGAGCCATGTCCGGCGCGGCCTGCTGCACCTGCGGACCGCGCCCGCCGGTTCCGCGCTCGGCGGCCTGCGCCGTCCGGAACCGACGCACTGACGGTGCGGGCTCCTCGGGACGTCCCCGAAGGCTCCCGCGGGGGGCCGGAAGAGGCCCCCGGGGTGAGTCGGTGCCGCGCCTGCATCCGATACGCCCCCCGTCACGGAATGCTGGCGCGGGAACGGGACACCGCTGCGGAGGGAAGGAGCGCACGGCGTGCAGGACGCGGACGTGGCGATCGTCGGAGCCGGCGCGGCAGGGCTGTCGCTGGCCCACGCGCTCACCTCGCCCCCCGACGCGGGCCGGGTCCCGTCGCTCGTCGTGGTCGAGCCCTCGTCGTCCGGGCTGCGTCCGCCGCCGCGCACCTGGTGCTTCTGGGAGTCGGGGAGCGGGCCGTACGAGGGGGCGGTGGCTGCGTCGTGGCGGTGGCTGCGCGTGCACGACCGGCGCGGCCGCGCGGTCGTCCGCGACATCTCCCCGCTGCGCTACAAGATGATCCGCTCGTCCGACTTCGAGGCGCTGGTCGGCGCGCACCTCGGCGGCCTGCCGGAAGTGCGGCGCGCGGACGGCACGGTGGAGCGGGTACGGGCGGTCGCCGGGGGCGCCGAGGCGCTGCTCACCACCGCCGGGGGGACCCGGCGGACGGTGCGCGCCCGCTGGCTGTTCGACTCCCGGCCCCGCCCCCGGCCGCCCGCCGCGCGCACCCTGCTGCTCCAGCACTTCCAGGGCTGGTTCGTCCGCACCCGCCGCCCGGTCTTCGACCCGCGCGTCGCCGACTGGATGGACTTCCGCGTCCCGCAGCCACGGCACGGCATGGCCTTCGGCTACGTCCTCCCCACCGGGCGCCACGAGGCGCTGGTGGAATACACGCAGTTCTCCGCCCGGTCGCTGACCCCCGACGCCTACCGGGCCGCCCTGCTCGACTACACCGGGCGGGTGCTGCGGCTGGGGGAGTTCGACGTGACGGACACCGAGACCGGCGCGATCCCCATGACCGACGGCCGCTTCGCCCGCAGCAGCGGCCCGGCGGTCTTCCGTATCGGCACCGCCGGGGGCGCCACCCGCCCCGCCACCGGCTACACCTTCGCCACCGTCCAGCGGCAGAGCCGGGCCATCGCGCGGGCCTACCGGGCGGGCCACGACCCCGTGCCGCCGCGTCCGCACCGCTCCCGGTCGGCGGCCATGGACGCGGTCCTGCTGCACGGGCTGGACAGCGGTGTCATCGACGGCGCCGACTTCTTCCCCCGGCTCTTCCGCGAGGTGCCCGCCGTACGGCTGCTGCGCTTCCTCGACGGGGCCACGCGCCTGCACGAGGATTTCGCGATCGGCCTGCACACGCCCGTCCTGCGCATGCTCCGGTCGGCCGCGGCGCTGCCCGCCCTTCCGCGCCGCCACTTCGTGGAACCCCCGGCGCCCCCGCCACCGCCGCCGCCCGCCGGAGCCCTTCCCGGCGGGCCCGGGATCCGAGGAGAGACGTGATGGCGCTCCTGCACGACACCGACCTGGCCGCCGCCTTCGACCGCGGCGCCCGCAGCTACGACACGCTCGTCGCCGCCAACCCCGGATACCACCGTCAACTGCGGCGCTCGGCCCGCCGGCTGGACCTGCCGCACGGCGGCGCGGGCCTGCGCGTGCTCGACCTCGGCTGCGGCACCGGCGCGTCCACCGCCGCGCTGCTGCACGCCGCTCCCGCCGCCGACATCGTGGCCGTCGACGCGTCCGCGGGGATGCTGCGCCGCGCCGCGGCCAAACGGTGGCCGGACCGGGTCAGCTTCGTGCACGCCACCGCCGAGGCGCTGCCCGACGAGGTGTCGGGCCGCCCGTTCGACGCGGTGTTCGCCGCCTACCTCTTCCGCAACCTCACCGACCCCGACGCCGTCCTGACCCGCGTGCACGCGCTCCTCGTCCCCGGCGGCAGGCTCGCCGTCCACGAGTACACGCTGAGCGGCCGTCCGGTGGACCGCGCGGTGTGGACGGCGGTGTGCAAGGGCATCGTCCAGCCCGCCGGCGCCCTGACCGGCAACCGCGCGCTCTACCGCCACCTGTGGCGCAGCGTGACCGGATTCGACACCGCCGCCGCCTTCGCCGCCCGCGTGGCGCGGGCCGGTTTCAGTACGCCGCGGGTCCTGCCCGTCGCCGGATGGCAGGCCGGCATCGTGCACACCGTGCTCGCCCGCAGGCCCGCCGGTGTCCAGGACACCGCGCGGCCCTTCGCCGGTGCGGGGGAGGCACGGTGACCGGCGCCCTCCTGCGGCCCGGCGGCGGCCGCGCCGGACGCGACAGGCGGATCCGTGTGCTGCCCGCGCACCCCGGCGCACCGCGGCCCGCCGGGCGGACGCGCTCCGCGGCCGTCGTCGGCGGCGGCATCGCCGGACTCAGCGCGGCCACCGCGCTGGCCGAACGCGGCGTCGAGGTCACCGTGTACGAGCGCCGGCCCTTCCTCGGCGGGCGGGTGGGCGGCTGGCCCGTGCGGCTCGCGGACGGCAGCGACGCCACCATGAGCCGCGGCTTCCACGCGTTCTTCCGCCAGTACTACAACCTGCGCGCGCTGCTGCGCCGTACCGACCCGCGACTCGCCGGGCTGACCGGCCTGCCCGACTACCCGCTCCAGCACAGCAGCGGCCTGCGCGACAGCTTCCGGCACGTTCCGCGCACCCCGCCGCTGAGCGCCCTCGGCTTCGTCGCCCTGAGCCCCGCCTTCACCGTCCGCGACCTGCTGCGCATGCACCCCGTGGCCGCCCTGCCGCTGCTGGACGTGCGGGTGCCGGACGTCTACCGCCGCCTGGACCACCTCAGCGCCGCGGAGTACCTGGACGCCATCGGGTTCCCGGCAGCCGCGAACAGCCTGGCCTTCTCCGTCTTCTCGCGCAGTTTCTTCGCCGACCCGGCCGAACTGTCCGCGGCCGAGATGGCGCTGATGTTCCACATCTACTTCCTCGGCTCCAGCGAGGGTCTGCTCTTCGACGTCCCCGACGCCCCCTACCCGCAGGCCCTCTGGGAACCGCTGCGCCGTCACCTGGGCGGGCACGCCGCGGACGTGCGCACCGGGGCCGCCGTGCACGGTGTCACCCCCGTCCCCGGCGGCGGATACGTCGTCGAGACCGACGACACCGCGGACCGCCACGACACGGTCGTCCTCGCGCTGGACGCCGCCGGACTGCGCACCCTGGTGGGCGCCTCACCGCGCCTCGGCGACCGGCCCTGGCGCGAACGCGTCGCCCGGCTGCGCACCGCCCCTCCCTTCCTGGTCTCCCGGCTGTGGCTCGACCGCCCGGTGGCCCGCGACCGCCCCGGATTCCTCGGCACCAGCGGCTACGGCCCGCTCGACAACGCCAGCGTCCTGGAACGGTGGGAGGGCCAGGCCGCCGACTGGGCCGCGCGGACCGGCGGCTCCGTGGTCGAACTGCACGCCTACGCACTGCGCGACGACACCGCGCGGGAGGCGCAGCAGGACCTCCTGCTGCGCCAGCTCCACCGCCTCTACCCCGAGACCCGCGACGCCCGCGTCGTGGACGCCCGCCACGAGTGGCAGGCCGACTGCCCCCTCTTCCCCGTCGGCTCCCACCACGACCGCCCCACCGTCACCACCCCCGACCCTGGCCTCGTCCTCGCGGGCGACCTCGTCCGCACCGACCTCCCCGTCGCCCTCATGGAACGGGCCGCCACCACCGGCTTCCTCGCGGCCAACACCCTCCTGCGCCGCTGGGGCGTGCGCGGCCACACCCTGTACACCGTCCCGGACCGCGGCCGCTCGGCGCCGCTGCGCGCCGCGGCCGCCCTGGCCCGCCCCCTCCGAGCCCCCGCCCGGCCCGTACCGGCACCCTGACGTCCCGGCCGGACCGGGCCCCCGAGGGCTGCTCGCCGGCAACTCCGCAGACTGCGGCGAACACAGCGGACGCTCCCGGACCCGCTGCGGCGGGCGGCGGGACGGGGCGGCACGCCGAAATGGCTTGTCCCGCGGGCCGGATGTCGACCACGATCGCCTCATGACGACCAGAAAGGGCCATGCCGTCTAGGCATCCCGCCCGGCTCTCCGCCGCTCGCGCGCCGCCGGCCGCCGTCCCACCGCAGCGTCCGACGGCCGTGACCGCCCCACTCATCCAGGAGAGCCCGCCCGTGCAGAAGACCGCCCTCGTCCCCTACGCGCACCTTCCCCGAGCGCACCACGACCGCCATGTGCTGACCAGCACCGTCGACGTTCACGGCACCGCCCACTGGCTGCTCGTCGACCATGCTCCTGCGCAGCGCGGAGGGAATGTCCGGCCCTTTGACGCGCTGGTCGTCTCCGTCGATCCGGGCGGCAGCGTCGAACTCACCGAGCTGAGCACCGTGCGGGCCCGCTGGCCGCACCTGGACCGCCTGCCCGGCGGCGGGTTCGTCGTCGCCGCGTCCCGCACCCGCCGGCCGGCAGCCGCGGACCAGGTGCAGGTCTTCGACGCGCTCGGCCGCGAGACCTCGTCCTTCTCCGTCGGGGACGCCGTCGAGCACCTGCTCGTGGACGAGGCCGGGCACATCTGGGTCGGGCACTTCGACGAGAACCCGGCGGGTATCCGCCGCTGGAGTGCCACGGGCCGACTCACCTGGACATCGGACGACGCCCGCATCCCCGGCCTCTTCGACTGCTACGCCCTGAACGTGTCGGGCACCGTCGCCTGGGCATGCCCGTACACGGACTTCCCGCTCGTGGAGATACGTCCCGGCCGCACCGACCGGCCCGTGAGGGTGTGGGCGAACCGCGTACGGGGCGCCAAAGCGGTCGCCGTCCACGGCGAGCGGGTCGCTTTCTACGGCGGCTACGGTGAGGAGCAGGACCGGCTCGTCCGCGCGGTGATCGCCGAGACGTCGGTCGGGCAGGAGGATGCCGGCCTGCTCACCCTGCCGGACGGCGCCGCCCCCGGCCTTCGGCGGGTCGTCGGCCGGGGCAGCAGGATCTACGTCCAGGCCGAGCCGTTCACCACCTGGGGCGTTTTCGACCTCGGCGGCTGACACCCGGGGGTGGAAGGCCGCCCCCGCCCGGCGACCGCCCGTCCCGTCCGGGGCGCACTGGCACTCCGCCGACGCCCCCTCTCCGTGCCGGGGTCAGGACGTGATCGAGGCGCGGAAGTGGTAGCGGTCGCCGCGGTAGGCGGCCAGGGTCAGTTCGAGGGGGCGGCCGTTCTGGTTGTAGGCGAGCTGGTAGGCGACGAGGACGGGGGTGGCGTCGGTGATCTCCAGGAGTTCGCGTTCGGTGGCGTCCGGCTGGCGGGCCTCCACGGAGTAGTCCGCGACCTGGGGGTTCTGCGGCGGCTCGGCGCCGCGCAGGGTCGCGAACAGTGATGCCTCGGTGAAGTCGGTCTCCGCCAGGACCGGGCACAGGGCGAGTGGCAGCCGGTTGTGTTCCAGGACGACGACCTGGCCGTCGAGGAACCGCAGCCGGCGCATCTCGAAGAGGGCCGCGCCGGGGCCGACGCGCAGCGTTTCCGCCTCCGAGACGGTGGCCGGGCGGACCACGGAGTGCAGTACCCGGGCGCGGGTGACGAGTCCGTGCTTGGCCGCGTAGTCCGCGAAGCCCTCGACGGTGTGCGGGCTGGTGCCGGTGCCGCGGAAGTCCGGGGCGCCGGCCTTCTCCTCCTCGGGGAAGGCCGCGGTCCGTGCCACGAACCAGCCGCGGGCCGCGGCCGATTCGAGCATGCCCCGGGCGGCCAGATCGGTGAGCGCCGCGCGCATGGTCACCCGGGAGACCTCGTACCGCGTGGCCAGGGCCCGCTCGGAGGGCAGGCGGTCCCCGGCGTGGGCGCCGCCCGCGGAGACGTCGGCCCACAGGCGTGCCGCCACCTGGGCGTAGAGCGGCAGCGCGTCGTCGGACAGCAGGCTCTGCGGGAGGCGGGAAGGCGTCGTTTCCGGAGTAGGCATACCAGAAGCATACCAGTTGATGACTATTGACGGCCACCTGGCAGACCAGTTACCGTTCCAGCGAGCCCGGCACCAATGAGGCAAATGGGTGCGAACGGTAGGAAAGCCAGGTGTTGACCATGCAGAGCGCGTTGGACGAGGTGGTCCGGCGGCAGAAGGCCGGGGAGCCGCGGGGCATCACCTCGGTGTGTTCCGCCCACCCCCTGGTCATCGAGGCGGCCGTGCGGCAGGCCGTCGAGACCGGTGACGACCTGCTGGTGGAGGCCACCTCCAACCAGGTCGACCAGTACGGCGGCTACACGGGCATGCGGCCCGCGGACTTCCGCGACCTCGTGCACCGGACCGCGGCCGCGTCCGGTCTGCCACTGGACCGGGTCATCCTCGGCGGCGACCACCTCGGCCCGAACCGCTGGCGGTCCCTGCCGCCCGGCGAGGCGATGGAGCAGGCCGCCGGCCTTGTCACCGCCTACGCCGAGGCGGGCTTCACCAAGATCCACCTGGACTGCAGCTTCTCCTGCGCCGGCGACCCCGTGCCGCTGACCGACGACATCGTCGCCGACCGCGCCGCGCGGCTGATCCGGGCGGTCGAGGACGCCGTCGGCCCGGCGCGGGCGGAGCGGATGCGGTACGTGATCGGCACCGAGGTCCCCACCCCCGGAGGCGCGCACGAGACGCTCGGCGCCCTGCGCCCGACCGGGGCCGAGGCCGCCCGCACGACCCTGGAGCAGCACCGCAAGGCGTTCGCCGAGCACGGCGTCGAGGGCGTCTGGCCGCGCGTGACGGCGCTGGTGGTGCAGCCCGCCGTGGAGTTCGACCACCTGCGGGTCGTCGACTACCGGCCGGAGCTGACCGAGGACCTGCGCCGGGTACTCGACGACGAACCCGCCATGGTCTACGAGGCGCACTCCACCGACTACCAGACCCCCGAGGCGCTCACCGCGCTGGTCCGGGACCACTGGGCGGTCCTCAAGGTGGGCCCGGGGCTGACCTTCGCCCTGCGCGAGGCGCTGTTCGCGCTCGCCGCGATCGAGGACGAGCTGGTACCGGCCGCCGAGCGGTCGCGGCTTCCGGAGGTCGTCGAGCGCCGGATGCTCGCCGAGCCCGCCCAGTGGGAGGGCTACTACCCGGGCGGCGCCGACGCGCAGCGCCTGGCCCGCCGCTACAGCTACAGCGACCGGCTGCGCTACTACTGGCCCGATCCCGAGATCGAGGCCGCGCAGGAGCGGCTGCTGCGCAACCTCTCGGCCGTGGACATCCCGCTGCCGCTGCTCAGCGCCCACCTCCCGCTCCAGTACGCCCGCGTCCGCCGCGGCGAGCTGGCCCCCCGGCCGCGCGACCTGGCCGTCGACCACGTCCGCGACGTCCTGCGCGACTACGCACGAGCCACCCGCCCGCACCAGAAGGAGTACGTGTGACCACGCCCACCGGCACGCTTCCCGTCGACGACGGCGCTGCCCACACCGTCCGCGAGATCGCCCAGCAGCCCGCCCTGTGGCGGGAGGTCGAGCGGATCGTCGCCGCCTCCCGCGAGTCGCTGGACGCCTTCCTGCGTCCGCTGACCGCCCGCGCCGACCTGCGTGTGGTGCTCACCGGCGCCGGCACCTCCGCCTTCGCCGGCCAGGTGCTCCAGCCGGCGCTGGCCCGCCGTCTGGGGCGGCGCGTCGACGCGGTCGCCACCACCGACCTGGTGTCCGACCCGCGCGGCTGCCTCGCCGAGGATGTGCCCACGCTGCTGGTGTCGTTCGCGAGGTCGGGCGACAGCCCGGAGTCCGTGGCCGCCACCGCGCTCGCCGACCAGGTGCTCTCCGAGGTGCACCACCTCGTGATCACCTGCAACGAGCAGGGCCGGCTGGCACACGACCACGCCGGGCGCCCGTCGTCCTACGTGCTGCTGATGCCGCCCGCGTCCAACGACCGCGGCTTCGCCATGACGTCGAGCTTCACGTGCATGACGCTGGCGGCGCTGCTCGCGCTCGGCGGCACGGCGTACACCGGGGTCGCCGAGCGCCTGGCGGCAGCGGCCGAGGCGATCACCGCCGAGGACGCCGTGGCCCGCACGGCGGGCGCCCTCGTCGGCCGCGCCCCCGAGCGCATCGTCTTCCTGGGCAGCGGACCGCTGAAGGGTCTCGCCGAGGAGTCGGCGCTGAAGGTGGTCGAACTCACCGGCGGGACGCTCGTGACCGTCGCGGACTCCTCGATGGGCTTCCGGCACGGCCCCAAGGCGGTGCTGAACGACCGTACGGTGGCAGTGGTGTACCTGTCGAACGACCCGTACACCCGCCGGTACGACCTGGACATCGCCGCGGAGCTGCGCGGGAATCTCCCCCCGCACAGCGTCGTCACCGTCTCGGCGGACCTCGGCGACGGCACGGAGGGCAGCGGCGACGACGCCTGGCTGCTCCCGGGTCTCGCCGGCACCGAGGACGCCGCCCTGGCGCTTTCCGCCGTGGTGTACGCCCAGCTCATCGCCCTGCGCGCCTCCCAGGCCCGGGGCCTGCGGCCCGACAACCCGTTTCCCGCGGGTGAGGTGAACCGCGTCGTGGAGGGCGTGATCCTGCACTCCCTGCAGGACTGACCGGACAGATCAAACGGCGCAGAACGAGTGCGCCGGACGGAGGTACAACGATGTTCCTAGGCGTCGACGGCGGGGGTACGAAGACCGCGTTCTGCCTGGTCGACCGGTCCGGACGCGTGGTGGCGCGGGCACAGGCGGCAAGCTCGTACTACTTCTCGCAGGGCATCGGCCTCGTCGAGCGGGTGCTCAAGGAGGGCGTGGACGCGATCTGCGCCACAGCCGGGATCGCCCCGGCCGACATCGAGTACGCCTTCTTCGGGCTGCCCGGCTACGGCGAGGCGGCGGGCGACCTGCCCGTGCTGGACGCCACACCGCGAGGAGTGCTCGGGCACGACCGCTACGCCTGCGACAACGACATGGTCTGCGGCTGGGCGGGATCGCTGGGCGCGGTCGACGGCATCAACGTCATCAGCGGCACCGGTTCGATGACGTACGGTGAGCGGCAGGGCGAGGGCGTCCGCGTCGGCGGCTGGGGCGAGATCTTCGGCGACGAGGGCTCGGGGTACTGGATCGCGGTCCGCGGCCTCAACGCCTTCTCCCGGATGAGCGACGGGCGGCTGCCGGAGGGCCCCCTCGGCGGGGTGTTCCGGCGCCACCTGGGGCTCGCCTCCGACCTCGACGTGATCGACGTCGTGCACAACCGGTGGCAGGGGGACCGGAGCCGGATCGCCGCGCTCAGCCGCCCGGTCGCCGAGGCGGCCGACCTCGGCGACGCCGCCGCCGCCGCGATCCTCCGCGAGGCCGGCCACGAACTGGCCCGGCTCGTCGATGTCACCCGGGAGCGGCTGGGGTTCGGCCCGGACGAGACGGTCCCGGTCTCCTACTCCGGCGGCACGTTCGGCGCCGGCCAGGTCCTGGAGGCCTTCACCGCCGGACTGAAGAATCGTTTCTCCACCTATGAACTGCGTCGCCCTCTCTACGAGCCGGTCGTAGGCGCAGCCCTGTACGCGGCGAAACTCGCCGGTACCCCCCTGCCCCGGACCGCGCTCGGCGCACTGCGCGAGAGCCCCGGTTCCCCCGTCTCCGGAGAGGACGACCGATGAAGAACGCCAAGAAGAGCTGGATCCTGTACGCGTCGTTGCTCGTCCTGTTCTGGGGCGTGTGGGGTGCCTTCTCCAGCGAGCCGAACAGCCGGTACGACTACCCCAACGAGATGATCTACGTCATCTGGGCGTTCACCATGCTCATCCCCGCGTACTTCGCGATGCGCGGCAACACCTTCGACCGGCGGCCGATCGCCGCGGTGTACGGGCTGATCGCCGGACTGACCGGCGCCGGAGGACAGCTGCTGCTGTTCCGGGCGCTCGCCGACGGCCCGGCGTACCTGATCTTCCCGCTGGTGTCGCTCTCCCCGGTGATCACCGTCCTCATGGCGATGGCGCTGCTGCGTGAGCGGATCACCCGGCTCGCGGTCGTGGGCGTGGTGCTGGCGCTGGTGGCGATCGTGCTGCTCAGCATCCCCGGTGGCGGCGGCGACTCGCACGCGCACGGTCCGTGGCTGCTGATGGCGATCGGGATCTGCGTCGCCTGGGGCGTGCAGGCGTTCTGCATGCGCAAGGCGGCACTCGTCGGGGTGAACGACGCGACGACCTTCGGCTGGATGACCATCAGCGGTCTGCTGCTGGTCCCGGTGGCGCTCGCGATGGCGGGCGGATTCCCGACCGACTACCCGTGGCAGGCGCCGACGCTCACCGCCGTCACCCAGGTCCTCAACGCGGTCGGCGCGCTGTTCCTGGTCATGGCCTTCAGCCGGGGCAAGGCCTCGGTGGTGGCCCCGGTCACCAACGCGCTGGCGCCGGTGCTGACCATCATCCTGTCCCTGGCCGTCTACCAGACGCTGCCCAACATCTGGGGCGCCATCGGCATCGTGCTCGCCCTCGGCGGCTCCACGCTCATGGTCTACAGCGACGAGAAGGGCGACGGCGCGGACTCCGTGGCCCCGGGCGCCCTGGACGACGACACCCCTGTCGGCGCGGCCTCCGCCGCGCAGAAGCTCTGATCACCACCCCTGCGGCGGCCGGTACGGATGTGACACTCGTCCGCACCGGCCGCACCGCGTCCCACGCACGCACGCACCCGCCATCCATCAGCCCTCACCCATCAGCCCTCACCCATCAGCCGTCAAAGCGACATGAAAGCGAGGGGATTGCCCCATGTCCCTGGTTCCGACGCGTGACCTCGTCTCGGAGGCCGCGGCCACCGGCCGGGCCGTCGCGGCGTTCAACGTGATCACGCTGGAGCACGCCGAGGCGATCACCGCGGGCGCGTCCGCGGCGGGCGCCGCGGTGATCCTCCAGATCAGCGAGAACGCCGTGCGGTTCCACGGCGGGCGGGTCGCGCCGATCGCGCGCGCCGCGGCCGAGGTCGCCCGTACGTGCGACATCGACGTGGCCCTGCACCTGGACCACGTCACGGACATGGACCTGCTGCGCACGGCGGCCGACGCGGGCTTCTCCTCCGCGATGTTCGACGCCGGCGCGCAGCCGTACGCCGAGAACCTCGCGGCCACCCGCGCCGCGGCGCAGTGGGCCCAGGGCGCCGGGGTGTGGCTGGAGGCCGAGCTGGGCTACGTCGGCGGCAAGCCCGACGCCCCCGCGAGCGCCCACGCGGCCGGCGTCCGCACCGACCCGGTGGAGGCGGCGGACTATGTCGCGCGGACCGGCGTGGACGCCTTGGCCGTCGCCGTCGGCAGCAGCCACGCGATGACCGAGCGTTCGGCCGCCCTGGACCACGAGCTGATCGGACGGCTCCGCCGGGCCGTCCCCGTACCGCTGGTCCTGCACGGCTCATCGGGCGTCGGCGACGAGGAGCTGCGCCGCGCCGTCCGGGCCGGAATCGCGAAGGTCAACATCGGGACCGCCCTCAACATCGCCTACACCCGCGCGGTCCGCGAGACCCTGGCGGCGAGGCCGGACCTGACCGACCCCCGCCCCTATGTCACCAGCGGCCGCGACGCCATGGCGGAGACGGTGCGGGCGCTGCTCGGAGTGGTGAACGGCTGAGCTGCGGCCGTCGCCGACCGGGCGGGCGCGGCGCACCTCGGTACGGTCGCGCTCAGTGGGGGAAGTGCCGCGGCAGCTCCGCGGTGAGCGCGGTCGCGGCGGGGGAGAGCCAGCGCCGCCGGTGGCGGGCCAGTTGCACGGTGACGTCGGGGAAGCGCGTGCCGGGCACCTGCGTCAGGCGGCCCGACGCGAGCGCGTCCGAGACGTTGACGTGGGCCAGCAGGCTGAGGCCGAGGCCCGCGGCCACGCAGGACCTGGCGGCCTCCAGGCTGCCGAAGCGCGTGATCCTGGGCTGCGCGTCCTCGGCGGCGGTGAGCAGCCGTTCGATGAAGCGGTCGCTGTACGAGCAGCCCTGTTCGTGCAGGAAGTAGTCCTCGCGGGCGAGTTCCGCCCAGTCCGCGGGCGCGTCGGCAGGTGAACCGGCGGGCGAACCGGCGGCGTCGCGGGTGGCGACGGGGTGGTCGGGAGCGCAGACGAGTACCAGCGGTTCGTGGGCCAGCGGTGTGCACTCGATGTCGCGGAAGGCGGTCTCGTCCTCCAGCAGCAGGGCGAGGTCCAGTTCGCCGTCGCGGAGTGCGGTGACGGCGGCGGCGGTTCCCATCGTGCGCAGGTCCACCTCGATCCCGGGGTGGCTGCGCCGCAGTGCGGCGATGACTGCCGGCAGCCGCGCGGACACCAGCGTCTCACCGGCCGAGAGCACGACGCGTCCGGTCACTTGGCCGCCCGCGCCGCCTGCCGAGGCGGCGACCGCCCGCAGCCGGGACTCGGCCTCCAGCACCGCCTCGGCCTGCGCCAGCACCTCGCGTCCGGCGCCGGTGAGCACCACCCCGCGCGGCAGCCGGTCGAACAGGCGCAGGCCGAACTCCTTCTCCAGCGCCTGCACCTGCGCGGTGACGGTGGACTGGACGAGGTGCAGGTGCTCGGCCGCGGCGGTCAGGTTCTCCGTCCGGGCGACGGTGGCGAAGGTGCGCAGCAGTCGGGTGTCCATGCCCTGCACCCTAGCCTTTTGCCATCGGGTGAGCCGATGCTTCCGATCAGCAACGATCGTTTGTGGGGATGCCTGGGTGCTGTCACGGTAGGGGCATGAACCTGCAGACACGCTCCGACATCCTGCGCTACACCGCCTTCACCGCTGATCCTGCCGGTGGCAACCCGGCCGGTGTCGTCCTCGACGCGGCCGCGCTGGACGACGCCGCCATGCTCGCGACCGCTGCCGAAGTCGGCTACTCGGAGACCGCGTTCGTCACCGCCGCGGACCACGGGGCACGCCGGTTCCGGCTGCGGTACTTCAGCCCGCTGGCCGAGGTCGCCTTCTGCGGGCACGCGACCGTCGCCACCGCGGTCGCGCTGGCCGAACGGTACGGCCCCGGCCCGCTCGTCTTCGACACACCGGTCGGGGAGATCGCCCTGGACACCACCGCGGACCCCACCGGCTCCGTGACGGCGACGCTCACCAGCGTCCCCACCCGCTCCCGGCCGGCGACCGGCGAGGAGGTGAGCACCTCGCTGGCGGCTCTGCGCTGGTCCCCCGGCGACCTCGACCCGGCGCTCCCGCCGCACGTCGCCTTCGGCGGCAACGAGCACCTGGTCCTGGCCGTGGCCACCCGCGAGCGCCTCGCGGACCTCGACTACGACTTCGACGCCCTGGCCGCGATCATGCACCGCCACGGCTGGACCACGCTCCAGCTGGTCTGGCGCGAGAGGCCGGAGGTCTTCCACGCCCGCGACCCCTTCCCGATCGGCGGCGTCGTCGAGGACCCGGCCACCGGCGCCGCGGCCGCCGCCTTCGGCGGCTACCTGCGCACCCTCGCCACCCTCCCGCCCTCCGGCGCCTTCACCATCCACCAGGGCGAAGACCTCGGCCGCCCCAGCCTGCTCCAGGTCGAGGCCTCCGCCACGGACCCACGCGTCCGCGTGAGCGGCCAAGCCGTGGTGATCACGGATACCGAGCGCGTGCCGCGGTGAACGGACGCTCGCGGCGGCACGCGGTCGCGCCGGCCCCGCCCCCGGTGGTGGCGGGGCCGGCGGCGTGGCGGGTCAGCACATCTTGTAGCTGGTCCTCGTGCTGTTGTAGGAGCAGGTGCCGGTCCTGGCCCCGGTGGAGGTCTTGAGGGTGGCGGTGTCCTTGTCGTTGTTCCAGATGTAGTTGCCGCTGCCCCAGTACCGGTTGGTGGCGGTGTTGGTGCCCTTGCCGGTGTGTATCGTGACGGTCTTTCCCGCGCCGAGGGTGTAGGCGGTGAAGGTGTACCTGTGGGCGGAGGCGTCGGTGACGCTCCAGCCCTTGAGCGAGACGCTCTTGCTGGTGGTGTTCTTTATCTGCACGTACTCGGCGTTGAGGCTCGCGGCCGACCGGGTGTCCGCGCCGGGGCTGTTGTAGTAGATCTTGTACAGGTGGACCGAGCCGGACGCGGCCTGCGCGGGCGCGGCGGCCAGCGCGAGAGCGGCGGCGCCGCAGACGGCCAGCGCGGCAGCGGCGGCGGTGGTACGGGTGTGTTGCATGCGTTTCCCCTGATTCGTGACCGGGTCCCCTTGCCCGGCAGATCGCCCAGAGTAGGGACATGTCCCATCACCGGGGGCGTCATTACCGAATCGGGACGGTCAAAGGGCCCCGGGGCGGGGGGCCGTCGTGTGCGGGACGGTGGCCTCGTGTGCGGTCGGTCGTCGCGTCCTGTCCGCTCTTGATCGATGATGAACAGTCAACTAAGGTGCGTGCGGCTGTGCTTGGGGAAGCGCGGCCTGGGGGTGCGGAGATCGACGGACCGATCGAGGCTCCGTCGACGTGTCCGCACGTCACATTCATGGGGGGTTCCATGCGATTGCAGAAGATCACGCTTGCCGTGGCCGCGGGAGCACTGGCGGCCACCGCGCTGACCGTGCTGCCGGCGACACCGGCGGCGGCGGACACGGCCACGCCGTCACCGCGCATCCTGCTGGACGAGGCGAACGGGCACGTCTACCTCAGCACCGAGGGCCAGAAGCCCTACGTCGAGGTCTTCGACCTGGACGGCGACCTCGTCGGCACCATCGACAACCAGCCCAGCGCTACCGGGATGGCCCTGTCGCCCGACGCCCGCACCCTGTACATCGCCCATGCCGAGCAGGCCACGATCTCCGCGGTCAGCACCACGACGTTCCAGCAGACCGCGCTGTACCGGACGGACGTCGCACCCGTGCGCCTGGCGTTCGCGGGCGGGCGGCTGTGGTTCAGCTACTGGGAGATCTACAGTCCGGGTGACGCGGGCATCGGTTCGGTGGACGTACGGGCGCAGACGCCCACGGTGAGCCGGGAGGGGCTGGGGGAGTGGACGTCCGGGGCGCCCAACGTCCTGGCCGACCCCGCGGACCCGGACAAGCTCGTCGTCACCGGTGACGGCGGCAACGGCGGGCTCGGCGTCTTCGACGTCACCACGTCGACCCCCGTGCTGGAGCGGAAGAACACGGAACTGAACACCATCCTCTACGACGCCGCCGTCACCGCCGACGGCAAGGACGTGGTGGTGCCGCTGGGATACGAGGTTCAGTACTACCGGCTCTCCGATCTGCAGCCCGACGGCGAGCCCGTGACCCTGAGCGACCCCGCGGCGTCCGTCGCGGTCGCGGCCGACGGCACTCTCGCGGCCGGGAGCTTCAGCTACTGGACCGCGCCCTCGGTCGGGGTGTCCGTGATCAGGCCCGGTGAGTCCGGGCCGCGGCGGACGTACGCCCCGCAGGTCAACAGGAGCGGGCTGGCGTGGTCCGCGGACGGCACCCGGCTGTACGCGGTCTCGGGGGGCACCACGGGCCAGGGCCTGACCGACCCGGTCCTCGACGTCTTCCACGACCCCGAGCGGGGCGACACCGCGATGGACCTCACGGCCCCGTCCGCCGCCACCTCGGGAACGCCCTTCACCGTGCAGGGCTCGCTGACGTCGGCGGCCCCGTTCGCCGCCGGGCAGAGCGTGCACGTCACACGTACCGACGCCGCGGATCCGGACGGTACGGCGCTGCCGGACGCGACGGTGGACGCCGGTGGACGGTTCTCCTTCACCGACGCGGTCACCGCCGAGGGCGCCGTGTCCTACCAGGTCACCTATGACGGGGACCAGGAGCACCAGCCGGCGCAGGCGTCGGCGTCGCTCGCCGTCACGGACGACGCGAAGGCGGACACCACGCTGTACCTGGCGTTCGAGAACCGCGCGAAGGTCGGCAAGAAGCTGAAGATGGACGGCAGGCTCAGCGCCACCGAGTCGATCCCCGCGGGCGCGACGGTGACCGTCACCCGCCAGGACGGCAGCGGCCCGGTCCCGGCGCTCGTCGGTACGCGTACGGTCGCCGCCGACGGCACCTTCCAGATCGCCGACGTCCCCCTGGTCGCGGGCCCGGCCGTGTACACCGTCAGCTACTCCGGTGACGACGCGTACGCGGGCAGCACCGTCTCGCAGACGGTGCAGGTGCTCTCCTAGGGGATAGGGGACGGGCGAACCGTCCCGGACGCCGCGCCGACCGCGCGGCGGGCCGTACCGCTCGTGCGCGCGCGGAACGGACCTGCCGCGCGGTCGGCGTTTCGCCGACGGCGACCGGCGGGACGCGCCGCACGAGCGGGCCGCCCCCCCCGCGACCAGGATCCTTTTGGGACTCGCGCCGCAGTTATGTCATCGTATGAAGACATCACGTGATGACAAACCTGGGGAGAACGTCGATGACTGGCCGACATACAGGGTCCGACCTGCGGCAGCGAGCGCTGGTTCCGGTGCTGGTCTTCCTCGGCACGGTGGTCGCGGTGATCAGCAGCCTGGGGGCTCCGCTGGTCCCGACCATCGCCGACGTGGACCATGTGTCACTCACCGACGCGCAGTGGTCGCTCACGATCACGCTGCTGGTCGGATCGGTCGCCACCCCCGTGATGGGCCGCCTGGGAGACGGACCCCACCGGCGCCGGGTCGTGCTGGGGGCGATCACCATGGTGCTGGCCGGCAGCGTGCTGGCGGCGCTGCCGCTGAGCTTCGGCTACCTCGTCGCCGGGCGGGGACTGCAGGGAGTGGGCCTCGGGCTCATCCCCCTGGCCATCGCCACCGCACGCGACGTGCTGCCGCCCGAGCGGTCGCGCCCGGCGGTGGCGCTGCTCTCCATCACCACCGTGGCCGGTGTCGGCCTCGGCTACCCGCTCACCGGGCTGATCACCGAGTCGATGGGCATCCACGCGGGCTTCTGGTTCGGCGCGATCATCAGCGGCCTCGCCCTGCTGGCCGCCGTGCTCGTCGTCCCCCAGGTCGGCCCCCGGGAGAAGCGGCCGCTGGACGCCCCCGGAGCGGCGCTGCTCGCGGTCGGACTGGCCTCGCTGCTCCTCGCGCTGAGCGAGGGCGAGGTCTGGGGCTGGACCTCGGCCAGGGTGCTGGGCCTGGTCCTGTTCGCGCTGGCGCTGCTGGTCGGCTGGGGCTTCCACGAGCTGCGGACCGCCCACCCGCTGGTGGACCTGCGCACGCTGCGCAACCGCTCGGTGCTGACCGCCAACGTCGCCGGGCTGATAGCCGGTGTGGCGATGTACATGCTGATGTCGATGGTCACCCGCTTCGTGCAGACCCCGAGCGCCACCGGCTACGGCTTCGGCACGTCGGTCCTGGTGACCGGGCTGGTGCTGCTGCCGTTCTCCGCCGCCAGCGTCGCCTCCAGCAAGCTCGTGCCGCTGCTGACCCGGCGGACCTCCACCGCGATGGTGCTGCCGATCGGCTGCGCGATCTCGCTGCTGTCGATGGTGATGTTCCTGTTCGCCCGCGGCAGCCTGTGGGAGCTGTTCGTGGTCATGGGCATCGCCGGACTGGGCGTCGGCTGCACCTTCGCGGTGATGCCGGGCCTGATCGTCAGCGCCGTGCCCGCACACGAGACCGGCAGTGCCATCAGTTTCAACCAGGTGCTGCGTACCATCGGCTACACCACCGGCAGCGTGCTGAGCGCCGTCGTCCTGGAAGCGCACACCGCCCCGGGCCGGATGCTGCCGGACAACAGCGGCTACCAGGCCGCCGCCTGGCTGGGCTGTGCGATCTGGGTGGTCACCGGTGTCCTCGCGGTCGTGCTGCCCAGGCGGTCCGCCGCCGCGAAGCACCCCGTGACCGCCGTGTCCCCCGTGACCGTGGACGAGGAGCTGATGGACGAGAGCATCGCCGACGCCGAGAGCGCCGAGGACGGCGTCACCGCGAGACCGGGCCGGTCCGGCCGGTGAGTCCCGCCAAACGGCGGGACTCCGCCCGCACCCGGCAACTGCTGCTGGAGGCGGCGGCCGGCCTCTTCGCCGAGCGCGGGTTCGATCGCAGTACGACCAGGGAGATCGGCGAACGCGCGGGCGTCGACCCGGCCCTGATCGCCCGCTACTTCGGCGGCAAGGCGCAGCTGTACATCGCCGTACTCGACCTGGACCGGGCCAGCGCCCGCCCGGCCGACCTGCTGGAACCCGAACGCAACCGGATGCTGGTCGACCGCGTCGACCGGCGCGGCCCCGGCCCGGTCTTCCGCGCCGCGGTCACCCCGCTGGAGGACTCCGACGTCCACGCCACCGCCGTGGACCAGCTGCACTGGCGACTGGTGGACCCCCTGCGCGAGCGGTTCACCCGCGAGGGCCTGGACCGGCCCCAACTGCGGGCGGAACTCACGGTGGCCGCCTTCGTCGGCATTGTCCTGACACGCCACGGCGGCGCGTTCCGGACGCTCGCCGAGGCCTCCACGGACGACGTCGTCCACCTCGTACTGGACATGCTCAACCCGGTCCACGGCAGCGCGGACTCCTGATCCGGCCGTGGGCCGAACGGGTTCAGGGCGTCGCCCTCCACAGGCACAGTTCGCCCGTGGACTCCGGCCAGGTGCCGGACGCGCTGGCCAGGGTGCGGCCGTCGGGGGTGAAGGCCAGGCCGGAGACCGTGGCCGTGTGAGCGGCGGTCAGGGCGGCGAGTTCCGCGCCGGTGGCCGGGTCCCAGAGGCGGACCGCCCTGTCGTTGCCGCCACCGGCCAGCACGGTGCCGTCGGGGCTGAAGGTGACGCACTCGACGACCGACAGGGCGTCCTGGTACTTCGCTCCCCGCGCGCCGGTGAGACCGGCGAAGGTCCGCCGGCGCTCGCCGGAAACGGCGTCGCGCAGATGGAACTGCTCCACGCCCGCGCTGGCCAGCGAACCCCCGTCGGGGCTGAACGCCAGGGCGCGGAAAGGGGACCGCGGGGACATCAGGGAGAAGAGCCGCTCGCCGGTGACGGTGTCCCAGGCGAAGACGTGCCCGTCGGAAACGCCCGCCAAGGTCTTGCCGTTGGGGCTGAAGACCAGATCGTTGACGTCGTCGGAGCCGTTGCGCAGGGTTCGGTGGAGCACGCCGGCACGCAGGTCCCACAGCCTGATCGGGCCGGAGCCGCCGGAAGCGAGCAGCCGGCCGTCGGGGCTGAAGGCGACGGCCCGCAGGGTGGTCAGCGGTCCGCCGTGCCTCAGGTCGCGCTCCGGCTCCCCGGTGTGCGTGTTCCACAGCCTGATCAGCTTGTCCGCGCGGGTCGCCGCCAGCAGCCCGCCGTCCGGGCTGAACGCCACGGCGCTCATGTTCGTCAGCCTTTTGCCGTGCCAGCCGGACACCTCGCGGCGCAGCTCGCCGGTGGCGATGTCCCACAGGCGGACGCCCTGTCCGGCGCCCGCCACGGTGCGGCCGTCCGGACTGACGGCCAGCGCCCGTACGCCGCCGGGGACGGGCAGCGCCGTGAGCAGGGTGAAACCGGTCGGCCGTGCGGGCGCGGACGAGGGCGGTTCGCGGAGGGCGGTGGGCACATCGCGGCGGGTGGTCGCCAGCGGTCCGCGGGCGGGCGGCGCGGGGGCCGGGGACGTGGTCAGCGCGGCGGCGAGGGCGCGGGCGTCCGGCCGGTCCCGGGGGTCCTTGGCGAGCAGCGCCGCCACCAGGTCGGCGAGCGGTCCTGGGACGTCGGGGCGCCGGCCGGCCACGGGCGGCGCGGGCACCTCCGCGTGCTGCCGCAGCAGCGCGTACAGCGGCTGGCGCGCAGTGAACGGCGGCTCCCCGGTCAGCAGTTCGTACATCACGCAGCCCAGCGCGTACATGTCGCTGCGGGTGTCGAGCGGCAGATCCCGGCACTGCTCGGGCGACATGTACGCGGGTGTGCCGACCACCCGGCCGCTCTCGGTCAACGTGGAGACCGTGTCGGTGCCGCGGGCGATGCCGAAGTCGCAGATCTTGACCCGGCCGTCGTCCTGGAGGAAGAGGTTCGCCGGTTTCAGGTCCCGGTGGATGACGCCCCCGGCGTGCGCGGCCGCCAGCGCCTGCGCGGTCTGCCGTGACAGGCCGAACACCGTGTCGAACGGCAGGCCCCGCGGATGACGGGCCGTCAGACGGGCCAGGTCGGCGCCGTGCAGCAGTTCCATCACGAGGAACAGGTGCCCCTCGTGGCTGCCGGCGTCGTGCACGACGGTGATGCCGGGGTGCTGCAGACCCGCGAGTGTCGCCGCCTCCTTCCGGAACCTGCGCGCCGCGGTCGGGTCGGCGGACGTCTCGTGCAGCACCTTGACCGCCACGTCGCGGTCGAGCACCGTCTCGTCCCGCCCCAGCCACACCGCGCCCATTCCGCCCCGGCCCAGCACGCGTTCGAGCCGGTACCGCCCGGCCAGCACGTCCCCGTTCTCCACCCGGCGATTCTCCGGTACGGCGCCGCTCCGCGCACAGGCTTTGCGTCACGGACACGCGGTGTGCTCACCCCGGCGCGGCCCCGACCGGGGACGTGTCACCAGGGCACCTCCCCCTCGTCGTCGAAGAAGCGGCCCGTCGGTCCGTCGTCCGGCACGGTCGCCAGGCGGATCGCGCAGGCCGCGCCCTGCTGCGGGGTGCGCACGCCCTGGAAGCCGTTGAGGTCGGTCGCCGTGTAGCCGGGGCAGACGGCGTTGATCAGGACGGGCGTCCCGGCCAGTTCCCTGGCGTACTGCACGGTGACGGCGTTGAGGAAGGTCTTCGACGGGGAGTACGCGACGGCGATGGGGCCCACCTCGGCGCCCGGCGCGGTCTGGAGGGTGAGGGAGCCGACGCTGCTGGAGACGTTCACGATCCGCGGTGACGGCGAACGGCGCAGCAGCGGCAGGAAGGCGTTGGTGACGCGGATGACGCCGATCACGTTGGTCTCCACGGCCGCCCGTACCCGGTTCACGTCGACCGTGGTGGGCTCCTGCGGCCCGCCCCCGGTGATCCCCGCGTTGTTGACGAGCGTGTCCAGGCGCCCGGTCCGCTCCTCGACCAGGCGGGCCGCCGCGGTCACGCTCGCGTCGTCCGTCACGTCCAGCGGTACGCCGAAGACGTCGGCCCCGGCCGCGCGCAGCGTGTCCACGGCGGCCGCGCGCCGTTCCTCGTTCCGCGCGCCGATGCCGACGGACCAGCCGAGGGCGCCGAGCCCGGCGGCGATCTCGTACCCGATGCCCTTGTTGGCCCCGGTCACCAGCGCGACCTTGGGGTGGTTCCCGGTGTTCGTCTCACTCATGGCACCGATGTTGCTCCGTGCCGGGAAGGGCGTCCAAGACCGACTCGGTGGACGGCGATACCGCCCGGGTATCGCCCCAGGCCCGCCCGGTTAGGCTGGCGGGGTGGAGACACGTGAGCTGCGGTACTTCGTCGCGGTCGCCGAAGAACTGCACTTCGGGCGGGCCGCGCAGCGGCTCGGGATCGCCCAGCCCCCGCTGTCGCGGGCGATCGGCGGGCTCGAACGGCGCCTGGGCGCCCTCCTGCTGGAGCGCGGCAGCCGGGGTGTCACCCTGACCGCGGCGGGGGAGGTGCTGCTGCGGGAGGCGCGGGCCGTGCTGGACGCCGTCGAGGCCGCCGAGCGGCGCACCCGCCGGGCCGCCCTCGCCGCGACCGGCCGCCCCGCCGTGGTCCTGGCCGCGAAGGCGGGGGCCGGCGGTGAACTGCTGGCGAAACTCCTCGACGCGTACGCCGCCGAGCCCGGCGCCGTCGCCGTGGACGTCGTGCTGTGCGGGCCGGGCGAGCAGACGCGGCTGCTGCACGACGGCCGGGCCGATGTGGCGCTGCTGCACCGGCCGTTCGACGACACGTCCGGCTTCGACACCGAGGACCTGCACCACGAGGGCCAGGTGGCGGTCCTCCCGGCGGGCCACCCGCTCGGCGACCGCCCCCATGTGCGGCTCGCCGAGGTCACCGGCCTTCCCGGTCTGCCGCTGCCCCGCTGGCCCCGCCCCGACGGCACCTTCCCGGACGGCCCCGGACCGCGGGTGCGCGACCACACCCAGCTCACCCAGCTCATCGCCCTCGGCCGGGCCTGCGCGATCGTCCCCGAGTCGGGCCTCACCGGCGTGCGCGAGGACCTCACCGCCGTACCGGTCCCCGACGCCCCTCACGTCACCACGGTCATCGCCTGGCCCCCGCACAGCCGCTCGACGGCGGTCGCGGGACTGGTCCGCGCCGCCACCGCCCTGTGACGCGAGGGCGTTTCGGCGGTCAGCCGTGCGCCGTCAGGTACGCGGGCCCCGTCCCGAGCCGCGCCCGCGGATGCGGTCGTACGGCGGTGGCATGAGGCGGCCCGGCGGCACATGGGGTGTGCCGCCGGGCCCGGTGGTGCGGGGGGTGGGGGTTACTGCGTGCCCGCTGCGGCGCCCGCCGCGATGAGCTGCTGGTTGACGGCGCGGACGGGGCCGGGCTCGACCTTGACGACCGCGCGGTCGTACGTGGTCAGGCCGTTGAGTTCGCCCTCGACATCGCTGAGCTGGGTGTAGACCGAGCCGGACAGGTTGCCGGCGGCGGCCGGGACGAGCTGGCTGGTGTTGTCGACGTAGTCCTGGGTCAGCTCCGCGACCGTGGAGGCGTCACCGCCGTAGTTCTGGCCGCCGGAGACACCCAGGATGTGGCCGGGGACGTTGAGGGAGTAGCCGCCGTGCTCACCGTCCACGGCGGCCCGGGTGGCGTCCGGGGACGGGAACGCCGGGCCGTGGTAGACGTGGTAGTCGATCATGTCGCCCCGACCCGAGTCCCCTTGCGAGGCGCAGCAGTTGACGCCGGAGGCGGAGTCCACCAGACGGCTCGGGTCCTGCTGCTCGACCGCGTCGGACAGCGCGCCGGTGGCTTCCTTGGACTGCTCGCCCCAGCCCTCGTTCATCATGGTCCAGACGACGATGGACGGCGTGCTGATGTGCTGGTCGACGATCGCGTGGACCTGGTCGTCGAACGCCTTGTCGTCGGCCGCGCTCGCGCCCGGACCCTCGTTGCGGCTCGGCATGTCCTGCCACACCATCAGACCGAGCTTGTCGGCCCAGTAGTACCAGCGCGCGGGTTCGACCTTGATGTGCTTGCGCACCGTGTTGAAGCCGAGCTGCTTGTCCAGCTCCAGGTCGGACTTGAGCGCCGCGTCGGTCGGCGCGGTGTAGATGCCGTCCGGCCAGAAGCCCTGGTCGAGGTTGGCCAGCAGGAAGGTGGGCTTGCCGTTCAGCTCGATCTTGTTCACGCCGCCGACCTGGGCGACGGAGACCGACCGCATGCCGAAGTACGAGCCGACCTCGTCGTACGAACGGCCGTCGGTGAGGCGGACCTTGAGGTCGTACAGGTACGGGTGGTCCGGGCTCCACAGCTGCGGGTGCGGGACGTGCAGCGTGAGCTTCCTGCCCACAGTGCCGACGACCGTGCCCACGGGCTTGTTCCCCGCGTACGCGGTGGCGCTCACCAGGGACCGGGCCGGGGTGCCCGCGGCCGGGCGGACGGTGACGGCCAGCGTGTCGTCGGACAGGTTCGGCGTCAGGACGAGCGAGTCGATGCTCGCCTGCGCCACCGGCTCCATCCAGACGGTCTGCCAGATGCCCGAGGACGGGGTGTACCAGATGCCGCTGGGGTCACGCGACTGCTTGCCGGTCGGCGTGCTGGGATCGGTGGTGTCCTTGACCTTCAACGTGAGCGTCTGCGGCCCGCGTCCGGCCAGGGCGTCGGTGACGTCGGCGGTGAACGCCTCGTAGCCGCCGACGTGGTGGGCCACCTGCTTGCCGTTGACGTAGACCCAGGCCTCGTAGTCCACCGCGCCGAAGTTCAGGTGCAGCCGGCTGCCCGAGCCCACCTTCCAGTTCCGCGGGACGGAGAACGTGCGCTGGTACAGCGACCAGTCGTGGTGCTCGGCGACGCCGGACAGCGGCGCCTCCATCGGGTAGGGCACCAGGATCGAGCCGCTCAGCGTGCTCGTGGGCAGCGGGGCTTTTTCGTCGGTGGCCTGGAACTGCCAGGTGCCGTTGAGGTTCTGCCACCGGTCGCGGGTCAGCTGCGGCCGGGGGTAGTCCGGGAGCGCGTTGGCCGGGCTGACGTCCTTGGCCCACTTGGTGGCGAAGTACCAGGTGGAGTTGTTGACCGCCAGGCCGGAGAACAGCGGGACGGGTCCGGCGGAGGTGGTCAGGCCGCCCTGCCCATCGTAGCTGACCCGCACCTTCGACTTGAGCGCGGCGGGTATGTCGGACGCGCCCGCGGTCAGCAGCAGCTGCGAGTGGTCGGCGGGGTTGACATCGATGTCAGGCGTCCACCGACTGCTGCCCGCGATGACGGCCAGGTGCTTGCCGAGGTCGGGCGGCAGGGCGGCGACCGGGCCGGGCAGCTGCACGGTCGCGGTCTTGCCCGAGGAGGTGACCGCGGCGTCGACGGTGGGCGGGGTGAAGCCCTCCGGCAGGTGCAGCGCGGAGTCGGGGATCGCCTGCCGGCTGATCCCGGGGCCCGACCACTCGGTCGTGATGTACGCGCCGCCGTTGCCCTGGTTGTAGTCGAACGCCAGGCTGTGCAGGCCGGCGGTCAGCGTGACCGGCTCGGACTGCGTCTGCACGTCCCAGTCGGTCGTCCAGTGGTCGATGACGCTCGCCCCGTCGAGCGACATCCGGAAGCCGTTGTCGCCCTTGATGTAGAACGTGTACGTCCCGTCGGCCGGGACGTCGAGCCGGCCCGTCCAGTGCGCGGCCACGTTGAGGGTGGAGCCCGCGTTGTCGCGCAGCGTCGGCAGCAGGTCGGGCACGTTGAGGGACTTCTCGACACCGGTGCTGCTGTACTGGGCGAAGTCCAGCGACGTGGCGTCGGAGCTGAGGTAGTAGTCGGCGCGCAGGCCCTGGGGGGCGTCGGCGGCCGGGGCCGCGGACGTGCCGGCGGCCGACGTCTGCGTGGCCCCGGCGGTGGCCGGGGTGATCAGTGCCGCGCCCAGCAGCAGCGGCACCAGGGCGGCCAATCGGTGTGTTCTCGGCATGCGGGATATGCCTGATCTCACTGCGGATACACCTCTCCGTGGGAGGAACCGGCGTGCAGGACTGGCGGAGGTGTGGGCCTCCACCAGTTTTCCAACGTTGGAAACTTGGACCGGGAAGGATGAAAGCAGGACCCCGGGGTGACGTCTACCCCCCGCGCGGTGATTGTCGAGGACGGATCGGCTGCGCGGCGCTCACGGGAGCATGCCGGAGCGCGACTCCGTGCAGCATCGAATGAGATTCCGTCACGGTGGGTGGAAAACACGCGACATGAATCGCTCCGCGGCGCCCCGATTTTTCTGGCCTGCCGGAAATTCCGGACGGACCGGGCGGCGCCGCGGCGTGAGGGGGGCGGACCGGCGTCAGGACACCGGCCCGCCTTCGACGAACACGAAGTCCAGTTCGGCGTAGTCGGTGCCCTTGCCGAACGTGACGACGTTCTGCCCGGCGGTCAGCGGCAGTTCGACGAAGGCGAGATTCCACATGCCGCTGGCGCCCCAGCCGCCGGTCGGGGGGAGGTCCACGGTGAATCCGCCGGTCCCGTTGACGGTCACGCGGTAGGTGGCCGGGCCGAGCCCGTTGGCGTAGCGCAGCCCCACCCGGTACGTCCCGGTGGCGGCGGCCGCGACGGCCGGGAAGCTCACCGAGCTGCCCGCGCCGTCGATCCCGCCGACATACCCGCCGCCGGAGGCGCCGACGCCCCCGCGCGATATCGCCGCGCCGGTGACCACCGCGTCCTCGGCCTCGTAGCGGTGCACTCCGGCCGGGACGCCGGGCAGCTGGCCGCGTGCGCCGAGGAGTTCGAGGTCGGCGATGCCCACCGCCGCGCCGCTCCTCGGCACCGCCAGCAGCCGGAAACGGGACGCGCGGACGGGCGGGAAGGACAGCGCGGTGGCGGTGTTCGGCAGCGGCTCGGCCGGGCCGCCGGGCAGCGTCCGGACGTCGTGCCATCCGCCGTCCCGCCAGGTCTGGAGGTGGTGGCGGACCGGGGCGCGCACCCCGGAGCCGTCGTCGTAGTAGTGGACGCGGGCGGCGCCCACCACGGCGTCACCGGCCAGCTCGACCTCGTAGGACACCGGTCTGCCGTCCTCGGGCAGCGACACCCAGCGGCCGACCGGCGCCGCGTCGAACCAGACCCGGCCGTCGTCGCCGAGCGGCGCGGGCGTCCCGTCGGCGGAGGACGAGGCGGTGACCAGCGGGAAGCCCTGCCCCGTCGCGTTGTAGGCGTAGTTGGCGAGCGGGGCGGGCCTGCCGGTACGCGCGCGGGAGATGCTGACGCTCGCGCCCGTCAGCGGCCGCCCGGAGGCGCGCAGCTCCCCGTCGACCCAGATCGACAGGCCCGCGCGGCCCGACCCGTAGTGGGTGCCGTCGCGGTCGTAGGCGACGCTGACGCGGTGCCCGTGGTAGCTCACGTTCTGCAGCGCGAAATACCCCCAGCTCGCGGGGACCAGCGGCCGCACCCGCAGGGTGTCGTCCGAGGAGGGGCGCAGGCCCAGCAGCCCGGAGATGACGAGGTCCGCGAACGTGGAGTGGTTGTAGTGCTCGCTGCGGCCGGGGAAGTCGGCGATCCACGCCCCGGTGTCGGGGTCGAGGTTCTCCGCGACGTACGGGCGGCCGTCCTTGCGCTGCTGGGCCGCGTACTGGTGCAGGAGGGCGACGTAGTCGGCGCTGCCGATCGCGTGCTGCGGGTGGTCGTTCAGCAGGTTGGCCAGGCCGGTGAGGACCTGGCTGGTCTGGAACGGCCAGGAGGGGCCGTTCCATTCGCACTCGCCGGGAGACTGCCCGGGGGTGCGGTGCTGGACGAGGTAGTACGGCGAGTCCGGGTAGACGGTGCGCAGCCCGTGCGCCCCGGCGAACCGGCCGGGGTCGGTCAGGTTCCGCCACGAACTGTCGAAGCGGGCGTCGGGGAGTCCGACGTACCAGGGCGCGTACCCGGCGAGTTCCGGTCCGCTGACGAAGCCGAAGTAGCGGTCCTGGTACTGCGGGCCGAACCGGTCGGTGAACTGCTGGAAGTCCGGGTTCCACAGCATGTCCTGCACCCGGGAGGCCAGGTGGGCGGCGCGCCGCGCGTAGTCTGCCGCCGTGGCGCGGTCCCCGGCCAGCGCGGCGACGCGGCCGATCGTCCGCATCTGGGCGTACAGGTAGCTGTTGAACGTGGGGCGGAACGCCTGCCCGCCCCAGCCGTCCCCGACGTCCAGGCCGCTGGTGGTGAATTCCGTCGCGTCGTTGACCGGGACGATCCAGTACAGGCCCTTGTCCGCGTCGAACTGCGGGCTCCAGGCGTCGAGATCGGCGGTGAGCGCGTCCAGGTGCGCCAGGGGGACCCGCGCGTCGCCGCTCACCTCGTAGTCGGCCCAGAGCGCCTCGCCGAGCCAGTTGCTGTACTGGTGGAGGTTGCCCCCGCCGCCGAGCCACCAGGCGAGGCAGTCCTCGACGTAGGTGCGGTCGTGCAGCCAGCGCGCCTCGTGCAGGTGGTGCCCGACGGCCGCGTCGATCGTGCCGTTCGGGCCCTCCCACGACACGGACGGCATGAACTCGGTGATCAGCTGCCCGCTGGTGGTGCTGCGCAGGTGCTTCTTGAACGCCGCCCACCGGTAGTAGTACGTGTCCGCGACGACCTGGTCGGGGATGTCGATGAAGGGGATGTTCTGCGCGAACCAGGCGGCGTCGCTGCCGTAGCGGTCACGGGCCAGCCCGGACACGTCCAGCGGCGGCCGGTGCGCGCCGCCGGGCGCGGGCGGCCGCGCCCCGGGGGAGGCCCACGCGCTCGCGGCCGGGAGGGCTCCGGAGACTCCGGCCGCCACGCCCGCGCCGGCGGCGGTCGTCAGCATCGCACGCCTGCTGAGTCCCCCCGGCCGGGCGGAGGCGGTTTCCCCGGCCGGTGAGGTCTGCTCCGACATTGCTTCCTCCTGATGCGGTGCGCATACGGGATGCGTGTGCAAACGGGCAATGTGAGGGTTTAGCGACCGTCGAACCAGCGGTCTTACAACGTTGAAAACATCGCGAGTATGAGAGCACGGTCCTTTGACCGTGTCCACCCCTCGCGCAGGAATCCGCGGGCCGTGAGCACGGCAAAGGGGCTTCTCCCTCCGGGGGATCGGACCGGGTCGACGGCGACGGCGACGGCGACGGCCATGGCGACGGCGCGCCTGCCGCGCGGTGGCTCCGGACGCCGCCCGGGGCGGCCGGTACGGCGGCGGGGCGTGGGCGGGGGCGGTCGCGCCGCGCCTGCCGTAGGCTGCGGCCGTACGGCTACCCGTGGGAGGCGGTCGCCCTGATCACCCTCGATCTGCATCCGATCTTCCGGAACAACCGGTCCCTCGACGTGGCGCTGCGTCAGGCGCTGTTCCGGGCCGCCGCCACCGGGGAGGACGTGCTGCAGGTCATCCCGGGCAAGGGGACGGGCGCGCTCCGGCAGCGGGTGCTGACCACCCTGGGGCAGGCGCACTTGAGGAAGCTCTACGCCCGGGTGGAGGTCGATCCGGACAACCCCGGGCGGATCCTGGTGCACATGCGCTGAGCGCGCTCCCGGGGCCGGGCCGCGTCCCGCTCCTGGTGGCGGTCCCGCCTGCGGCGTCCGGGCGTGCGCCCAAGGCCGTTCGCGGGTGTGGCGGTTCGGCGACGCTCCGCATCGAGGGCGTATTGACAGGTGCATGACGATCGGTGAATCTGTACTGCCGCCTCGCGTTCCCCACGCGGCCCAGGGGCGGCGCCTTGAGCATTCTGAACCCCCACGAAGGAGCCAGCATGCGCAGATTCCTGACCCGCGCCTCCACCGTCGCGGTCGCGGCGGCCACCCTCGCCGCTACCGCCGTGCCGATCGGCGCGGCTGCCGCACCGGCCCTGTCCTTCCGCCCCCTGCACTACAACATCAACGGCTACAACTGGGGCGGTTACGCCGCCACGGGCAGCGGCTTCACCTCGGTCTCGGCGGCCTGGACCGAGGCGAACGCGACCTGCAACTCCACCGACGACCTCTACGCCCCCTGGGTCGGCATCGACGGCTACGGCTCGTCCACCGTGGAGCAGACCGGCGTGGCGACCGACTGCTCCAGCGGCAGGCCCGTGCACCAGGCCTGGTACGAGATGTACCCGGCCAACCCGGTCTACCTGAGCCTCAGTTCGTACCCGGTGTCGGCCGGCGACCACATCACCGCCTCGGTGACCTACGCCGCCAGCAACAAGTACACCCTGAAGCTCACCGACTCCACCCGCGGCTGGACCTACACCACGACCAAGTCGCTGTCCGCCCAGCGGCTCAGCGCCGAGGTCATCATCGAGTCGCCGACCGGGGCCTACCCGAACTTCGGCACCCTCAACTTCACCTCGGCCACGGTCAACGGAAGCTCCCTCGGATCCTTCAGCCCGGTCGCGCTCGACCCCTCCAACGGCGCCTACGAGGCCCGGACCGGCGCGCTCGGCTCCAGCGGCACCAGCTTCAGCGAGACGTACCTCCGGGAGTAGCCGTCCCCGCGCTGGGGCGCTCACCCGCCCCAGCGCACGAAGCCCGGCTGTGCGTCCGGGACCCGCGCCCCAGGGGGAGGCGCCCGTACCGGGAAATCAGGTGATCGGACGCCGCGCGTCGTCCAGGATCACCCCATGAGCCGAGAACTGGTGACGTTCCTTCACGCACGGCTGGACGAGGACGCCGATCTGGCCCGACGCTGCGAAGGCGGCGGGGAGTGGACCGCGGACGGGTACACGGTCGACTTCGGTCGGGAAGCGCGCGCGGGCCTCCCGCCCGCGGTCGCCCCCCATGTGGCGCTGCACGACCCGGCTCGCGTCCTGCGGGAGGTCGAGGCCAAGCGGCGGGTACTCGCCCGCCACGGACTCAGCCCGGCCGTCGGCGATCCCGAACTCCCCTGGGACGACCGCGACGACTGCCAGTACGACGGCGATCCGTGGCCGTGCGACGACCTCCTCGACTTCGCGTCGCCTTACGCCGGCCACCCCGACTACCCCCTTCGGCGGCCGCCCGTCCCCGAGGCCGAGGCGCCTCGACGCGGCTGATCGAGGGCGCTGCCGGACGTGACGCCGTGACGGCCCCCGTGGCGGGTCAGCCGCCCGGAAGGGCCAGCGTCAGAGGGTGGTCGCGGACCGGGACGAGGCAGCCCTCGGTGGTCGAGCAGGCGCCGTAGGTGAGGCGGAGGTGCGCCGTCGTGCCGGGGGAGGCGGACGGCAGGCGGGCGGGGAGGTGGAGGACGACGGGGCCGTCGGGGTAGACGGGGAGGGTCACGTCCAGTTCGGGGAGGCGCAGGGCGTACGGACGGGCCGAGGCGGTGGCCGGTGCGGACGGGGTGAGCGGGGGCGAGACCGCGAGGCGGGTGGGGATGCCGAGTCCGTCGACACCGCCGTCGGGGAGGGAGAGGCTGTAGAGGTGGAATCCGGGCCGCTGCGGGCGCAGGGTCGCGGTCACCTCGACGGTCGTCGGCCCGGAACGCTCCAGCGTGACGTGGACGGTCACTCCGCCGTCGGTGAACGACGCCCCGGTGCGGGCGGTTTCGGCGCGGGTGGGTTCGGCGCGGGCGCAGCCGGATACCGCACCCAGCGCGCAGCAGAGCGCGGTCGCGGCCGCACCGAGATGCCGCCCTCTCACGCCCACTTCTTGAGGAAGGCGTCCACCTGCGACTCCGGCATGCTGCGCGCGTCGGCGAACTCGCCCGCGTTGGTGGCGACCCGGATGTGTCCTGCGGGGTTCAGGACGGTGAGGGCCGGGATGCCGCTGGTCCGCAGGTCGATGTAGCGCGCCGCGAGGTCCAGGTTGTGGTCGAACTCCCCTACGTCCACCCGGACGACGTGGTAACCGGTCAGCAGCTCGGCCGTCGCGGGGCGGGTGAAGACCTTGCCGAGCACCACGCAGTCCGGGCACCAGTCGGCGCCGAAGTCGAGGAGCACGGGGCGGCCGTCCTTGGCGGCGGCCCGCTTCGCCGCGGCGATGTCGGCGGCGGCGTCGCGGGCCGGGTCGTAGCCCTCGGGTTCGGCACGGGCCGGGCTCGGCGCCGCGGTGGTGGGATCGGGCGCGGGCGCGGCCGGGGTCGTCGTCGGGTGCGCGGCGGACGTGACGGGAGCGTCGCCGCCTGCGACCTCCCGCTGCCCCGACGCCGGGCCGGAGCCCGATCCGCAGCCCGCCAGCACCATGGTCGCCGCGCCCGCGACCGTGAGCAGCCGAAGCCGCCGCATTCTGCCCATCTGGCACCCCACCTTGTCAGAGGCCCCCCCGGGCCATGATCGGTCAGCGAACTGTAGCAGCGGTTCGGCGGCCGGATCCGCGTCGGCCGAGCGGTTCCGCGGTGCCCGGACGGCACGCCGCCCCGGCCGGGGTCGGACCGGGGCGGGGCGGCGTGGGTGGGCCAGTCCGGCGGAGCCGTCAGGCGGTGGCGATGCCGAAGACGTGCATGTCGCCGCCCTGCGTGGTGGCGGGCAGTGTCACGGACGCGAGCTGCTTGCCGGGCTGGAGGGCGATCGGGGCGGTGGCGAACACGTCCGTGCCGACCGGGTCGGTCGAGCCGCCCATGACGTCGCGGTAGGCGGTGTGCACGGCGACGGTGTTGCCGAAGGAGGGGGTGCCCCCGCCGCCGCCGAGCGTCCAGTCGCTGAAGCCGATCTCGGCCTGCTGGGTGGAGCCGTCGGCGTAGGTGAGCGTGACGGTTCCGGAGGTGTCGCCGAACGCGGCACTGCCGAGCAGGCTGAGCTTCGTGGCACCGGCCGCGCTCTTCGAGACGTCGAGGACCTGGTCCCCGCCGCCCACGACGATGTTGTCGGGCGCGCCGGGCGCGACGTCGGGCCAGGTGAAGTCGAAGCCGTCGGCCGTGACGGTGCCGCCGGGCGTGACCCCGGCTCCGGCGAGGGCCTTCGCCGAGTAGCTCCAGCCGCCGCCGTCGAAGTCGGCCTTCGGGTCGTTGTCGTCGGCGGATATGCCGTTGTTGTTCACGTACCAGGTGACGGAGCCGCGCACGCCCACGGTGACGCTGAGCCACACGGTCGGTGCGGTGGCGCCGTGCTGGGCGGTGAGGGTGAACGGCACCGCGTACACGCCGGGTTTGGTACCGGCGGCGGCGTCGACGGTGAGCTTCGCGGTGGTGGCGGCCTTCGCCGAGACGGTCGCGGTGCCGCGCGCGGGGGAGACCGTGATGCCCGCCGGGGCCGTGGCGCTCCAGGACACCTTGGTCTTCTTGTCCTGGATCGTGGACAGCGCGAGCGAGGCGGGCGCGGAGCTGCCGGGTTCGATCTTCACGGACGTGGGCGAGGCGGCCGCGAAGAAGGGCGCCTCACCGGTGCGGAAGGACGGCGGGGCGTCCTTCGCG
>NZ_JBSGHL010000015.1:0-150230 GCF_053604375.1 Streptomyces sp. NPDC004031 | reverse complement strand
CCCCGCGCCCCTGAAAAACGGTCACTCTGCGCGCAGAGGGCAACCACCAGGGGCGCGGGGAACTGCGCGCTCAGCCACAGGAAAAGGGACGGTCCCGCGACGGCGGGAAGGGGCAGCCCGTGGGGCAAAGGGGCCGCGCCCCGGGGGAGCCGGAAAACGGGCTCGGGCCGGGGCCCGACGGGGGTACCCGGCGAAGGTTGGTGACACCGACCCGCCATGCTCGCCTCGCGGCAAGTGGGCGCTCGAAGCGCCTAAGGTTGGGCCCGGGGGCTTGGATCGGGCCGGTGCCGTACCCAGGCTAACAAACGATCGCGGGAAGCTCTTCCCCGCCGCGAGGGTGAACCCGGGCGTTGCCGCTGATTCACATGGTGGAAGTAATGTTCCACGGGTACCCGGGGTACCACGACGTACCCCCACCCTCAGCACTTCAGCAGTAACCGGAAGAAGGTCGTCATGGCAACGGCGCCAAGCGTCTCGTACTCGATCACCGTGCGTCTGGAGGTCCCGGCCGGCGGGACCGCGGTCAGCGCGCTGACCACCGCGGTGGAGTCCTCCGGCGGATCGGTCACGGGTCTGGACGTCACCGCGTCGGGGCACGAGCGGCTGCGGATCGACGTCACGATCGCGGCCAGCTCGACGGACCACGCGGCGGAGATCGTCCGGAAGCTGCGCGGTATCGAGGGTGTCGCGATCGGCAAGGTGTCGGACCGTACGTTCCTGATGCACCTCGGCGGCAAGATCGAGATGCAGTCCAAGCACCCGATCCGCAACCGTGACGACCTGTCGATGGTCTACACGCCGGGTGTGGCGCGGGTGTGCATGGCGATCGCGGAGAACCCGGAGGACGCCCGGCGGCTGACGATCAAGCGCAACAGCGTCGCCGTGGTCACGGACGGCTCCGCGGTGCTGGGGCTGGGCAACATCGGGCCGAAGGCCGCGCTGCCGGTGATGGAGGGCAAGGCGGCGCTCTTCAAGCGGTTCGCGGGGATCGACGCGTGGCCGCTGTGCCTGGACACGCAGGACACCGACGAGATCGTGGCGATCGTGAAGGCCATCGCGCCGGGCTTCGCGGGCATCAACCTGGAGGACATCTCCGCGCCGCGCTGCTTCGAGATCGAGGCGCGGCTGCGCGAGGCGCTGGACATCCCGGTCTTCCACGACGACCAGCACGGCACCGCGATCGTGGTGCTGGCGGCGCTGACGAACGCGCTGCGGGTGGTCGGCAAGCAGATCGGCGAGCTGCGGGTGGTCATGTCGGGCGCGGGCGCGGCCGGTACGGCGATCCTGAAGCTGCTGATCGCGGCGGGCGTGAAGCACGCGGTGGTGGCCGACATCCACGGGGTGGTGCACGCCGGGCGCGAGGACCTGGTGGACGCGCCGGAGGGCTCGGCGCTGCGCTGGATCGCCGACAACACCAACCCGGAGGGCGTGACGGGCACGCTCAAGCAGGCCGTGGTGGGCTCGGACGTCTTCATCGGGGTGTCCGCGCCCAATGTGCTGGACGGCGCGGACGTCGCCGCGATGGCGGACGGCGCGATCGTCTTCGCGCTGGCCAACCCGGACCCTGAGGTGGACCCGGCGGAGGCCCGCCGGACGGCCGCCGTGGTCGCGACCGGGCGCAGCGACTTCCCCAACCAGATCAACAACGTGCTGGTCTTCCCGGGTGTCTTCCGCGGCCTGCTGGACGCCCAGTCCCGCACCGTCAACACCGAGATGATGCTGGCCGCGGCCCGCGCGCTCGCGGACGTGGTGGGCGACGGCGAGCTGAACGCCAACTACATCGTGCCCAGCGTCTTCAACGACCGGGTCGCGGGCGCGGTCGCCAACGCGGTGCGGGCGGCGGCGCGGGCGCAGGGGCCCGCGGTGTCCGCGGCTGTGACGACGGAGCCCACCGCGGGGCTGTGAGGTACCGGAAGCAACCGGTGGGACAGGTGTTCCACGGGTGTGCGGCGGGGGTGGGCAGGACGCGGCGGGATGCGCGAGGAAGGCGCGCCGGGAAAGCGGCCGGAATCGTATTCCGAGCGTCGAACACCGGACGACAATCCGTCATCCCCGCCGTCCCGCAACGCTTTTTCCGCGACTCGCGCGGGCAGGCGATTGGCTTTCGGCCCATATATGGGGGCAGGATGCACACCTGGGCAGTGAGGCACACAGCAACAGCTTCGAGCTCGCGCCCCCATGGCAGAAAGAACACGGGAGTACACAGATATGAACCGCAGTGAGCTGGTGGCCGCCCTGGCCGACCGTGCCGGGGTGACCCGCAAGGACGCCGACGCCGTCCTCGGTGCCTTTGCCGACACCGTCGGGGAGATTGTGGCCAAGGGCGACGAGAAGGTCACCATCCCCGGCTTCCTGACCTTCGAGCGCACTCACCGTGCCGCCCGGACCGCCCGCAACCCGCAGACCGGTGAGCCGATCAGCATTCCGGCCGGTTACAGCGTGAAGGTCTCCGCCGGCTCGAAGCTCAAGGAAGCCGCCAAGGGCAACTGAGCTGCGCGCCCGGCCTCATGGGCCCAGGCAACGCCGTAGAAAAAGCGAGGGCGGCCTCCCCGGCACCGGGGAGGCCGCCCTCGCGCACGACCGGACGCCGACTCAGGCGACCGCGACCGCCGGGGACTCCCCGGAGGCCGGGGCGGGCACGCCGGGCAGTTCGATGTGCGCGCCCAGACCCTGCAGCTTGGCCAGGAAGTTCTCGTAGCCGCGGTTGATCAGGCCGATGCCGTGCACCCGCGAGGTGCCCTGCGCGGCCAGCGCCGCGATGAGGTACGAGAAGCCGCCGCGCAGGTCGGGGATGACCAGGTCGGCGCCCTGCAGCTTGGTCGGCCCGGACACCACCGCCGAGTGCAGGAAGTTGCGCTGCCCGAATCGGCACGCGCTGCCGCCCAGGCACTCGCGGTAGAGCTGGATGTGCGCGCCCATCTGGTTGAGCGCCTCGGTGAAGCCGAGCCGGGACTCGTACACCGTCTCGTGCACGATCGACAGGCCCGAGGCCTGCGTCAGCGCGACGACCAGCGGCTGCTGCCAGTCGGTCTGGAAGCCGGGGTGGACGTCGGTCTCCAGCGCGATGGCGTCCAGCGGGCCGCCCGGGTGCCAGAACCTGATGCCCTCGTCGTCGATCGCGAAGGCGCCGCCGACCCGGCGGAAGGTGTTGAGGAAGGTCATCATCGAGCGCTGCTGCGCGCCGCGCACGTAGATGTTGCCCTCGGTGGCGAGCGCCGCGCTCGCCCAGGACGCCGCCTCCAGCCGGTCCGGGATCGCCCGGTGGGTGTAGCCGCCGAGCTTGTCCACACCGGTGATGCGGATCGTGCGGTCGGTGTCCATGGAAATGATCGCGCCCATTTTCTGCAGGACGCAGATCAGGTCCTCGATCTCCGGTTCGACCGCGGCGTTGGACAGCTCCGTCACGCCCTCGGCCAGCACCGCCGTCAGCAGCACCTGCTCGGTGGAGCCCACCGACGGGTACGGCAGCCGGATCTTGCAGCCGCGCAGCCGCTGCGGGGCCTCCAGGTACTGCCCGTCGGCCCGCTTCTCGATGCGCGCGCCGAACTGCCGCAGCACGTCGAAGTGGAAGTCGATCGGCCGGCCGCCGATGTCGCAGCCGCCCAGGCCCGGGATGAAGGCGTGGCCGAGGCGGTGCAGCAGCGGACCGCAGAAAAGGATCGGGATGCGCGAGGAGCCCGCGTGCGCGTCGATGTCCGCGACGTTGGCGCTCTCCACCCGGGTCGGGTCGAGCACCAGCTCACCCGGCTCGTCGCCCGCCTCGACCGTCACGCCGTGCAGCTGGAGCAGCCCGCGCACCACCTTGACGTCGCGGATCTCCGGCACGTTGCGCAGCCGGCTGGGTTCACTGCCGAGGAGGGCGGCGACCATGGCCTTCGGCACGAGGTTCTTCGCGCCTCTGACCCGGATCTCGCCTTCGAGAGGGGTTCCGCCATGGACAAGCAGTACATCGGCGATGTCGGTCATGGATCTCGCGATCGTCGGAACGGTTCGGAACGGGTGGAGCCGTGGAGCCGTGGAACAGCAGAACAAGAGGAACAGGGGAAATGGTAATGCGCCCCGCGCGCCCCTCCTGTTGCCCTGCCGCGGGGGTACCGCCTGCGGCCTACCGGCGCCCCCGCCGCCGTATGCCCGCCGGACGCCGCCGTACGCCCGCGCGTACCACCGGCGGGTGCGCCCAGGCGCTGGTCACCGGTCCCGGCGACGACTCCCCAGCGCGGCCCGCATGCGGGATCATGTGGACCATGACCGAGGTGTCCTCGCTCACCGGACGGCTGCTCGTCGCCACCCCGAAGCTGGCCGACCCCAACTTCGACCGGGCGGTCGTGCTGCTCCTCGACCACGACGCCGAGGGGTCCCTCGGCGTGGTCCTGAACCGTCCCACCCCGGTCGGTGTCGGCGACGTCCTCCAGCCCTGGGCGGCCCTCGCGGTGCTCCCGCAGGTCGTCTTCCAGGGCGGCCCGGTCTCGCTGGACTCCGCCCTCGGCCTGGCCGTCGTACCCGGCGAGCCGCGCCCCGGCGAAGCGGTCGAGCTGCTCGGCTGGCGGCGCGTGCACGGCGCGATCGGCCTGGTCGACCTGGAGGCCCCGCCCGAGCTGCTCGCCGCCGAGCTGGGCTCCCTGCGCATCTTCGCCGGCTACTCCGGCTGGGGACCCGGCCAGCTGGAACGCGAGCTGGTCGACGGGGCGTGGTACGTCGTCGAGTCCGAGCCGGGTGACGTGTCCGCGCCCGACCCGGAGCGGTTGTGGCGCTCCGTGCTGCGCCGACAGCGGAACGAGCTGGCCATGGTGGCCACGTATCCCGACGATCCCTCCCTCAACTAGTCTTGTCTCTTATGAGCACTCTTGAGCCCGAGCGCGGGGCGGGCACCGGCACCCTGGTCGAGCCGACTCCGCAGCTCTCCCACGGTGACGGCGACCACGAGCGCTATGCGCACTACGTCCAGAAGGACAAGATCATGGCGAGCGCGCTGGAAGGCACGCCCGTCGTCGCCCTGTGCGGCAAGGTCTGGGTCCCCGGACGCGACCCGAAGAAGTACCCCGTCTGCCCGATGTGCAAGGAGATCTACGAGGGCATGCCGCTCGGCGGCGGGGGCAAGGACAAGTCCGGCAAGGGCAGCGGCGGCAACGCCTGACGCCCTTCCGGCGGACAGGGGAGGCCCGTGGAAGACGAGGGTGACGGGGGCGTGTTCGGTACGCCGGACGCGCCCGACGACGACTCCACCAGCGGCGAGCGCGTCCACGCGCTCGTCGCCCAAGGGCGCTTCGCGGAGGCGCACGCCGTGGTCGGCGACGCCTTCGTGGAGCGCAACGGCAGCGCCGGCTACCTGCTGCGCGCCTGGGTCCTCGCCCAGGAGCGGCGCCCCGCCGAGGCCCGCGAGGCCGTCGACTGGGCGCTCGCCCTGGCCGGGCCCGCCGAGGCGGCCGACGTCTTCGTGCTCGCCGGTGTGGTCCTTCTCTCACTCGACGAGGTCCACGACGCGCTGATCGTCGCGCTGCGCGCCGGCGGGGCGGACCCGGACGGCTGGGAACCCGCCGTCCTGCTCTCCGACGTCTACCGGCGGCTCGGCCGCGTCCCCGACGCGGTCGCCGCCGCCCGCAGAGCCGTCGAGCTGGCCCCCCGCGAGGCCGAGGCCCAGGTCGCCCTCGCCCGCTCGCTCAGCGCCGGACGCGGCATCCTCGGCCGCATCCCCCGCCGGCTGCGGGCCGAGCACCGCGCCGCCGTCGAACGCTCCCTGCTGCTCGGCGCCGACCCCGGACAGCTCCAGGCCCCCCGCGCCGGGATCCTCACCGGCGGGGTCGCCGTCGCCGTCCTGTGGGCCATCCAGCTCTACCGCATCGAAACCGGCGACGACTGGCAGTTCGTCGCCGCCGGGGCGGTACTCCTCGTGACCGCGCTGCTGCTCGTCGTCCTCGTCCGGCTGCACAGCCGGCGGACCGGCACCGGAGCGGTCGCGCGGATGCGCGGCATCCGCGCGACCGTCCGCACCGAGCTGGCCACCGACGACCGGCTCCGGCGGCTGCGCGCCGCGCACGTCGGGGCGGTCATCCCCGTCGCCCCCCTCCTCACCACCGGACTCGTCGCCGACCGCGCCTGGCGGCGCGAGCTGTGGCCGCTGTGGGCGGCCCTGCCCGTCACCGCCGCGGGCGCCGCGGGCGTCGTCCTCGCCCTCGTCGGCGTCCACTGGTGGTACGGCCCCGACTTCACCCGCCGCACCTTCCTCTTCTCCTGGTTCGGCCGCCTCCAGATCGTCATGCCCGCGGTGCTGCTGGGTGCGGGGCTCGCCGGGGCGCTCGCCGCGTCCGCGACGCGGGCCACATGGCGTGACCTCGCGCTTGCGCATGCCGGCTGGCTGGCGGCGACCTGGGCCGTCGCCGGCACGGTCACCTTCCACTCCCGCCGCTCCATCTGACCTCCCCCCTGCGGGGGGGCTTTGCGCCCCGGGCTGCCACGTGCGGTGGCCGTCGCGACCGTCCGCCGGTGGTGGGCTGGTCGCGCAGTTCCCCGCGCCCCTGAAAAACGGGCGCCCTCCCACGCACCCGCGCCCGGCGCGGTGGAAAAACGGGTGCCCTCCCACGTACCGGCGCCCCTGAAAAACGGGTGCTGTCCCACGCGCAGGCGCCCGGCGTGGTGGAAAGACGGGTGCTGTCCCACGCACCGGCGCCCAGCGCCGTGGAAAAACGGGTGCTCTCGCACGCAGCAGCAGCCCCCACCGGCGGAAAGGGGGCCCCTCGCGGGCGTACCCCATGCACATCACCCCCACCGGCAGGTAGCCGCCAAACCGTCCCGGAGGGGGACGGTGCGGGGTGCCCCCGCAGGAATGCGCTGCCAGTCCCTCCACCAACTCGGGAGGAGGGTGAAGGCGCATTCCGAGGAGGTGCCCCGTGGCGGCGCCCGACCCCACCCACCGGAGGGGAAGCGCGATGCCCCGCCGGGTACCAACCAGGGGCGCGGGGAACTGCGCGAGCAACCCCCCACCCACCGCAAGGTCGCGCGGCGAACCGCAACAAGCCACCCCGGAGCGCACCCCCCAGCCCCCCGCGCGGCAGGATGTGCGGCGTGGAATTGATTCCGGCGCCGCAGACGGTGCGGCAAGGGGAAGGGCGCTTCGCGCTGGGGGACGCCGTACGGCTGGAGGTGGGACCCGGCGCGGAGCGCACCGCGCGGTGGCTGCGCGCAGTGCTGGGCGCGGCCACCGGCGTGGAGTTCGGCGCCCAGGACGGCGCCGGGGGCGGCACCGTGAGCCTCGGGCTCGACGAGGGGCTCGGCGCCGAGTCGTACCGGCTGACGGTCACCCCGGAGCGGGTGGAGCTCAGGGGCGGCGACGCGGCGGGCGTCTTCTGGGCGGCGCAGACGGTGCGCCAACTGCTGGGCCCCGCCGCGTTCCGCCGGGCCCCGCTGCCGGACCGCGCCGCCTGGACCCTGCCGGTGTGCGAGATCGCGGATAGTCCGCGCTTCGCGTGGCGCGGCTTCCTGCTGGACGTGGCGCGGCACTTCATGCCGAAGGACGGCGTCCTGCGGCATCTGGACCTGATGGCGGCCCACAAGCTGAACGTCCTGCATCTGCACCTGACCGACGACCAGGGCTGGCGGATGGAGGTGCGCGGCCACCCGCGGCTGACGGAGGTCGGTGCGTGGCGGGAGCGCACGAGGGTGGGGCTGGAGCCGTCGCCGGTGTGGGACGAGCGCCCGCACGGCGGCTTCTACACGCAGGACGACCTGCGGGAGATCGTCGCGTACGCGGCGGAGCGGCACATCACGGTGGTGCCGGAGATCGACGTACCCGGGCATTCGCAGGCGGCGATCGCCGCGTATCCGGAGCTGGGCAACACCGACGTGGTGGACACCGCGGCGCTGGGCGTGCTGGACCGCTGGGGTGTCAACCCCAACGTGCTGGCGCCGACCGAGGCCGTTCTGCGGTTCTACGAGGACGTGTTCGGGGAGCTGCTGGAGATCTTCCCGAGCACGTTCGTGCACATCGGCGGTGACGAGTGCCCGAAGGAGCAGTGGCGGCGGTCGCCGGTGGCGCAGGCGCGCATCGCGGAGCTGGGCGTCGGGGACGAGGACGGGCTGCAGAGCGCGTTCGTCCGGCACTTCGACCGGTGGCTGGCGGAGCGCGGGCGGCGGCTCATCGGGTGGGACGAGATCCTGGAGGGCGGCCTCGCGGAGGGCGCGGCCGTGTCGTCGTGGCAGGGCTACGCGGGCGGGATCGCGGCGGCGCGGGCCGGGCACGACGTGGTGATGTGCCCGCAGACGGAGGTGTACCTGGACTGGCGGCAGGCGGACGGGCCGGACGAGCCGGTGCCGATCGCGCATGTGCGGACGCTGGAGGACGTCTACCGGTTCGAGCCCGTCCCGGCGGAGCTGACCGCGGCGGAGGCGGCGCATGTGATCGGCACGCAGGCCAACGTCTGGACGGAGGTGCTGGACTCGGGCCGCGCGGTGGACTACGCCGTCTACCCGCGGCTGTCGGCCTTCGCGGAGGTCGCCTGGTCCGAGCTGCCCGCGCCGCCGGAGCGCGACTGGGCGGGTTTCGAGGCGCGGATGCGTACGCACTACGCGCGGCTGGACGCCCTCGGCGTCGAGTACCGGCCGCCGTCCGGTCCGCGGCCCTGGCAGCGCCGTCCCGGCGTCGTCGGGCGCCCGAAGGACGGGCCGCCCCCGATCGTGTGACCCGGCCGTACGGCGGGCGCGGGAAATCCGTGAACTTCCGTGCCCCGTACGGCGGGACCTGGCACGGTGGACGCGTAATCCGGCGCAAATTCGCGAAGGACGCCAAACATGGCACTGTGCCGATTTCCCCGGGAGACGTACGATCACCGGCGTGGCGGACGGATCGGTACGTCGTGGACCTGCGCGACGGCCCCTGGGGAAGATGTGCCAGAGTTGCCACGTCCGGGCTGTCAGCACGTACGGTACGGCTACCGCGTGACCGAGGAAGGCCGGGAAGGGGCAGCTGCGTGAGCGCGTATGCACAGCAGGCGGCGGCGGAGATCGTCACACTGCCGTCCTCGCTCGACGAGGCGGTGGCGGCGCTCGCCGCCATGCCCACCGCCGTGCCGGTCGCGGGCGGCACCGACCTGATGGCGGCGGTGAACTCCGGGCTGCTGCGCCCGGCGGCACTCGTGGGCCTGGGCCGGATCGCCGAGATCCGCGGCTGGCAGTACGCCGACGGGGCCGCGCTGCTGGGCGCGGGACTGACCCACGCGCGCATGGGCCGCCCCGACTTCGCCGCGCTCATCCCAGCGCTCGCCGCCGCCGCGCGCTCCGCGGGGCCGCCGCAGATCCGCAACGCGGGCACGCTCGGCGGCAACATCGTCTCGGCCGCGCCGACCGGTGACGCGCTGCCGGTGCTGGCCGCGCTGGAGGCGAGCGTCGTACTGGCCGGGCCGGAGTCGGACCGGGAGATCCCGGTCAGCCACCTGCTGACCGGCATGGACCCGCTGCGGCCCGGCGAACTGGTCGCCTTCGTGCGCATCCCGCTGCTGCACGCCCCGCAGACGTTCCTGAAGGCCACCGGCCGCACCGGCCCCGGCCGGGCCGTCGCGTCGGTCGCGCTCGTCGTCGACCCGGCCAGACGCCAGGTGCGCTGCGCGGTCGGCGCGGTCGCGCAGGTGCCGCTGCGCCCGCTGGAGGCCGAGCAGTGGGTCGCCGGGCTCATCGACTGGGACGGCGAACGCAGCCTCGCCCCGGAGGCCTGCACCGCCTTCGGGGAGTACGTGGCCGCCGCGTGCATCCCCGACCAGCCCGGCGTGGACCTGCCTCCGGCGGCCGTCCAGCTGCGCCGTACCGTGGCCGCACTGTCCCGCCGAGCGCTCGGGAGGGCCCTGGCATGACCGACCAGCCGCAGACGCCGGGCGGCGCCGGCAACTCCGGGGCCTGGCAGCCCGTTCCGGGCGGCGGGGACTACGACCCCGACCAGACCATGCACGTCTCCTTCGCCGCGCAGCTGCCGCCCGAGCCGCGCCCCGGCGAGGACCCGCTGAGCGCGCACGGCCCGGTGGGCGAGCAGGACCCGGCCACCAGCTGGACGATCCCGGTGATCCGGGACGAGCCCGAGGGCGACTCCGGCGAGTACTCGGTGGGCGCCTTCACCTCGCCCTGGGACCAGGCGCCCTCGCCCGCCCCCACCACCACGCAGTCCTTCCCCGCCGGGATGTTCGGGCAGGGCGCCGCGGCCGCGCAGGCCGCGCAGGCGCAGGCCCGCGCCGAGGCGGAGGCCGCCGCGGGGGAGACCGCGGGCTGGTCCGCGCCGCCCCAGGAGCCGGAGGCGGCCGCGCCCCGGGAGACCTCGTGGTCGGCCTTCACCGCGCCGGGCGCGGCGCCCTGGCAGCCGCCCGCCGAGACGGGGTGGCCCGCCGCGGTCGACGAGGTGCCGGACGCGCCGTCCGGCCCCGACGCCCCGGCGGAGCCCTACCCGGGCGACTACGCCGCGCCGGAAAGCGCCCCCGGGTACGGGGCGGAGGACGGCGCCGGGCACGCGCCGGGGGAGCCCGCCGGATACCCGCCGCACGAGCCGGAGAGCGCCGCCGGGTACGCGCCGCGGGAGGTGGGCACCGCGCCGGAGGGCGGCGGCGTCTACCCCGCCCGTGAGCCGGCCGCCGCGCCGGAGGACGCCTCGGGCTACCCGCGGGGGGAGTCGGGGCCCGCGCAGGACGGTGCCGCGACCCCGCAGGAGGACGCCGCCGAGGACGCCGGGCCCGAGTACGTGCCCGGGGCCGAGCCGCAGCCGCTGCCGCAGGCCGAGGCCGTCGGCGCGGACGACGACGCGGAGCCCGCGGAAGAGGCCGAGCCCGAGCCCGCGGAGGAGGCACCCGAGCCGACCCGCAGCGAACACCCCGTCGCCTCCTACGTCCTGCGGGTCAACGGCGCCGAACGCCCGGTCACCGACGCGTGGCTCGGCGAGTCGCTGCTGTACGTGCTGCGCGAGCGGCTGGGCCTGGCGGGCGCCAAGGACGGCTGCGAGCAGGGCGAGTGCGGTGCCTGCTCGGTGCAGGTCGACGGGCGGCTCGTGGCCTCCTGCCTGGTGCCCGCCGCGACCGCCGCGGGCTCCGAAGTACGCACCGTCGAGGGCCTGTCCGTGGACGGCCGCCCCTGCGACATCCAGCAGGCGCTCGCCGACTGCGGCGCCGTCCAGTGCGGCTTCTGCATCCCCGGCATGGCGATGACGATGCACGACCTGCTGGAGGGCAACCACCGCCCCACCGACCTGGAGACCCGGCAGGCCCTCTCCGGCAACCTGTGCCGGTGCTCCGGCTACCGCGGTGTGGTGGACGCCGTACGCCAGGTCGTCGCCACCCGGGACGGCCGTACCGCCCAGGAGGCGGACGAACCGCCGCCCGCCGCCCGTATCCCCGCCCAGCCCGGACCCGCATCCCCGGAGAACGCCGTATGACCGCGCGCCGCCTCCCCGCCGCCCACGCCGAGTCCTCGCCCGTACGGCCGCGTACGGCACCGCACACGACGGGAGGCGCGCGATGAGCGTCATCGAGGGGCCGGGTCCCGCCACGGAGACGGCGCCGGCGCCCGCGGGCGGCAGCCCGCACGGCATCGGCACGTCGCTGCCGTCCACCGACGCGCCCGCCAAGACGCAGGGCACCTACCCGTACGCCGCCGACCTGTGGGCCGAGGGGCTGCTGTGGGCCGCGGTGCTGCGCTCGCCGCACCCGCACGCGCGGATCGTCCGGATCGACACCGCCGAGGCCGCCGCGATGCCCGGCGTGCGCGCCGTCATCACGCACGAGGACGTGCCCGGCGACGCGATGCACGGCCGCCGGGTCGCCGACCGGCCGGTCTTCGCCACCGACATGGTCCGCCACCACGGCGAGCCGATCGCCGCCGTCGCCGCCGACCACCCCGACACCGCGCGGCTCGCCGCCGCCGCGATCCTCGTCGAGTACGAGGTGCTGGAGCCGGTCACCGACCCGGAGAAGGCCTTCGCCGCCGAGCCGCTGCACCCCGACGGCAACCTGATCCGGCACATCCCGCTGCGCTTCGGCGACCCGGAGGCCGTCGGCGAGGTCATCGTCGAGGGCCTGTACCGGGTCGGCCGCCAGGACCCCGCGCCGATCGGCGCCGAGGCGGGTCTGGCCGTGCCGCGCCCGGACGGCGGCGTGGAGCTGTACGTCGCCTCCACCGACCCGCACGCCGACCGCGACATCGCCGCCGCCTGCTTCGGCCTGGAGGCCGACCACGTCAAGGTCGTCGTCACCGGTGTGCCCGGCGCGATGGGCGACCGCGAGGACTCCGGCATCCAGCTGCCGCTGGGCCTGCTGGCGCTGCGGACCGGCTGCCCGGTGAAGTTCGTCGCGACCCGCGAGGAGTCCTTCCTCGGCCACGCCCACCGGCACCCCACCCTGCTGCGCTACCGCCACCACGCCGACTCCGAGGGCCGCCTGGTCAAGGTCGAGGCGCAGATCCTGCTGGACGCCGGCGCGTACGCCGACGCGTCCTCGGACGCGCTCGCCGCCGCCGTCGCCTTCGCCGCCGGGCCGTACGTCGTCCCGCACGTCTTCGTCGAGGGCTGGGCGGTGCGCACCAACAACCCGCCCTCGGGCCACGTCCGGGGCGAGGGCGCGCTCCAGGTCTGCACGGCCTACGAGGGCCAGATGGACAAGCTCGCCGCGAAACTCGGCCTGGAGCCCGCCGAGATCCGCATGCGCAACGTCATGGCCACCGGCGACCTGCTGCCCACCGGCCAGACCGTCACCTGCCCGGCGCCCGTCGGCGAGCTGCTCAAGGCCGTCCGTGACGCCGACCTGCCGCCGCTGCCCGACGGCGACGACGAGTCGCAGTGGCTGCTGCCCGGCGGCACCGCGGGCGCGGGCGAACCCGGCGCGGTGCGCCGCGGCGTCGGCTACGCGCTCGGCATGGTCCACGTCCTCGGCGCCGAGGGCACCGACGAGGTGTCCACCGCGACCGTGCGGGTGCACGACGGCCGGGCCACCGTCATCTGCGCCGCCGTCGACACCGGCCAGGGCTTCGCGACCCTCGCCCGGCAGATCGTGCAGGAGGTGCTCGGCGTCGACGACGTCCGTGTGCTGCCCGCCGACACCGACCAGCCGCCCGCCGGGCCCGCCGCCCGCGGCCGTCACACCTGGGTGTCGGGCGGGGCCGTGGAGCGCGCCGCGAAGATGGTCCGCACCCAGCTCCTCCAGCCGCTCGCCGCGAAGTTCGGCATGTCCGTGGAGCTGCTCACCATCGCCGACGGCAAGATCACCTCGTACGACGGGGTGCTCTCCACGACCGTCGCCGAGACCCTCGACGGCAAGGAGCTGTGGGCCACCGCGCAGTGCCGCCCGCACCCCACCGACCGGCTCGACGACAACGGCCAGGGCGACGCCTTCGTCGGCCTCACCTTCTGCGCGGTGCGCGCGGTCGTCGATGTCGACATCGAACTGGGCGCGGTGCGTGTCGTCGAGTTCGCCGTCGCCCAGGACGTCGGCCGCGTCCTCAACCCGCGCCAGCTCGCCGCCCGTATCGAGGCGGGCGTCACCCAGGGCATGGGCCTGGCCCTCATGGAGGACCTGCGCGCGCCCCGGGGGATCGTCAAACGCCCCTCGCTCACCGGCTACGCCCTCCCGACCGCCCTCGACGCGCCCGAGGTGCGCATCGTCAAGCTCGTCGAGGAGCGGGACGTCGTCGCGCCGTTCGGCGCGAAGGCGGTCAGCGCGGTGCCCGTCGTGACCGCGCCCGCCGCCGTCGCCGCGGCCGTGCGCGCGGCGACCGGACGCCCCGTCTCCCGCCTCCCGATCCGCCCCCAGGCGGCCATCGTCAAGCCCCCCACCACGGCATGACCACACACCCGCCACGGGGTATTCGTGGACGCGACACCTGACGGCCCGCTAGCGTAAGGCTCAGGGGGATGCAGGTGTGGCTGCCGGTGACCGGCGGTGCTGCACGGGGGCTGCGGAGACCGTGGTGCCCCTGATGACGCCGAGGTGACGGCCGAGCCCGTTTCTCCCGCCGACCAGAGCATGCGCAGTCCACCCGGGAGAACAGGGCACCACACGATGCGACCCCGAACGTCCCACCTCACCGCGGCCGCCACCCTGGCCGCGGCCCTCCTGCTCACCGCCTGCGGCGGAGGCGGGGGCGGCGACAAGAAGATCGACGCATCGGGCACCGGCACCCCGGCCCCCGCCCCGAGCGCGAGTACGACGGCGTCCGCGTCCGCCCCGCCCGGCCCGGTGTTCGACTTCCCGAAGGACGTCAAGGTCGTCGTGGACGCGGACCCGACGGGGGACGCGGTCAAGGACGCCGTCCTGCGGGACCAGGCGTACGCGCAGCAGGCGGTCTACCTGGCCCTCGCCACGCTGGACCCCAAGCTGCCGGCGTACAAGGCGTACGTGACCGGGCTCGCCGCGGGCTACTGGGACTCCCAGCTCCACTGGGGGCAGAACCACCACACGACGATCACCGGCACGACGCTGTTCTACGACCGCAAGGTGACCGTCACCGACGCGACGACCGCGGGCGTCACCTTCTGCGAGAGCCAGCGCGACACGTTCGACAAGGACACCAAGACCGGAAAGGTCACCAGGACCACGCCGAGCCTCGACGACTTCACCGCGCACACCGCGCGGATGAAGAAGTCCGCCGACGGGACGTGGCAGATGACGGACTATCGGTCGCAGGACCGGGCGAAGAGCTGCCAGCGATGACGACCCCCTTCCGTACCCGCACCCACACCCGCACGCGTGTCCGCACCGTGCTCGCGGCCGCCGCCCTGGCGCAGGCCTGCCTGCTGTCCCTGGCGTGGCCGAGCGCGGCCAAGGGCGCCTTCGGCCACCACGACGGTCCGGGGGACTCCGCCCCGCCCGGCGGCGACACCCTCCAGACCTCGGTCCGCTTCTCCTACAGCTACCGCGGCACGGGCTCGACGATGACGCCGCCCGCCGGCGCCGTGTGGAAGCCACCGGCGTGCTGGTACGAACCGGTGTACTCCCCGGAGGAGTTCGAGGGCTTCCTCAACAGCCACTACACGTCGTCGGCGGACGCCTACGCGAGCATGGCCAAGGAGTACGGGGCGGACGACTTCCACAAGGGCCAGAAGGGCGCCTGGTGGGAGCTGAAGATCCCCGACCTGAGCAAGGCCGACCAGTGCGCCGCCCTGGACCCCTACGCCTGGTTCACGCCGGACAACCCGCCGCCGCCCGAGGTCTCGCCCATCGACCCCAAGACGCTCGCCGGAATGGCCTACGCGGCCACCGTCCTGCCGCCCCCGCCGGTCACGCTGCGGCCCACGCCGAAGAACCAGCTCGTCAACCTCCCCACGGAGGTGACGTTCGCCGAGCCGCTGGACCGGGTGACGGTGACGGCGAGCCTGGACTATCCGGCGTTCGGCATCCACGTCGCCTCGACGGTCGTCGCCGAGCCGTCCGAGCTGCGGGTCTCGACGACCGGGGACGCGGACCCGGCGAGCTGCACGTACGCGCTGGCGAAATCCGGTGGGGGCTACAAGCTGAACTCCCACGGGGCGCCCTGCAACATCACCTACCGCAAGGCGTCCGCGCGCGGCAGCTACACCCTGACCACGGCCGTGGTGTGGAAGGTGCACTGGACGCCCTCCGCGAACCCGGACGGGCCCGCGGCCGCTCCGCCGCTGCCCGACGGGGAGTCCCGGACGCCGACGGCCGTGACGGTACGGGAGAGCCAGGCCGTCGTCCGCTGACGGCCCGGCCCCCCGCGGCCGTTCAGCCCACCAGCCCCGCGGCCATCTCGCGGACGGCCTCCAGCGCCTGCGCCTGGAGGCCGCCGCCGAAGGTCACCCGGGAGGCGCCCAGCGCGCCCAGCTCGCGGGGCGAGGGGGTGCCCGGCTTGCACATCGCGTTGACGGGGACGCCCACCGCCTCGGCGATCTGCCCCAGGTGGGTGGCGGGCGCCATGATCGGGTAGACGCAGTCCGCGCCCGCGGCCGCGTACGCCAGGGCGCGGTCGATCGCGGCCTGCGGGGTACGGTCGCCGCGCAGGTAGGTGTCGACGCGCGCGTTGACGACGAGCGCGCCGCCCGCCGCCGCGACCACCGCGGCCAGGCGCTCGGCCTGCTTCCCGGCGTCCACCAGCGTGGCCGTTTCCGGGTCGCTGTCCTCCAGGTTGCACCCGGCGGCGCCCGCCTCCAGCAGCCGCTCCACCAGCTCCTCGGGCCCGAGCCCGTACCCCGCCTCGATGTCGGCGCTCACGGGGACGTCCACGGCCCGGGTGATCCGCCGGATCGCCGCGAACATCTCCGCCGCCGGGGTGCCCTGCCCGTCCGGGTAGCCGAGCGAGGCCGCGACACCGGCACTCGGCGTGGCCAGCGCGGGAAAGCCCGCGTCGGCGAAGACCCGGGCGCTGGCCGCGTCCCACGGTCCGGGCAGGATCAGCGGATCCCCCTGCGCCCGCCCGTGGTGCAGGCCCCGCAGCACGGCGGCGTGCCCGGAGGCGTCGGCGGTCCGCGCGGTGTTCGTCTGGTGCGTCGTCATACGCCCGACGTTACGGCCTGGGCGACCCGCCGCACTGGACCACTCGGCCCCGGAAAACATGGGCCAATCCGCCCGTGCCGAGCCTGCCGTTACGGCAGGCGGGGGGGGAGGGGGGAGAAGGAGAGGCCGTGACCGGATTCGAACCGGTGTCACTCGATTTGCAATCGAGTCCCTGAACCACTCGGGCACACGGCCGTGCGTTGCTTCGTGCTGCTTGGTGCTCTTTCGTGCTGCGTTTTCCTTGCGCTACGAGCATCGCCGTCCGCGGGGGAGGGGGTCAACGGGAAACGGGGGAGTGCCATGCGACCGCAACGGCGCGTTCACACGGGTTCACGGGAGGGGCGGGTAGGGCGCGGGGCGTAGGGCGGAAGGGGGAGCGGAGTACGGTCGCATGGCAGGGGTGAAACGGGGGAACGCCCCTTACGCTGGGGCGATGAGCGTTGCAGGGGACAGGAAGGCCGAACCGGGCGTCGTACCCGGTGAGGGGGCCGGGGAGGCCGCGGACGGCGGCGGGATTCTCGGGCGCGACTACCGCGCCCTCACCTTCGGGGTCGTGTCCGTCGTGCTGCTCGTGGCCTTCGAGGCCACCGCCGTCGGCACGGCCATGCCCGTCGCCGCCCGCGATCTGCACGGGCTCGGCCTCTACGCCTTCGGCTTCTCCGGCTACTTCACGACGTCGCTGTTCGCGATGGTCGTGAGCGGCCAGTGGTGCGACCGCGGCGGCCCGCTCGCCCCGCTGGCGACCGGGATCGCGGCCTTCGGGGCGGGGCTGGTGATCAGCGGCACGGCGAGCGCGATGGGCGTGTTCGTGCTCGGGCGGGCGGTGCAGGGGCTCGGCGGCGGGCTGGTCATCGTCGCGCTGTACGTGGTGGTGGGGCTGGCCTATCCGGAGCGGCTGCGGCCCGCGGTGATGGCGTCCTTCTCGGCGTCCTGGGTCGTGCCGTCCATCGTGGGGCCGCTGGTGTCCGGGACGGTGACCGAACAGCTGGGCTGGCGCTGGGTCTTCCTGGCGATCCCGGCGCTGGTGGTGCTGCCGCTCGCGGTGATGCTCCCGGCCCTGCGGCGTACGGCCGCTCACGCGGCCCCGCGCGACCCCGCGGCGCGGCCGCGGATGGACGGGCGGCGGATCGGGCTCGCCGCGCTGCTGGCCTGCGGCGCGGTGCTGCTCCAGTACGCGGGTCAGGACCTGCGGCTGCTGTCGGTGCTGCCCGCGCTCGCGGGGGCGGCGCTGCTGGTGCCCGCGGCCCTGCGGCTGCTGCCCCGCGGCACCTTCCGGGCGGCCCGCGGGCTGCCCACGGTCGTCCTCATGCGCGGGCTCGCGTCCGGCACCTTCGCGGCGGCGGAGACGTTCATCCCGCTCATGCTCGTCACCCAGCGCGGCCTGTCCCCGACGCTCGCCGGCCTCTCCCTCACAGGCGGCGGCCTGACGTGGGCGCTCGGCTCGTACCTCCAGGCCAGGCCGCGTTTCGAGCCGGTGCGCGAGCGGCTCGTGCAGGTGGGCATGCTGCTCACGGCGGGCGCCATCGCGGTGGTGCCGCTCGCGCTGGACCACGCGGTGCCGCCGGCGGTCGTGGCGGTGGCGTGGTGCGCGGGCGGCATGGGCATGGGGATGACGATCTCGACGCTCACGGTGCTGATGCTGCGGGTGTCCCGCCCGGCGGACACCGGTACGAACTCCGCGGCCCTCCAGGTCGGCGACGCCCTCGCGAACGTGGTCTTCGTCGGCGCCGCGGGCTCGGTCTTCGCGGCGCTCGGCGGCGGTTCGGTGGCTCCGGTGGCGCACGCCGCCGCCCGTACGGCCGCTCATCCCGCGGCCTTCGCCGCGGTCTTCCTCCCGGCGGCGGCCCTGGCGCTGGCGGCCGCCGCGATCTCCCGCCGGCTGCGGCCGGAGGCGGCGTGACCGGTGGGGCCCGCGGGCCCCACCGGTCTACGGCTCACAGGTTGCCGCGGCGCTCCTGCTCGCGCTCGATCGCCTCGAAGAGGGCCTTGAAGTTGCCCTTGCCGAAGCCCATCGAGCCGTGCCGCTCGATCATCTCGAAGAAGACGGTCGGGCGGTCCTGGACGGGCTTGGTGAAGATCTGCAGCAGGTAGCCGTCCTCGTCGCGGTCGGCGAGGATCTTCAGCTCGCGCAGTTCGTGCAGCGGGACGCGGGTGTCGCCGACCCATTCGCCGAGGGTGTCGTAGTAGGAGTCGGGGGTGTCGAGGAATTCGACGCCCGCGGCGCGCATGGCGCGGACGGAGGCGACGATGTCGTTGGTGGCCAGCGCGATGTGCTGGACGCCGGGGCCGCCGTAGAACTCCAGGTATTCGTCGATCTGGGATTTCTTCTTGCCGGCCGCGGGCTCGTTGAGCGGGAATTTCACCTTGAGCGTGCCGTCGGCGACGACCTTCGACATGAGGGCGGAGTATTCGGTGGCGATGTCGTCGCCCACGAATTCCTTCATGTTGGTGAAGCCCATGACGCGGTTGTAGAACTCCACCCATTCGTTCATGCGGCCGAGTTCGACGTTGCCGACGCAGTGGTCGACGGCCTGGAAGTAGCGGCGGGCGGGCGGTTCGACGAGCGGGGCGGCGGTGTCGTACCCGGGCAGGTAGGGGCCGTCGTAGCCGGTGCGCTCGACGAGGGTGTGCCGGGTCTGCCCGTACGTGGCGATCTCGGCGAGCACCACCGTGCCGTGGTCGTCCTTGAGCTCGTACGGCTCCGCGAGGCCGGTGGCGCCGTGCTCGACGGCGTACGCGTACGCGGCCCGGGTGTCGGGCACCTCGATCGCGAGGTCGATCACGCCGTCGCCGTGGGCGGCGACGTGCTCGGCGAGGAAGCGGCCGCGCTCGGTCACGGGCTTGATGACGGAGGTGAAGACGAAGCGCGCGCCGCCCGACTCCAGGACGTACGAGGCGGTCTCGCGGCTGCCGTTCTCGGGCCCGGAGTACGCCACCCGGCGCATTCCGAACGCGGTGGAGTAGTAGTGCGCGGCCTGCTTCGCGTTGCCCACCGCGAAGACGACCGCGTCCATGCCCTTGACGGGGAAGACGTCCCCGGTCCCGTCCGTGGTCTCGCCCTTGGTCTCAGTCATGCCCACAGCGTCTCCCCGGCTCTCAGGGTGCGCAACAGTTCCGGATTTCGATGGACAAGCTGTCCAGCGGAAGCGACGATCGGGGGGTCAATCTGTGCAGGATGACCATGCGGAAGGCCGGTGGGCGGGGATGGGGATCGACGCGCTGGACGGGCGGCTCATCGTGCTGCTGGACCAGGAGCCGCGGATAGGCGTCCTGGAGGCCTCCCGCCGCCTCGGCGTGGCCCGCGGCACCGTCCAGGCCCGCCTGGACCGCCTCCGCTCCCAGGGCGTGGTCCGCGGCTTCGGCCCGCAGGTCGACCCGGCGGCCCTCGGCTACCCGGTGACCGCCTTCGCGACCCTGGAGATCCGCCAGGGCCTCGGCCCCGACGTCCGCGCCCACCTCGCCTCCGTCCCCGAGGTCCTGGAGCTGCACACCACCACCGGCGAGGGCGACATGCTCTGCCGCCTGGTCGCCCGCTCCAACGCCGACCTCCAGCGCGTGATCGACCGCGTCGTCGGCTTCCACGGCATCGTCCGCGCCTCAACGGCCATCGCCCTGGAGAACCCGGTGCCGATGCGGATCATCCCCCTGGTGGAGCAGGCGGCGCGGGAGGCGTAACCGCTCCGCGGGGTCAGCCGGCCAGTGCCTCGCCGAGCCGTTCGTGCGCCGCGCCCGGCAACGCCCGGTGCACGCCTTCCGCCCGGGAGCGGACCAGGCCGTCGCGGTAGGCCGCCGGGAGCCGCTCCCACACGGCGACGGCCTTGTCCGCAGCCGCGGCCGGGTCCCCGTCGGCGTTGAGGCACATGGCGGCGTCCATCTCCAGCAGGGCTCGGGTCATCACCGAGGGCGAGCGGGTGAGGGCGAGCGCGGCTTCCTGCTCGGCGTACGCCTCGCGGGTGTGGCCGAGGAGGGTGAAGGCCTGGGACAGGTGGACGTGGTGCTTCTGCTGCGGGTAGCCGAACCAGCTGTCCGCGGCCTGGCCGGTGTCCAGATGTTCGGCGATGAGCCGGGCGTCGGCGACGGCTCGAAGCGCGCCCTGCCGGTCGCCGGTCGAGGCGAGGGCGCGCGCGGTGACGGCCGCGGCGAGAGCTGCGGCAGCCGAAGGCGCGGTGCCGGCCTCGGCCCGCGCACGTACGGAGAGTTCCGCGGCGGCCTTCGGGGCACCGTAGTTGAGGGGGACCATGGCATGGCGGGCCAGAGCCCAGGCGAGCATCTGCCGGTCACCGGATTCGCGCGCGGCACGTTCGGCGGTGATGAACCAGCCGTGGGCGTCGCGCTGGTCGCTGCGGTCGTGCTGGATGATCGCCACGAGGCCGGTGATTCCGGCGGCGGTACGGGCCAGGTCGGCACGCACGGCGGCGGTGTGGGGTCTGCCGAGGACGTCGCGCAGCAGGTCGAGATCGCTCCGCATCTCCGCGAGCACGACAGTGGGCGGTCGCCCGCGGTATCCGCCACGGTGCCGCTCGAACGCTCCGTCCAGGTAGGCGAGGTCACCGGCGTCGGAGCCGGACAGCGCCGCGTCGATCCCCTGCCGCGCTTCGGCGATACCGGGCAGCGCCACCGCGCCCGTAGCCGCTGCCGCGGCAGCTCCGAGGAACCTTCGACGATCCACGTCCGATTCCTCCTCTCCCATGTCCGCGGCCATTGCCGAGCGCCGCCGCCTGCGCCACTGCCTGCTCTTCTGCACCGCTCGGACAATGTCCTCGACGGGCAGCCCGTGCGCCTCGGCGAGCAGTTCGTGCCACGCGGGAACGGGTAAGCGGCGCTCGGTCTCCCACCGTTTCAAGTTTTCCGGGTCGAACCAGCGCCCGCCCTGGGCGTCCTGCAGAACGTGCGCCTGCTCTTCGCGGGTACGCCCGGCCGACTCCCGCGCTCCACGCAGCACGGCACCGATGCCGTCCGGTGCCATCATGCCCGCCTCCCCAGTGTGTCAAAGTCCCGCAGCCGTTCCTGGCCCCCCGTGGCGGCCCCCCGGTGGCGAACGCACCCCCTGGCGGCACCGGCGTCAAGCGGCGCACCGGAGTTGACTGACTGCTCGTACACCACAACAGCACGTGATCGGACGGGTTGTCACCTCCCGCTTGCGGCTGAACCTGATCCACGGCAACGGACCGGCACCGGCCGAAGGGGCTCTCGTCATGCGTCGACGCACCACCAGCTTCTTCATGACGAGCGAGTTCTCCGCCGTGCCGACGGCACGCAGACGGGTGACTCAGCTGATGACGGAGTGGGATGTCCCGCTGGACGACGAGTCCCGCCTCGCGCTCACGACAGTTGTCTCCGAGCTGGCCACGAACGCGGTAAGACACGGGGGCGGCACCGGTTTCACCGTGAGGTTGGAGGCCCGCCCGGCGGCCCGGCGTATCCGGGTCGAGATCGGGGACGACTCGTCGTCCCCGCCGCGACTGCTCAAGGCCGCCGACGACGCCGAGGACGGCCGTGGCATGTGGCTCGTGGATCAGCTGGCCGCCGCCAGCGGCTGCGAGGCCACCCCGTCCGGCAAGCGCGTGTGGGCTGAGATCGCCATGGCCGCGCGGCCTTTCGCGCAGGCCGCCCGCACCCCGCCGCATCCGGCCTCGCGGTGCGAACCGACCGACGGAGAGTCACCCACCACCATGACACTGCCTTCGATCTGCGGCGAAGCCGTAGGACTTCCCGCGTCCCTGGCGCACCGCACCTTTGAGCTTGCCCGTGCTCACGGGCAGGCGGGCGACATCGATGTGCCGCGAACGGTGCGCTGCCACCTTCAGGCGCACGGCGCCGAAGGCCACTTCGCCCACCTTCTCGACCTGCCCGGCGCGGACACCGGGGCTCTGTGGGCCCGTTGGAGGACCGGGGCCCCGCCGGGGGTGGCCGAGGTCCTGCCGGACTGCCCGGTGGCGGACGCGGGGACGGGCGAGCCGTGCTGCGAGTTCGCCGACCACGCCGGAGCTCACAGCTTTCAGCTCGCCGGGGCGCCGCCGGAGCGCGGCGAAGGGTGACGGCGGCTCCCCCCGGCGTCCGACACCGGGCAGGCATGCAAAGGTTCCTTTGCAAAATCTGTTGCAAAGGAACCTTTGCACGCCTAGCGTGGTTCGTGTGACCGACATGCCCGCGGCCGAGGCGCCGCGCCACGACGACGTGCCCCCGCTCGATCCGCGGTCGCTGCGCGGGCTCGCGCATCCGCTGCGGGTGCGGCTGCTGGGGGCGTTGCGGGAGTTCGGGCCCGCCACCGCGTCCGCGCTTGCCGCGCGGCTCGGGGAGTCCAGCGGGGCGACCAGCTACCACCTGCGGCAGCTCGCGGCGTACGGGTTCGTCGTGGACGATCCCGGGCGGGGGACGGGGCGGGAGCGGTGGTGGCGGGCGGCGCACCGGGGGAGCCGGGTGGACAGTGTCACGGAGTTCATGCGGCACCCGGATCCGGAGGTGCGCGGGGCCCTCAACACGCTGCTGTTCGCGCAAGCCGCCGCGCATTCCGAGGAGCTGGGCGCCTGGCTCGGCACCATGGGGGAGTGGCCCGAGCGGTGGCAGGAGGCCTTCGACGTCAGCGACTTCACCCTGCACCTCACCCCGGACCTCGCCCGTGAGCTGGACGACCGGCTGCACGAGCTCATCGACTCCTACCGCGGCCGGGTCGCGGAGGACGCCGCGGACTCCGCCCGGATCCGCGTCCACCTGCACGCCTTCCCGCGCCACGCGGACTAGACGAAGCCGCCGCGCGCGGAGCAACCGCGGTCCGCCCGCCCACCCGGCGGCGGACCGGCCCGCAGACGCATCACGTCCCAGGGGGAAACGTGCCCACCGACCGTGCCGACCGGCGACCGCTGGTCCTGCTGCTCGTCGCCAACGTCATATCCGTCACCGGCAACATGCTGACGATCGTCGCCGTCCCGTGGTTCGTGCTCCAGACCACCGGCAGCCCGGCCCGCGCCGGACTCGTCGCCTTCGCCTCGACACTGCCGGTGGCGGCCGCCGCGCTGCTCGGCGGGCCGCTCATCGACCGGCTCGGGCAGACCGTGAGCAGTGTGGTGTCCGACGCGGTGTGCGCGGTCGCGGTCGGGGCGATCCCCGTGCTGCACATGGCGGGCGCGCTGTCGTACGGGACGCTGCTCGCGCTCGTCGCCGTCTCCGGGCTGTTCCACGCGCCCGGCGAGACCGCGCGGGAGGTGCTCATGCCGCGGCTCGCGGAGCTGGCGGGCACGACCGTGGCGCGGGCGTCCAGTGGCTACGAGGGCGCCACGCGCGGGGCGCGGATGCTCGGGGCGCCGCTCGCCGGGGGGCTCATCGCGGCGCTCGGCGCGGCCGACGTGCTGCTCGTGGACGCCGCGACCTTCGCCGCCTCCACGCTGCTGATCGGCCTGGGCGCCCGCGCGCACGGCAGGCCGCGCGGCAAGGACGCGGAGCCCGCGGAGCTGGGCTACGGGGCGCAGTTGCGCGAGGGCTACGGGTATCTGGTGCGCGCCCGGCTGCTGTTCGCGGTCGTGGTGATGGTGATGGTCACCAACGCGCTGGACCAGGCGTGGTCGGCGGTGCTGCTGCCGGTCGACGCGCGCGAGCACCTCGGCGGCGCGTACGCGATCGGGCTGGTGTCCGGGGCGACGGGCGGCGCCGCGCTCGTCGGCTCGCTGCTGTACGGCGCGTACGGGCACCGGCTGCCGCGCCGCGGGCTGTTCATCGGGGCGTTCCTCGTCGCGGGCTTCCCGCGCACCGCGGTCGCCGCGTTCGTGCCGGGGCTGCCCCCGCTGGTGGCCGTCACGGCGACGTGCGGGATCGCGGCGGGCGTGCTCAATCCGATCATCGGTACGGAGATGGTGCGGCTCGTCCCGGAGCGGCTGCGCAGCCGGGTCTTCGGCGCGGTCACGTCCGGGTGCCTGATGGCGATGCCGCTCGGCGGGCTCGCCGCCGGGTATCTGGTGCAGTACGCGGGGCTGCGGGCCACGCTCGCCGCCGTCAGCGGCGCGTACCTGCTCACGACGCTGAGCCCGCTGGTGCTGCCCGCCTTCCGCAGCTGGGACGCCCCGCACCCGCAGGCCGCCCCGGTCACGGTGTCCGCGGACGCCGCCTGAGCGGGCCCCTCAGCAGGTGGGCGTCTTCTTCCCCGCCGCGAGCGCGTCCAGCGCGGACAGGGTGCCGTTCAGCGTCTCGACGGGGATGAGCTGAAGGCCCTTCGGCAGCCGGGCCTTGGCGTCCGAGCACTCCGCGCGCGGGACGAGGAAGACGGTGGCGCCGTCCCGCCGGGCGGCCAGCTCCTTGAGGGGCACACCGCCGACCGCGCCGACCTTGCCCTGTGCGTCGATCGTGCCGGTGCCGGCGATGACGCGGCCGGCGGTGAGGTCGCCGCCGCGGCCGTTGCCGGCGATCTTGTCGATGATGCCGAGGGAGAAGAGCAGTCCCGCGCTGGGGCCGCCGACGTCCGCGAGCCGCAGCTCGACCTTCACCGTGGAGGGTGACAGGTGGAGGTGGTTCAGGGCCGCGGCGGTCGCGTCCTGCTGCGACTGCGTCATCTCCTTCTGGTTGACCTTGTCGATCTCCTCGGTCGTGTTCCCGCTGGGGTAGACCGCCTCGCGCGGCATCGCGGCCTGGTCGTCGGCGAACCACGCCTTGGCCACGTCCGTGAAGTGCACCGACGCCGACGGCCCGGTCGCCTGGATGGTCACCATTCGCAACTGCCCGCTGGTGGCCCGCACCGGGGACCCGCTGACCGTGATGACCGGGGTGCCCGCGTTGCTGCCGAGCACGTCGGCGGTGAGCCCTGGCTCGGCGATGACCACCGGCAGCGGCGCGAGGGCGGCCACGGCCAGCAGGGCGGCCACGACCGCCGAGCACGCGGCGAGGATCGTGGAGCGGCGGGAAAGCTTAGGCATGCGCCCGACCTTATTTCACCCGGGCGCCCGCCCCGAATCCGCGCCCCCCGCAGGCCCTCGCGGCAGGCCTCAGCGCAGCGCCTCGGAGACCTCCGTCGCGGCCTCCACCACCCGCGGTCCCACCCGCTCGGGCACCGCCTCGGAGAGCATCACCACGCCGACGCTGCCCTCCACGCCCGGTACCCCCAGCAGCGGGGCCGCGGCGCCGCTCGCGCCCGCCTCCAGCTCGCCGTGGGTGAGGACGTAGCGGACCCGGTCGGTCGCCAGGCCCGTGCCGACGGTGGCGGTACCGGTACGCACCAGGGTGCCGCGCTCGTCGCCCGTACCGCCCGCGGGGTCGGCGTCGGCCGTGGTGCCCTCGCCCTCGGCCTCGACGCTGTCGGCGAAGCGCTCCCAGCGGCTGCCGTCCGCGGTGGGCTGCATGCCGCGCCCGGCGAGGATGGCCCGGCCGGCCGCGCCGCGGTCCAGCGGGTGCCGGAAGCCCGTGCGGTAGGCGACGTGGTAGTCGGTCCAGGTGGGTTCGACCACGGCGACGGCGAGCGCCTCGCTGCCGTCGACGAGGGTGAGGTGGGCGGTCGCGCCGATGTCCTCGGCCAGCGAGCGCAGCGCGGGCAGCGCCGCCTCGCGCAGCAGCGGGTGCACCTGGTGGGCGAGGCCGAGCACACCGAGGCCCACCCGGGCCCGGCCGCCGAGGTCGCGGCGGACCAGCGAGTGCTGCTCCAGGGTGGCCAGCAGCCGGTAGACGACCGTCCGGTTGACGCCGAGTTTGGACGCCAGTTCGGTGACGGTCAGCCCGTGGTCGGTGTCGGCGAGCAGTTTCAGGACCCGAAGGCCCCGGTCCAGTGTCTGAGACGTCTCGGCGGTCACGACGCCCCTCCCTCATAGAATCGGCGGCGCCTGTCGGGGGGATGCACCGCCGGTCCCGCGGCGGTGCGCGGAGAGGCCGCCGGATGTCGGCTTACCGGCTGCGCTCCGCGGCGGCTCTGCCACGGCGCGTGCGTGATCGGCACGGTAGCGGTCGTGTACCGCTCAGCGGAAGAGGCCGTCCACAATCCGGGCGGTGTGGTGACGCCTCGTTGCTTTTCATATCGCTGTAACACAGCCGAAATCATCGCATTCGGGTGGCCCACTCCTGCACCTTCTTGATCCGTTCGCCGAGCTGACCGGCGGTCGCCTCGGCACTCGGCGGACCGCCGCACACCCGGCGCAGCTCCGTGTGGATCACGCCGTGCGGCTTGCCGCTCTGATGGTTGTACGCGGCGACCAGGGTGTTCAACTGCTTTCGCAGCTCCAGCAGCTGCCGGTGCGAGACGACCGGGCGGCGCTCGGCGGGCAGCTCCAGCAGATCCGCCTCCTCGTCCGGCTTGCGCCGGCTGTGCGCGATCTGCCGGGCCTGCCGCCGCTGCAGGAGTATCTGCACCTGGTCCGGCTCCAGCAGCCCCGGAATGCCCAGGTAGTCCTGCTCCTCCTCGCTGCCCGGATGCGCCTGCATGCCGAACTCGGCGCCGTCGTAGAGCACCCGGTCGAAGACCGCGTCGGACTCCAGCGCCTCGAAGGGCAGTTGGTCGTCCTCGGTGGCCTCGTCCTGCTCCCGCTCGGCCTCCGCGAGCAGCTGGTCCTCCTCGGCGTACGGGTCGTCCTCGCCCGCCTTCTTCGGCTTGTCGAGCACATGGTCGCGCTCGACTTCCATCTCCGCGGCGAACTCCAGCAGCGTCGGGATCGTCGGGACGAAGACGGACGCCGTCTCGCCGCGCCGCCGCGACCGCACGAAACGGCCCACCGCCTGCGCGAAGAACAGCGGTGTGGAGATCGTCGTGGCGTACACCCCGACCGCCAGCCGCGGCACGTCCACGCCCTCCGACACCATCCGCACCGCGACCATCCAGCGGTCCTCCGACGCGCTGAACTCCTCGATCCGCTTGGACGCGCCCGTGTCGTCCGACAGCACCACGGTCGCCTTGTTGCCGGTCAGCTCGCGCAGCAGCCTGGCGTACGCCCGCGCCGAGTCCTGGTCGGTGGCGATCACCAGGCCGCCCGCATCCGGGATGCCCTTGCGCACCTCGGTCAGCCGCTGGTCGGCGGCCCGCAGCACGTTCGGCATCCAGTCGCCGGTCGGCGCCAGCGCGGTACGCCACGCCTGCGCGGTCGCGTCCTTGGTCATCGGCTCGCCCAGCCGCGCCGCGATCTCGTCGCCCGCCTTGGTGCGCCAGCGCATGTTGCCGCTGTACGACATGAAGATCACCGGCCGCACGACGTTGTCGGCGAGCGCGTTCCCGTAGCCGTACGTGTAGTCCGCGGAGCTGCGGCGGATGCCGTCGTTGCCCTCCTCGTACACCACGAACGGGATCGGGTTGGTGTCCGACCGGAAGGGCGTACCGGTCAGCGCCAGCCGCCGCGTCGCCGGCTCGAACGCCTCCAGGCACGCCTCGCCCCACGACTTGCTGTCGCCCGCGTGGTGGATCTCGTCCAGGATCACCAGCGTCTTGCGCGACTCGCACCGGTTGCGGTGCAGCATCGGCCGCACGCCGACGCCCGCGTACGTCACGGCCACGCCGTGGAACTCCCGCCCGACCGGACCCGCGCTGTACTGCGGATCCAGCCGGATCCCTATCCGCGCCGCCGCGTCCGCCCACTGCGTCTTGAGATGCTCGGTCGGCGCCACGACGGTGATCTGCTGCACCAGATGGTTGTGCAGCAGGTACGACGCGAGCGACAGCGCGAACGTGGTCTTGCCGGCGCCGGGTGTCGCCACCGCCAGGAAGTCCCGCGGCTGGCGCGCCACGTACGCGTCGATGGCGCCCTGCTGCCAGGCCCGCAGCTTGTTCGCCGTCCCCCAGGGCGCGCGGCCGGGGAAAGCGGGGGACAGGTGGTGGGGGTGCGAGGTAGTCACGGTCTCCGGCGGGGGGTGGAAGGCGGCGGCCGGCCCAGCCGGCCCGTGGGACGCCCCAGCGTAACGGCCACCGGCCCGGCCCTCGGCTCTGACGCTCAGCCCCCCACGTCTGTGCGACCGACGTCACACCGCGGTCCCCGCCCTCCGCGGGAGACGGGGGCCTAGTGCGACAGGCGTCGCGGATGCGAAGGTAAGGGAATGGGTGAGGTCATCGAGGAGTTGGCAGCCGGGCTGCCCGGCGGGGCAGTGATCACGGACGCGGCGGTCGCGGAGGCGTACTCCGCGGACATGGCGGGATTCTCCGCGGCGGGCACCCCCCTCGCCGTCGTGCTGGCGCGCACCGTCGAAGACGTCCAGCACGTGATGCGGACCGCGTCCGCGCACGACGTCCCCGTCGTCCCGCAGGGCGCCCGCACGGGTCTTTCGGGCGGCGCCAACGCCGTGGACGGCTGCATCGTGCTGTCGCTCGCGAAGATGGACCGGATCCTGGAGATCGACCCGGTGGAGCGGATCGCCGTCGTCGAGCCCGGTGTCGTCAACGCCGTGCTGTCGCGCGCGGTCGGCGAGCAGGGGCTCTACTACCCGCCGGATCCGTCGAGCTGGGAGCAGTGCACGATCGGCGGCAACATCGGGACCGGCGCGGGCGGCCTGTGCTGCGTCAAGTACGGCGTCACCGCCGAGTACGTGCTCGGCCTGGACGTCGTGCTGGCCGACGGGCGGCTGCTGAGCACCGGGAGGCGTACGGCCAAGGGCGTCGCCGGGCTGGACCTGACGCGGCTGTTCGTGGGCTCCGAGGGCACCCTCGGGGTCGTGGTGCGGGCGGTGCTCGCGCTCAAGCCCGCGCCGCCGCAGCAGCTCGCGATGGTCGCCGAGTTCCCGTCGGCGGCCGCGGCGGGCGCCGCGGTGTGCGCGATCATGGCGGGCGGGCACGTGCCGTCCCTGCTGGAGCTCATGGACGGCACGACGGTGCGGGCGGTCAACGCGCTGGCGAAGATGGGGCTGCCGGAGTCCACCGAGGCGCTGCTGCTGGCCGCGTTCGACACCCCGGACGCGGCGGCCGACCTCGCGGCGGTCGGTGAGCTGTGCACGGCCGCGGGGGCGACCGAGGTGGTGCCCGCGGAGGACGCGGCGGAGTCGGAGATGCTGCTCCAGGCGCGGCGGCTGTCGCTGACGGCGCTGGAGAAGGTGTCCACGGCGATGATGATCGACGACGTGTGCGTGCCGCGCGGACGGCTCGCGGACATGCTGGAGGGCGTCGCCGCGATCGCCGCGAAGCACGACCTGACGATAGGCGTGTGCGCGCACGCGGGCGACGGCAACACCCACCCCGTGGTCTGCTTCGACCGGCACGACGAGGACGAGACCGGGCGGGCCCGCGCGTCCTTCGACGAGATCATGGCGCTCGGTCTGGAACTCGGCGGCACGATCACCGGCGAGCACGGGGTGGGTCTGCTCAAACGCGAGTGGCTGGCCCGGGAGATCGGCCCGACCGGCATGGAACTCCAGCGCGGCATCAAGGCCGTGTTCGACCCCAAGGGGCTGCTCAACCCCGGCAAGGTCTTCTGACGCCCGCACCGCGTGCGGGCGGTCTCCCGCGGCGCCCCCGTCACGCACCGGTGTCGGGGGTGTCGTCCGAGGACTCCTTCCACGGGTCGCGCAGCCACAGGTCGTCACCGGCGGCGGGCGCGAGCAGCCGCTCCAGCCCGTCGTCCATGCCCAGTTGCTCGTGCTCGGTGCCCGGCGGCACCGCCCGCAGGGTGCGCTCCAGCCAGGCCGCGACGGGCGACGACGGCGCCTCCAGCAGCGCCTCGCCGTCCGGTGAACTGAGCGCCATGCACAGCACGCTGCGGCCGCCCACCTTCGTCGGCCAGATCCGCACGTCGCCGTGCCCGCAGGGGCGGAAGACGCCCTCCACGATCAGCTCACGGGCGAAGGTCCAGTTGACGGGCAGGTCGGAGCCCACATGGAAGGTGATGTGCACGGCGAACGGGTCGTCCGTGCGGTAGACCAGCCGGGCCGGCACCGGGATGCTGCGCTCGGGCGACAGCACCAGTTGCATTTCGAGTTCGCGTTCCACCACGGTCTGCATCGAGTCGACGTCCTTTCCTTGGCGCGGTGGCCCCAGTTGGCGGGTGTCGCGAGCGGGGCCAGCACCTGGAGAGAGCGCGTGCCTCCCTCACCATTACGCGACTTCTCGGGTTTCGGTTCAAAATTCCGGAAGAGGGGGCGCGCGGGGGCGCGGACGGGTAATGACGTGTCAGACGGGGTGGCGCGCGGTGGCGCGAGCCCAACGGCCGCCCGGGTCTGGTATGTCTGGACGCTGTATCCCCCGGCCGAGCAGATACGGAAGCTGTGACCCATGAGCGCTCCCCCTTCTGGTACCTCCGGTCCTTCCGGCGCGGCCGGGGCCGGCGGCTCGCCGTCACCGGCGCCGGGCTACTACCCGGACCCGTCGATTCCGAACTACATCCGGTACTGGAACGGCACGTCGTGGGTCCCGGGGACGAGCCGCCCCGCGCCCGGTTCCGCCGCGCCGGCCTCCGCCGCGCCCGCCGCCCCCGCGCTGGACGAGTCCGGTCCCGTCTTCCTCGACGCCGACCCGACCGCGCCCGCCGCCGTCCAGGGCGAACCCGAGCAGCCGGCGCCCGCCGCGCCCTCCGCCGCCTCCGCTCCCTCCGCCGCACGGCCGGTGTGGCCCGACCCTACGGCCTCCCGGCCCCCGGCGGCCGCCGCCGCGGGGGGCCCGGCGCCCGCCGCGCCCGTGTGGCCGGTGCCCGCCGCCAACCCGCCCGGCGGTGACCTGCCGCCGATCTCCTGGCGCGCACCGGACGGGGGCGGCGCCGCCCGCCCGCTGGTGCCGCAGCCGCAGGCCCCCGAGCAGCCCTCCTGGACGACGCCCTCGCCCGTCGGCCCGCCGGCGCCCGGGACGCCGGTCGCCACGCCGCCCGCGGTGCCGCAGCAGGGCCCGGCGCCCTGGGCGGAACAGGTCCAGGAGCTGGCCCGGGACGGCGGCGCCGCGGTGCCGTGGCGGCCCGTCGCCGCCGACCCCTTCGCCTCCGCCCGCGGCCACGACCGGCCCGGCGGGCTGTGGCGCCGCTTCGCCGCGCGGCTCGTCGACACCGTGCTCTTCGCCGCTGTCACCGGGGCGGCGGCGGTGCCGCTGGGCTCGGCGGCCTACCACCACGCCAAGGACAAGATCGACGCGGCCAAGCTCACCGGCGAGACGGTCAAGGTGTGGCTGCTCGACACCACGACCGGTGCCGAAGCGGGGGCGATCCTGCTGGTCGCCGTCCTCGCGGGGGTGCTGCTGGAGGTGCTGCCCACCGCGCGCTGGGGCCGCACGCTCGGCAAGAAGCTGATGGGTCTGAAGGTCCTCGACATCGAGGGCCAGCTCCCCCCGAGCTTCGGCGTGAGCCTGCGCCGCTGGGCGCTCCGCTCGGTCCTCAACGCGCTCGCCGTCGGCGTCGTCGGTGTGGCCTGGGCCCTCTTCGACCGCCCCTGGCGCCAGGGCTGGCACGACAAGGCCGCCCGCACGTTCGTCGCCGGAGCCTAGCCTCGCCGGGTACGTTCTCCGCCGCGCCGGGCGGTCGGCGGTCTCGCGGGGTCCGGGTCCCCCGGATGGATCTTGGCGGCGGGCGCACCGTCAGCTCGCGGGTTTGACTCGGGTCATGAGCAGTGATCAGCCGCCGCCCACCCAGCCGCAGCCGCCGCCCGGCAACCCGTACGAAAACCCCCCGCCCGGCGGAGGAGGCGGCGGCCAGTGGGGCGGCAACCCCTACGGCAACCCCCCGCCCGGCGGCGGCAACCCCTACGGCAACCCGCCGCCCGGCGGCGGCGACCCGTACGGCAACCCCCCGCCGGGGCAGGGCGGACCCCCGCCCGGTTACGGAGGCGGCGGGGGCGGCGGCGGGCAGCAGCCCCTGCCGGGGATGCCCCCGCTCGCGGCGGCGGGCAAGCGCGTCATCGCCCGCGTCATCGACATCGTCATCGTGCTGGTCCCCGCGGGCCTGCTGGACTGGGCGGCGGGCGGTGTGCACGGGAGCGACTGGAGCGCCGGGCGCTCCGCGATCGGCGGGGTCTTCACCGCCGGGCTCGGCTTCCTCTACGAGTGGTACATGACGAAGTCCACCGGTCAGACGGTGGGCAAGAAGCTGATGGGCCTGCGGGCGGCGATGCTCGCCGACGGCAGCGTGCCGGGCACGAACGCGGCCGCGGTGCGCGCCGCGGTGCTGTGGCTGCCGGCGTTCTGCTGCAGCTGCTTCTGGTTCCTGCTGATCGGGATCACCGTGCTGTTCGACAAGCCGTACAAGCAGGGGCTGCACGAGAAGGCGGCCAGGACCGTGGTCGTGACCGCCGTCTGATGGGGCGCCGCACGCAGGGGACGGCGGCGCCGCACGAGGTCTCAGCGCCGCAGGCTGTGCTCCTCGACCCGCTGCGGCTCCGTGCCGCCGGCCACCCGGGAGCGGGGGACCGGGACGGCGGCGGGCTGCGGGGCGGCGGTGCGGCGGCGGGCCGCGCCGGGCGCGGTGACCGCGACGGCGACGACCAGGCCGAGCAGCAGGCCGACGGCGGCGACGGCGACGACGGCGGCGCCGGAGCTGATGTCGGCGACGAGCAGCGCCGCGAGGGTGGACAGGACGACGGTGAGGGAACCGTAGAAGAGTTGCGCGGACGTCGGACGTGGCATCGGAAGGACCGTCCTCGGGTACGTCGAAGCGGGGGCACGCTGACGGGTGGCTCGTGTTCGGCATGCCCGGGGGCACCACCCGGTAAGCACAACCTAACCGACGGTGCGGTGCACGAGGGGGCGCACGGGGTCGCACGCGCGTCCGATGCCGTGCGAGGTACGGGGCGCGGGGGGGGGGGGAGCGCGGCCGGAGGGGGCGTCACCGCCCGTGCCCGGTACGGGAGTCCGGCGGAGCTGACGTCCGCTCAGCGGAGCCGTGAAACCGGTAAACGTACTGTCCTGCCATGCTCAAGTCAAGGTCTGTTTTTTCCTCCAGCACTCCGATGCAATGGCCTTTCCCAAGGGGAGGTCAATTAATCTTGAAGATTCAGCGGAGGATCACCCACACCGCCGCGTTGTCCCTGGCCATCGCCGTTCTGGGGGTGCTGCCCACCGCCACCGCGGCGGGCGCCGCCGGGGCGGACCGGGGGAGCGCGCCCGCGGGCGTGCCGGCGGCTTCGTCCCACGACCCGGCGGGCAACCAGTCCCACGACCTGCCGGGCCCCTTCAGCGCGCAGCAGGACGCCGAGCGCTCCGCCGCGCTCCAGCAGGTCGTCGCCGGCCAGGCCACCGTGCAGCAGATCGGCGGCTCGAAGGTCGTCGACCTCGGCCACGGCAAGAGCGCCAAGGGCGGCAAGGGCAAGAGCAAGTACGTCGAGCTGGGCCGGGAGAAGACCGACAAGATCTTCACCATCCTCGCGGAGTTCGGCGACCAGGTGGACAGCACGACCACCTACGACCCGGACGGTCCGGACGGCCCCCAGCCGCCCGTGACCAAGTACGGCGGTGACCCGGGCCCGGCGCACAACCAGATCGCCCGGCCCGACCGCTCCAAGGACACCAGCACCGCCTGGCAGGCCGACTACAACCAGCAGCACTTCCAGGACCTCTACTTCAGCCACGCCGCCGGCAAGGACTCGCTCGCGACCTACTACGAGCGCCAGTCCTCGGGCCGCTACTCCGTGGACGGCGAGGTCTCCGCCTGGGTCAAGGTGCCCTGGAACGAGGCCCGTTACGGCTCGAACTACTGCGGCAGCACCATCTGCTCCAGCGCCTGGGACCTGATCCGCGACGCGACGACCGCGTACGTCGCCGACCAGAAGGCGCAGGGCCGCACCGACGCGCAGATCAAGGCGGACCTGGCGCAGTACGACCAGTGGGACCGCTACGACTACGACGGCGACGGCAACTTCAACGAGCCCGACGGCTACATCGACCACTTCCAGATCGTGCACGCCGGTGTCGACGAGTCCGGCGGCGGCGGCGCGCAGGCCACGAACGCGCTGTGGGCGCACCGCTGGTACGCGTACGGCACCGACGTCGGCCGCACCGGCCCGGCGGACAACCGCGCGGGCGGCACCCAGATCGGCGACACCGGCATCTGGGTCGGCGACTACACCCTCCAGCCGGAGAACGGCGGCCTCGGCGTCTTCGCCCACGAGTACGGCCACGACCTGGGCCTGCCCGACGAGTACGACACCACGTACATCGGCGAGAACAACACCGCCTTCTGGACGCTCATGTCCTCCGGCTCCTGGCTCGGCACGGGCGGCGACTCGATCGGTGACCGCCCCGACGACATGAACGCCTGGGACAAGCTCCAGCTGGGCTGGCTCAACTACGGCACGGCCAAGGCCGCGACCCGCTCCACCACCAAGCTGGGCGTCGCCGAGTACAACACCAAGGACAAGCAGGCGCTGATCGTCAGCCTCCCGGACAAGACGGTGACCACGACCGTCACCCAGCCGGCCGAGGGCGACAAGCAGTGGTGGTCGGGCAGCGGCGACGACCTGTCCAACACGCTGACCCGCGCGGTGGACCTCACGGGCACGTCGTCCGCGTCCCTCACCCTCAAGGGCTGGTGGGACATCGAGGAGAACTACGACTTCCTCTACACCGAGGTCTCCACGGACGGCGGCGCCAACTGGACCCCGATCGACGGCACCGCCAACGGCACGGCGCTGCCCCGTGACGGCGGCGGCTACCCGGCGCTCACCGGCACCAGCGGCGCGTACGAGGACCTGTCCTTCCCGCTCGACGCCTACGCCGGGAAGCAGATCCAGCTGCGCTTCCGCTACCTGACCGACGGCGGCGTCGCCCAGCAGGGCTTCACCGCCGACGCGATCAGCGTCACCGCGGACGGCTCGGCGGTCTTCAGCGACGGCGCCGAGAGCGACGACAACGGCTGGACGGCCAAGGGCTTCAGCCGCATCGGCGCGTCCTTCACCGACGACTACCCCGAGTTCTACATCGCGGAGAACCGGCAGTACGTCTCCTTCGACCAGACGCTGAAGACCGGCCCGTACAACTTCGGCTGGCTCAACACGGCCCCGCAGAAGGCCGAGCACTTCCCGTACCAGAACGGGCTGCTCATCTGGCTGTGGGACACCTCGCAGGCCAACAACGACGTCGGCCTGCACCCCGGTCAGGGCGAGATACTCCCGGTCGACGCGCACGCCAAGGCCGAGAAGTGGTCGGACGGCACGATCATGCGCAACCGCATCCAGGCCTACGACTCGACCTTCAGCTGGTTCCCGACCAAGGGTCTGACCCTGCACAGCAACGGGGTCGCGACCAAGATCAAGCCCAAGCTCGGCGCGCCGGTCTTCGACGACCACTACGGCACGTACTACGACGCGAGCAACCCGTACGGCAGCGTGCAGGTGCCCGACACCAACACGCGCATCACCATCGTGTCCCAGCCGCTGGACGGCAGCACCATGACGGTGCAGGTCGGCCCGGCCCACCGCTGACCCCGTCACGGGGCGTTTGACCTGCGGTAACGATGCGTTCGGCCGCCGTCTGCTGGTGGACGGCGGCCGAACGGCGCACGATGTGAGCATGGCGGTCGGAGGCTTCAGCAAGCTGCCGAGCGGCACGGTGATCGTGGCGCTCGCGCTGCCCGACCCTGCCGACGCGGCACACCGGATACGCGTGGTCGTCCACGCGCTCAACCGGCAGCGCGCCCTGACCCGGCTCAGCAACCTCGGCTTCCGCGGCGCCCGCCTCACCGGCAACGCCGAACCGCCCACGCCGGACGAGATCAGCGCGGTCCTGCACCACCCGGACGGCCTGATCTGGCGCGACTACCGCGCCCGCACGTCCGACCCCTGGCACCCGATATCCGCGCTCAACCGCGTCTGAGGCCTACGCCTCCACCAGCTCCACACCCGCGCCGCGCAGCTCGTCCAGCGCCCGCCGCACGGTCTCCGGCGCCACCCCCGCGGTCAGCCGCAGCAGCACCCGGGTCGTGAACCCGGCGCGCGCCGCGTCCAGCGCGGTGGCCCGCACACAGTGGTCGGTCGCGATCCCCACGACGTCCACCTCCGCGACCTCCCGCGCGGTCAGCCAGTCCGCGAGGCTCGTGCCGTTCTCGTCCTGCCCCTCGAAACCGCTGTACGCGGCCGCGTACGCGCCCTTGTCGAAGACCGCGTCCACCGCGCCCGACGCCACCGCGGGCGTGAAGTTCGGATGGAAGCCGACCCCCTCCGTCCCCGCCACGCAGTGCACGGGCCAGGACGTCACGAAGTCCGGGTGCTCCGAGAAGTGGTCCCCCGGGTCGATGTGGTGGTCGCGGGTCGCCACGACGTGCCGGTAGCTCCCGGCGGACTCCCCGATCAGATCCGTGACCCCGGCGGCCACGTCCGCCCCACCGGCAACCGCGAGGCTGCCTCCCTCGCAGAAGTCGTTCTGCACGTCGACGACGATGAGTGCGCGGTGCATGATGCCCTTCCGGCGGATGGATGGATACGGCCTGAGCGTGAGGATTCTCCCGCACCCTCCCCGCGCCCGCACGCGCGGGTGCGGTGCGCCCCGCCGGGGCGCGCATGCCGCGCGGGGCAACCACCAGGGGCGCGGGGAACTGCGCGGCCCACCCCCACCGGCCGGTGGTCCGGGACGGACCGAACTGCCCCTTTCGGCCGGTGGCGACGCGCAGGCGCGCTGTGGCTGAGCGCGCAGTTCCCCGCGCCCCTGAAAAAACGAGGGCCCGGCGCAGTAGGGGAGCCCGGGGCCGGGGCGGCGCCCCGGTTACAGCACCTCCGTGGGGAGCACCGGCTCGCCGCGGGAGAGCTGGGTCGCGGACACGGGCAACGAGGCGCGAGCCTCAATGTGGCGCAGCCTCGCCGCCTCCAGGGGCTCGCGGCCGATGATGTCCCCGCCCCGGACGAGGGGCACGAGCAGCTGCCGGTCGGTCAGCTCCGCGGGAATCGGCCCGCTCCCGACGACCTCCGCGGCGGCGACCCCGTCCGCGTCCACCCGCCGCGCGGCCCACTTGCGGCCGCCGACGCTGGTCTTGCCGCCCATGGACTTCTTGGCGACGGGTACGAGCGGCCCGCCGTCGTCGCCGGCGCGGGCGACGAGCTTGTAGACCATGGAGCACGTCGGGTGCCCGCTGCCGGTGACGAGCGAGGTGCCGACGCCGTAGGAGTCGACGGGCGCGGCGGCGAGCGAGGCGATGGCGTACTCGTCGAGGTCGGACGTCACGACGATCTTCGTGTTCTTCGCCCCGAGGTCGTCGAGCTGCTGGCGCACCCGGTGGGCGAGCAGCAGCAGGTCGCCGGAGTCGATGCGGACCGCGCCGAGTTCGGGTCCGGCGATCTCGACGGCGGCGCGGACGGCCTCGGCGACGTCGTAGGTGTCGACGAGCAGCGTGGTGCCGCGGCCGAGGGATTCGACCTGGGCGGTGAAGGCGTCGCGTTCGGTGTCGTGCAGCAGGGTGAAGGCGTGGGCGCTGGTGCCGACGGTGGGGATGCCGTAGCGGAAGCCCGCGGCGAGGTTGGAGCTGGTGCGGAAGCCGCCGACGTAGGCGGCGCGGGAGGCGGCGACGGCGGCGAGTTCGTGGGCGCGGCGGGCGCCCATCTCCAGCAGCGGGCGGCCGCCGGCGGCGACGGCCATACGGGAGGCGGCCGCGGCGATGGCGGAGTCGTGGTTGAGGATCGACAGCACGACCGTCTCCAGGACGACGGCCTCGGCGAAGGTGCCCTCGACGCGCAGGATCGGCGAGCCGGGGAAGTAGACCTCGCCCTCGGGGTAGCCCCAGATGTCGCCGCTGAAGCGGTAGCCGGCCAGCCATTCGAGGGTGTCGTCGTCGACGACCTGCTCGCGGCGCAGGAAGTCCAGGACGGGCGCGTCGAAGCGGAAGTTCTCGACGGCGTCGAGCACCCGGCCGGTGCCCGCGACGACGCCGTAGCGGCGGCCTTCCGGCAGCCGCCGGGTGAAGGCCTCGAAGACCGAGCGGCGGTGGGCCGCCCCGCTGCGCAGTGCGGCCTGCAGCATGGTCAGCTCGTAGCGGTCGGTGAAAAGCGCGGTGGACGGCACGTCCACCGGCAGTCCCAGCTCTGCTGTGCTCATGGCACCGATGCTACCCCCGATTTCGTCAAACTGACGAGATCTCCGTCGTGTGCGGCCCCTCACACGGTGAAAACGCGCCCCGCGCACACCCCGGCTGGCACGCCCATTTGTGCGAGAGCCCCCACCGGCGGCAGCATGGAACCTGTGAGTGTCGCGCCTGTCGAGCCCGTCGAGACCCGCCCCGCTTCGAGCGAAGCGCCGTTCGAGGTGCCGGAGCCGGACGTCCCCTGGGTGACGCTCGTGCACAACGACCCCGTCAACCTCATGAGCTACGTGACCTACGTCTTCCAGACGTACTTCGGCTATTCCAAGGACAAGGCCACCAAGCTCATGGAGGACGTCCACTACAAGGGGAAAGCCGTGGTCTCCAGCGGCACCCGCGAAGAGATGGAGCGCGACGTGCAGGCGATGCACGGCTACGGCCTGTGGGCGACCCTGTCGCAGGACCGCTGATGGGCCGCCGCCGCGCCCGGCGGGGCGTGTTCACGGGCGTCGACGGCGGAGGCGCCGCGATCCTGCTGGACGAGGACGAGATCTCCATCCTGCGCACGCTCGCCGTGCAGCTGCTGGAGCTGATCGGCCCCGGCCCGGGAGCCGCCGAGTCCGACCCGGACGCCGACCCGCTCGCGGAGCTGTTCGCCGAGGGCCCCAGCAAGCCCCCCGAGGACCCCGCGCTGGCCAGGCTCTTCCCGAACGCCTACGAGGACGACGGGGACGCCTCGGAATTCCGCCGCTTCACCGAGAACGACCTGCGCTCCCGCAAGCGCGAGGACGCCCTCGCGATGGTGCGCTGCCTCGACCGCGACGGCTCGGAGCTGCGGCTGGCCGCGCCCGAGGCCCGCCAGTGGCTCGGCGCGCTCAACGACCTGCGGCTGACGATCGGCACCTACCTCGACGTCAGCGAGGACGACCAGAACGGCCTCTACCAGCTGCCCGACAGCGACGAGCGCAAGCCCATGGTGATGGCCTACCTCTGGCTCGGCAGCCTCCAGGAGTCCCTCGTCGAGGCGATGACCGGCTGAGACCGCCCGCGCGGCCCCCCGGGTGGCGGAGCGTGGATTCCGGCGTACCGCCCGCGTGGTACGGATCCGGGCATGACGGACGTGAAGGACGTGCCGCCCGGCGCTCCCGCCCCCGGCGGCGGCACGGGCGCGGGCGGGGACGCGGACGCCGACTACGAGCGCGGGCTCGGCAGCCGGCAAATCCAGATGATCGCGATCGGCGGCGCCATCGGCACCGGGCTCTTCCTCGGCGCGGGCCGCGCCATCCACCAGGCGGGCCCCAGCCTGATCCTGATGTACGCGGTCGCGGGCGCCGCGGTCTTCGCGATCATGCGCGCGCTCGGCGAACTGCTCACCTACCGCCCGGTGTCCGGCTCCTTCGCCGACTACGGCCGGGAGTTCCTGGGCCCCTTCGCGGGCTACGTCACCGGCTGGACGTACTGGCTGATGTGGGTCGTCACCGGGATGGCCGAGGTCACCGCCGCGGCCACCTACGTGCAGTACTGGTGGCCGCACGTACCGCAGTGGACGGCGGCCGGCGGCTTCCTGCTGGTGCTCTTCGCGGCCAACCTGATCTCGGTGAAGCTCTTCGGCGAGGTCGAGTTCTGGCTGTCGATGATCAAGGTGACCGCGATCGTCGGGATGATCCTCATCGGCGTCGCCGTGCTGACCCTCGGCGTGTCCGCGGCCGGCGACACCGCGTCGGCCGGCCACCTGTGGCAGGACGGCGGCTTCTTCCCGCACGGCATCGGCCGCTCGCTGCTGACCCTCCAGATCGTCATGTTCGCCTACATCGCCGTCGAGCTGGTCGGCGTGACCGCGGGCGAGGCGCAGAACCCCCGCGAGACGCTGCCCAAGGCCATCAACACCCTGCCGTGGCGCATCGTGCTGTTCTACGTCGGCGCGCTCACCGTCATCCTGTGCGTGGTGCCCTGGACGCACTTCCAGCCCGGGGTCAGCCCCTTCGTGGCCGCCTTCGCCGTCATCGGCATCCCCTTCGGCGCCGGCATCGTCAACTTCGTGGTGCTGTCGGCCGCCCTGTCGTCGTGCAACTCCGGCATGTACTCCACCGGCCGGATGCTCCGCGACCTCGCCGTCAACGGCCAGGGCCCGGCCTTCTTCTCCCGCCTCACCGGCCGCCGCACCCCCGCGGCCGGCACCGCCGCGTCGGTCGCCCTGATGGGCGTCGGGGTGTGGATCAACTACATCGACCCCGACGGCGCGTTCACGTACATCACCGCCTTCGCGACCGTCGCCGGGGTCTGGACGTGGGGCGTCATCCTCTGCTCCCACATCCGCTACCGCGCCGCCGTCCGCGCCGGGCGCGCCGCCACCGCGTGGTTCCGCGCCCCCGGTGGGGCCGCCGCCAGCTGGGCCGCGCTCGGCTTCCTCGCCGCCGTGCTGGTCATGACCGGCGCCGACAGCCAGGCCCGGATCTCGCTCTACGGGGTGCCCGTGTGGTTCGCGCTGCTCGCCGCCGGATACCGGGTGCTGCGCCGCCGCAACCCCGCCGCCTTCACCCGCCGCCCGCACCTGCCGCCGCGGCCCGCCGAGACGGCGCCGGGCACCCCGGACGGCCCGGCCGCACCCGACGCGGCGGCGCTGTGACCGCAGCGCCCGCCGCGCTCGTCCGGGACGCTGTGAGACCGGCCACCGGCGGGGGAGGGGCGACGGGGGCGGGCGGTACTTTTCTTGCATGCTGACCATCACCCAGGAGCTGCACGACGCGATCGTGGCCCACGCCCGCGCCGACCACCCCGACGAGGCCTGCGGCATCGTCGCCGGCCCCGAGGGCAGCGGCCGCCCCGAGCGCTTCATCCCGATGCTGAACGCCGCCCGCTCCCCGACCTTCTACGAGTTCGACTCCACCGACCTGCTGGGGCTCTACCGGGACATGGACGACCGGGACGAGGAGCCGGTGATCGTCTACCACTCGCACACCGCGACCGAGGCCTACCCCTCCCGCACCGACATCTCGTACGCCAACGAGCCCGGCGCGCACTACGTCCTGGTGTCCACCGCGGAGGAGTTTTCCGAGCCGCAGTTCCGCTCGTTCCGCATCGTGGACGGCACGGTGACCGAAGAGCCGGTCAAAGTAGTGGCTTCGTACGCCTGACGTCCCGGATACCGAGACGAGGCCCTGGGGCCGGTGGCGGGAATCGATACGATGAGCCCATGGTTTCCTCCGACGTGAGCGACAAGGCGCCGGGCTCGCTGCTCGTGGCGCGGCTGCACGTCGACCTGTGCCGCCGCACCAGCGCGGCGTGTCCGTCCGCCCCCGGCGACTGACGGCGCGCCCCGCCCTGCCGCACGCGATCCCAGGGCCCTCCGGGCCCCGGACCCGCACGACCGCACGAACCCCGTACGGCCCGCACAGCACCGCAGCCAGCCCGCGTCGCCACCGCGACACGAACCCCCGCATGCCCCACGCACTCACTGGAGCGAACGAATGGCCATCGAGGTCCGCATCCCCACCATCCTCCGCACCTACACCGACGGCGAGAAGTCCGTGGAAGGCAGCGGCAGCACGCTCGACGAGCTGCTCACCGACCTCGACACCCGGCACGCCGGCCTGCGGGCCCGGGTCGTGGAGGAGGGCGAGCTGCGCCGCTTCGTCAACGTCTACCTCAACGACGAGGACGTCCGCTTCCTCAAGGGCATCGCGACCGACGTCAAGGACGGCGACAGCGTGACGATCCTGCCCGCCGTCGCCGGGGGCATGGCCTGATGCGCTACGACAGCCCGCTGGCGGCCGTCGGCAACACGCCGCTGGTCCGCCTGCCGCGCCTGTCCCCGTCCGACGAGGTGAGCGTCTGGGCGAAGCTGGAGGACCGCAATCCCACCGGCTCCGTCAAGGACCGCCCGGCCCTGTACATGATCGAGCAGGCCGAGGCGGACGGACGCCTCACCCCCGGCTGCACCATCCTGGAGCCGACCTCCGGCAACACCGGCATCTCGCTCGCGATGGCCGCCCGCCTCAAGGGCTACCGCATCGTGTGCGTGATGCCGGAGAACACCTCCTCCGAGCGCCGCGAGCTGCTCGCCATGTGGGGCGCCGAGATCATCTCCTCGCCCGCGGCCGGCGGCTCCAACACCGCCGTACGCGTCGCCAAGGAACTGGCCGCCGAGCACCCGGACTGGATCATGCTCTACCAGTACGGCAACCCGGCCAACCCCGGCGCCCACTACGCCACCACCGGCCCCGAGATCCTCGCGGACCTGCCGACCATCACCCACTTCGTCGCAGGGCTCGGCACCACCGGCACCCTCATGGGCGTCGGCCGCTACCTGCGCGAGAAGGTGCCCGGTGTCACGATCGTCGCCGCCGAGCCGCGCTACGACGACCTGGTCTACGGCCTGCGCAACCTCGACGAGGGCTTCGTGCCGGAGCTCTACGACGAGTCCGTGCTGACCACCCGCTTCTCGGTCGGCTCGCAGGACGCCGTCCGCCGCACCCGCGAACTCCTCGCCCAGGAAGGCATCTTCGCCGGTGTCTCCACCGGCGCCGCGCTGCACGCCGCGCTCGGCGTCGCCGCCAAGGCGCAGCGCGCGGGCGAACGCGCCGACGTCGTCTTCGTCGTCGCCGACGGCGGCTGGAAGTACCTGTCGACGGGCATCTACACCGCCCCCAGCGACGAGGCCGCCGTCGCCGCCCTGCACGGCCAGCTCTGGGCCTGAGCCCCCCCCCGCACGTCCCGGGGCGACACCCCGGGACGTGCGCCACGCCCGGTGTCGCGCACCACACAAATCGCCAAGTGCGGCCGTACGGGACGGAAAAGAACCCCCGGACTGGTGATTCCGCCCACAACGGGGTGCCACGGTGGCCCCGCGCGGCGCAGCGCGCCTTACCCTCGCAAGACATGGCGGACCGCTTCCGCCAATACCCCCACGCCCTCAGGAATGGGGTGAATGCGGCGCGCCCACGGAGGTGTTTCCCGGAATGAAGCTCACCGTCGTCGGCTGCTCGGGGTCTTTCCCGTCCGCGGACTCGGCCTGTTCGAGCTATCTCGTCGAGGCGGACGGCTTCCGGCTGCTCATCGACATGGGAAACGGCGCCCTCGGCGAACTCCAGCGGCACGTCGGGCTGTACGACCTCGACGCCGTCGTGCTGAGCCATCTGCACGCCGACCACTGCATCGACATGTGCGGCTACTTCGTCGCCCGCTACTACCGGCACGACGGCGGCCCCGCCCCCGTCATCCCCGTCTACGGCCCGGCCGGCACCGAGCGGCGGCTCAACATCGCGTACGGCGACGTGCCCGACGAGAAGTGCATGAGCGAGGTCTTCGACTTCCGCACCCTCACCCCCGGCCGCTTCTCCCTCGGCCCCTTCGACGTCACCACCGACCTGGTCAGCCACCCCGTCGAGGCCTACGGCTTCCGGCTCGGCCACCAGGGCCGCACCCTCGCGTACTCCGGTGACACCGGCCCCTGCCGGGCCCTCGACACCCTCGCCGAGGGCGCCGACCTCTTCCTGTGCGAGGCGTCCTTCGTGCACGGCAAGGAGGACATCCCCGACCTCCACCTCAACGGCCTGGAGGCCGGCCAGATCGCCGACCGCGCCGGCGTCTCGCGCCTGGTGCTCACCCACATCCCGCCGTGGACCAGCCCGGCGGTCAACCTGCGCGACGCCCGCACCGCCTTCGACGGCCCCGTGGAACTGGCGAAGGCGGGCGCGGTCTACCAGCTGTAGTCCAGCCGGCAGGCCACACCCGCCTCACACCCGCCCGCCCACGGCACCCGGCAGGTGCGCAGCAGGTTCCCGTATCGGTACGGGAGCCCGGCCGGACGCCGGGGCGGGTGGTCCGTTACTTCACGAGGTCCGCTACTTCGTGAGGTCCTCGATCTCCTCCTCGGGCTCGCGGCCCGGGGTCTTGAGGTCGAACTTGAGGATCGCGAACCGGAAGACCACGTAGTAGATCACCGCGAAGACCAGTCCGATCGGGATGATCAGCCAGGGCTTGGTGGCGTGGCTCCAGTTGATCGCGTAGTCGATCAGGCCCGCGGAGAAGTTGAAGCCCGCGTGCACGCCCAGGCCCCAGGTGATCGCCATCGAGGCCGCCGTGAGCACGATGTGGATCACGTACAGGATCGGCGCGATGAACATGAACGAGAACTCGATCGGCTCCGTGACACCGGTCACGAACGAGGTCAGGCCGATGGAGACCATCATGCCGAGGACGGCCTTGCGGCGCTCCGGGCGGGCGGTGTGCGCCATCGCCAGGGCGGCGGCCGGCAGGCCGAACATCATGATCGGGAAGAAGCCGGACTGGAACATGCCCGCGGTGTGGTCGCCCGCGAGGAAGCGCGGGATGTCACCGTGCACGACGGTGCCGGAGGCGTCGGTGAAGTCGCCGATCTGGAACCAGGCCACCGCGTTGACGAACTGGTGCATGCCGACCGGGATCAGCGCGCGGTTCACACCACCGAAGATCGCGGCACCGCCGGAGCCGAGACCGGTCATCCAGTTGCCGAAGTGCGTGATGCCGTTGCCGATGGGCTCCCAGACGAGGCCGAAGAACACACCGATCAGCAGGCCGACGAAGGCCATCAGGATCGGGACGAGGCGGCGGCCGTTGAAGAAGCCGAGCCAGTCGGGCAGCTTCGTGCGGTGGAAGCGCTGCCACACGATCGCGGACAGCAGACCCATGATGATGCCGCCGAGGACGCCCGGGTCGTTGTAGACCGCGGCGACGTCGATGCCCTTGTTCGCGGTCGTGTTGATGATCGCGTCATGGACGGGGAAGGCCTGGAGCACCTTGGTGTAGACCAGGAAGCCGACCAGGGCGGCCAGCGCGGTCGAGCCGTCGGACTTCTTCGCGAAGCCGATGGCGACGCCTATGCAGAACAGCATCGGCAGCGCGCCGGTGAGGGCGCCGCCCGCGTTCGCGAAGACGGACGCGACCTTGTCCCAGTGCAGGCCCTTCGAGCCGAAGACATCGTCCTGGCCCAGCCGGACCATGATGCCCGCGGCGGGCAGGACGGCGATCGGCAGCTGAAGGCTGCGGCCGACCTTTTGCAGCCCCTGGAAGAGGCCGGAGCCCCGCTTCTTCGCGGGGGCCGCCGGAGTGCCGGCGGTGGCCGTGGCCGTTGTCATCAGATTCCTCCGTGGTCTATACCACTCAGTGGTGTAGACCAGTTTTACACGACCCCTACGGGTAAAGGAATCCGCGCTTCCGGGTGCGCTGCGTCACACCGCTCACGCACAGCGAAGACCCCCCGGTCCGCTGACCAGGGGGTCTTACGCATGGTCCGCACCGCGGTCACGCGGTGTCGCGGTTATTTGACGTTGTCGCGCTCCATCTCCTCGCCCAGCTCCTCCGGCTCGCGGCCCGGCGTTTTCAGATCGAAATACTGGATCACCGCGCGGAAGAGCACGTAGTAGACGACCGCGAAGCCCGCGCCCACCACCAGGATCAGCCACGGCTTGGTCGCCAGGTTCCAGTTGATGACGTAGTCGATCAGGCCCGCGGAGAAGCTGAAACCGTCCTTGATGCCCAGCGCCCAGCACAGCGCCATCGACACACCCGTGAGCACCGCGTGGAACGCGTACAGCAGCGGCGCGATGAAGAGGAACGAGTACTCGATCGGCTCGGTGATGCCCGTCACGAACGAGGTCAGCGCGACCGACAGCATCAGCCCGCCGACCTCCTTGCGGCGGTGCGGCTTGGCCGTGTGCGTCATCGCCAGCGCCGCCGCGGGCAGCGCGAACATCATGATCGGGAAGAAGCCGGTCTGGAACTGCCCCGCCGTCGGGTCGCCCGCCAGGAACCGCGGGATGTCGCCGTGCACGACCGTGCCGTCCGGCTTGGTGAAGTCGCCGAACTGGAACCACACGAAGGTGTTCAGGAACTGGTGCAGGCCCACCGTGAGCAGGGCGCGGTTCGCCACACCGAAGATGCCCGCACCCCACGAGCCCAGGTCCACCAGCTTCTTGCTGAAGCTCGTCAGACCGTCGCCGATCGGCGGCCAGATGAACAGGCACACCACCGCGAAGGCGATCGCCACCCCCGCCATGATGATCGGGACGAGACGGCGGCCGTTGAAGAAGCCCAGCCAGTCCGGCAGCCTCGTGCGGTGGAAGCGCTGCCACAAGAAGGCGGTCAGCAGACCCATCACGATGCCGCCGAAGACACCCGGCGTCTGGAACTCCGCGAGCGTCGTCGTCCCGTCCTTGAGTGTGCACGCCCCCGCGAGCTGCCCGAGCTGGGTGTACGTCGCGCCCGGCGGGCAGTCCTTCGGGAAGCGGGTGAGGATGCCGAAGAAGACCAGGTAGCCGGCGACCGCGGCCAGCGCCGTCGAGCCGTCCGAGCGCTTGGCCATGCCGATCGCCACACCCACGCAGAAGAGCAGGGGCAGGCCGAAGTTGCCGTCCAGCAGCGCGCCGCCCGCGCCCACGAAGACCTTCGCGACCCGGTCCCAGCCGAGACCGTCGGGGCCGAAGACGTCGTCCTGGCCGAGCCGGTTGATGATGCCCGCGGCCGGGAGGACGGCGATCGGCAGCTGGAGGCTGCGGCCCATCTTCTGCAGACCCTGGAAGAACCTGCTGCCCCAGCCGCGCCGTACCGGCCCGCTCGCGGCGGCGTCCGCGGCGCTCACCGGGTGGCTCCGCGGGGGCGCTGCTCGCGTACAGTGGTGTAGACCACTTGGGGGTGCGGGTGACCGGCATCCATGATCGACATGGTGGTCCATGGGGCGGCCCACCGCCCGTGAAGTTGGGCCAACCGTGCGTTACCGTGACATTACGGACCCGCGGTGGGTCAGGGAAACAGGGAGACACCAATGGCCACCAAGGCAGAGAAGATCGTCGCCGGGCTCGGCGGAATCGACAACATCGAAGAGGTCGAGGGCTGCATCACGCGGCTCCGCACCGAGGTCCGCGACCCCGCGCTCGTCGACGAGGCCGCCCTCAAGGCCGCGGGCGCACACGGCGTCGTGAAGATGGGCTCCGCCATCCAGGTCGTCATCGGCACCGACGCCGACCCGATCGCCGCGGACATCGAAGACATGATGTAGCCCTGCCGGGACCCCTCGGGGGCCCCGCCGGGCAAGAGAACTCTTCCGCGCCCCGCCTCACGAAGGCTCCCCGGCGGGGCGCGGAAAAAGATCGCCCCCGGCCCGGGGCAAGCACCCGGCGGGGCGCGGGCCCCGCGGGCCCGGGTGGACCCGGGGAAGGCGCCGGGCGCACCCGGATAGGGTGCGGGGATGTCACGTAACGACGGCCGCAGGCCGGATGAGCTTCGAACCGTCACCATCGAACGAAGCTGGAGCAAGCACGCCGAAGGCTCCGTCCTCGTGTCCTTCGGCGACACCCGCGTCCTCTGCACGGCGAGCGCCACCCAGGGCGTCCCCCGCTGGCGCAAGGGCAGCGGCGAAGGCTGGGTCACCGCCGAGTACGCCATGCTGCCCCGCGCCACGAACACCCGCGGCGACCGCGAGTCCGTCCGCGGCAAGATCGGCGGCCGCACCCACGAGATCTCCCGCCTCATCGGCCGCTCGCTGCGCGCCGTCGTCGACTACAAGGCCCTCGGCGAGAACACCGTCGTCCTCGACTGCGACGTCCTCCAGGCGGACGGCGGCACCCGCACCGCCGCCATCACCGGCGCCTACGTCGCCCTCGCCGACGCGGTCACCTGGATGCAGCAGAACCACTTCATCAAGGCCAAGTCCCGCCCGCTGACCGGCACCGTCGCCGCCGTCAGCGTCGGCATCGTCGACAGCGTGCCGCTGCTCGACCTCGCCTACACCGAGGACGTCCGCGCCGAGACCGACATGAACGTCGTCTGCACCGGCGACGGCCGCTTCGTCGAGGTCCAGGGCACCGCCGAGGGCCAGCCCTTCGACCGCGCCGAACTCGACGCGCTGCTCGCCCTCGCCGTGAACGGCTGCGCCGAACTGACCGCGGCCCAGAAAGCGGCCCTCGAAGCCGTCACCGAGGCCTGACCCGACGCGCGCGCGTACCGCGTACGCCCCCGTACGCGGTACGCGCCCGGCGGCCCCGGGATAATCGGACCCATGACGCGCCGCCTCGTACTCGCCACCCGCAACGCCCACAAGGTCGTCGAACTGCGGGCCATCCTCGCCGGCACCGGACTCGACGTCGACCTCGTCGGCGCCGACGCCTACCCCGAGATCCCCGACGTCAAGGAGACCGGCGTCACCTTCGCGGAGAACGCGCTGCTCAAGGCGCACGCCCTCGCCCAGGGCACCGGCCTGCCCGCCGTCGCCGACGACTCCGGCCTGTGCGTGGACGTCCTCGGCGGCGCCCCCGGCATCTTCTCCGCCCGCTGGGCCGGCCGCCACGGCGACGACACCGCCAACCTCGACCTGCTCCTCGCCCAGCTCTCCGACATCGCCGACGAGCACCGCGCCGCGCACTTCGCCTGCGCCGCCGCCCTCGCCCTCCCCGACGGCACCACCCGCGTCGCCGAGGGCCGCCTCACCGGCACCCTCCGCCACACCCCCGCCGGCACCGGCGGCTTCGGCTACGACCCCGTCCTCCAGCCCGACGGCGAGACCCGCACCTGCGCGGAGCTGACCCCCGACGAGAAGAACGCCATCAGCCACCGCGGCAAGGCCTTCCGCGCGCTGGCGCCGATGGTGGCGGAACTGCTGGGCTGAGGGCTGCCGGGCATACGAACGGCCTGCGCCTCGCACATGCGAATCGCAGGCCGTTTGCGGTGCGGCGGAAGGGATTCGAACCCTCAAGCCCGGTCAAGGGCCACAGAACCTAAATCTGCTGCGTCGCCGTTGCGCCACCGCCGCCGGTTGGCCCGGCCATTCTAGCGGTGCTCCTCCGCCGCCATCCGCTCACCCGTCCTTCCGCCGCGGCACCACGTGCCGGTGACCGCATGGCAGTTGGGACACAGCAGCCGCAGGTTCTCCAGCCGGTCGTCGCTCCGGTCGCCGTTGACGTGGTCCACCTCCAGCGTCATCGGCTTCCCGCGCCACACGGGCCCCGTACCGCACTGGGCACACAGCTCCGCGACGCCCATCTGTGCCATGGCGCGCCGCAGCACGACCGCCCCCGTCCGGCCGCCGCCTTCGCGCTTCACGAGCACCTCCGCCGCGGGCCGTACCCGCTTGGGTCCCGGCCTGCCGCGCTGGTGGGCCTGCCCGAGGAAGTGCGAGTCGTCGACGGACGCCGCCGCCATCTGCTCGCGCAGCCACGCCCGCTCACGGCTGTTGTCCGGCAGCCCGAGCCGTCGCAGCGTTCCGGCGGTCGAGACCGAGGCGGCGACGGCCGCACGAACCTGCGCGGCGTCGGGCCTCACCGGCGCTGCCCGCGGTAGGTGTCGGTCGTGGAGTGGCAGTTGGGGCACAGCAGCCGCAGGTTTTCGCGGCGGTTGTTGCGCCAGGCGCCGTCCGTGTGGTCGACCTCCAGGGGAAGCGGGCGCCCCTGCCAGTGCGGCTCCGTGCCGCACAGGGCGCAGCGCTCGGGGACGCCGGACGCGCGCAGGGCGCGTTTGAGCTGGGCGCCGGGGAGGCGCCTGGGGTGCTCGGGGGGCAGCTTCACCAGGACGTCGGCGGGGGTGGTCCGGCGGGGTCCGCGCGCGGGGACGGGGGTGGTGAAGTGGGCCGTGCTGATGCCCAGCGTGCGCACCCGGCGGGCGATGTGGGTGTGGTGGCCGCCGGTCACGTCGAGGCCCAGGTGGCGCAGGGTGCCCGCGAGGGAGGTGGCCGCCGAGACGGCCGCCTCCAGGGCCTCCCGGCTCCAGCGGGTGCCCTCCCGTTCAAAGTGCGCGGTGTCTATTCCCAGGGTCCTGATGCGTTCCCGCAGGTATTTGCGCCGCGGTGCGTCCCGCGGATCGACGCCGAGCGCCGTGAGCGCCTCGGACAGCGTCCGCGCCGACGCGACCGCCTCCGCCAGCGCCTCCCGCGTGTACCTCGTCCCCATCCCCACCCCCGTAGTCAGGACGTGTGTTCGTCCCTCGTACGGACTAACGCTCCGCGCCGCCGCCGGTTACGGCTGTTCAGACGTCCAGGTCGCGGAGGAGTTTGGCGACGTGGCCGGTCGCGCGGACGTTGTAGAAGGCGTGGGCGATCGTGCCGGACTCGTCGACGACGAAGGTGGAGCGGATGACGCCCATGATCTTCTTGCCGTAGTTCATCTTCTCGCCGAAGGCGCCGTAGGCGGTGAGGGTGGCGCGGTCGGGGTCGGACAGAAGTGTGACGCGGAGGGATTCCTTGGTGCGGAATTTCGCGAGCTTCTCGGGGGCGTCGGGGGAGATGCCGAGGACGTCGTAGCCGGCGGCGGCGAGCTGGTCGAGGTTGTCGGTGAAGTCGCAGGCCTGCTTGGTGCAGCCGGGGGTCATGGCGGCGGGGTAGAAGTAGACGATGACCTTGCGGCCGCGGTGGTCGGCGAGGGAGACGGGCTTGCCGTCGGCGTCCTGGAGGGTGAAGTCGGGGGCGGGGTCGCCGGGGGACAGGCGCTCGGCCATGGGGAAGCTCCTCAAACGGGGGTGCCGACGAGGCGCGGGCCGCGTCGAACTGACAGACTGTCCGAACGGTACCTAATCAGCCGATGGAGGATACGCGGTGTCGGACGACGTCAGGACGCCCGCTCAGATCGAGGCGGACATCGCCCGCAGGCGGCAGGACCTCGCGGAGACGCTGGACGAGCTCGCGGTGCGGGTGCATCCGGCGACGATCGCGGCGGACACGAAGGCCAAGGCGGTGTCGGCGGTGGACCGCACGGCGGGGCGGGCGTACACGAAGATCAATCAGGCGGTGGGGCGGGTGACCGCGCCCTTCGTGGGGGCGGACGGCGCGCCGCGGCTGGAGCGGATCGTTCCGGCGGCGGTGGCGGGTGTGGCGCTGATCGCGGTGGTGGGCGGTCTCTCGTCGTGGCGGCGCCGCCGGTAACGTCGTGCGGGTGAGTTCGAACAGTGAGCACGACAAGCTGCCCATCCGGATGCTGCACGACCGCGTCCTGGTGCGGCACGAGGCCGGCGAGGGCGAGCGCCGCAGCGGCGGCGGCATCCTGATTCCGGCGACGGCGGCGGTGGGCCGGCGGCTGGCGTGGGCCGAGGTCGTCGCGGTGGGGCAGAACGTACGGACGGTGGAGGTCGGCGACCGGGTGCTGTACGACCCGGAGGACCGGGCCGAGGTGGAGGTGCGGGGCGTGGCGTACGTGCTGATGCGTGAGCGCGATCTGCACGCGGTGGCCGCGGAGCGCCTGAAGGGCACCGACGATTCCACCGGGCTGTATCTGTGACCGTGATCCGCTGACCGACCGTCTCCCGGTGTCCCGGGCCGCAGGGTGCGGCCCGGGGCACCGCTGTGTTCAGCCGAGTTCGAGCGTGGTCGTGGCGTAGGTGGCCTCGTGGCGCGAGTAGGGCGCGGGGCCGGTGTACATGCGGGTGAAGCGGGCGGTCGGGGTGAGGCCGCGGGATGTCACCAGATCGAGTGCCGCGGTGTTGTGGTCGGGTACGTCCACGCAGATCTCGGCGTCCGGCGGGAGTCCGTCGGTGAGGGCGTCGAGCAGGTCGGCGGCGCCCGTGGGGGTGTCGGCGAAGAGGGGGCCGACGCGCAGGCCTTCGTGGGCGGCGCGGATGACGCCGTAGCCGGTGACGTGTCCGGCGTCGTCGAGCAGGACGCGGGCGGTGTGTCCGTCGGCGGTGAGCCAGCGGCTGAGGAAGGCGTGGCGTTCGGCGGGGAAGCACCTGGTGTCGTAGGCGCTGATGGCGTCGAGGTGGTAGGGCGTGACGGCGCGGACGGCGGCGGACGGGGTGCCGCGGTGGGGGCGGCCGGTGTGGCGGATCTGGTCGTGGGCGGCGGTGAAGCCGGAGCGTTCGTAGGTGGCGCGCTGCTGGGGTACGGCGTCGAGGCCGACGAGGCGGCCTTCGGCGTGCGGCATCGCGGCTTTCCAGGTGGCGATGCCGAGGCCGGTGCCGCGGTGGTCGGGGTGGACGAGGTAGAAGCCGAGGAAGGCGAAATCGGGCGAATAGGTCACGACGGAGACGGCGGAGACGACGCGGCCGCCGAGCCGCCCGACCAGGAAGCCGGCCGGGTCGGTGGGGCGGAAGCAGGCCGCGTCGCCGAGGCCGGGGTTCCAGCCCTCGGCGGCGCACCATGTGATGATCTCGTCCCAGTCGGCGGCCGTCGCCTCGGCGACGGTGAAGTCCTCCCGCACATGAACTCCCTTGTTCTGTGGTCCCGGCCCGCACGGACGGTTCCGGGGATGTTACGCCGCCCCGTACATCCGGGCGATGACATCTTCGATGGCGGGTTCGCGGACGGACAGGTCGACGAGGGGGTGGTCGGCGGCGAGGGCGGCGACGAGGGGGGCGGCGCTGTGCCCGGCGGGGAAGGCGAGCCACTGGCGCGGGCCGTCGCTGCGGATCCAGCGGGCGCCGGGGATGTGCACGGCGGGCAGTTCGCGGGCGAAGTCGACGACGAGGGTGCGTTCGGACTCCCCGGCGGCGTGCAGCCCGTCGAGGTCGCCGTCGTACATGAGCCGGCCGTGGTCGATGACCATGACGCGGCTGCACAGGGTCTCGATGTCGGTGAGGTCGTGGGTGGTGAGCAGCACGGTGGTGCCGCGGTCGGCGTTGACGGCGGCGAGGAACTCGCGGACCTTGGCCTTGCTGACGACGTCGAGGCCGATGGTGGGTTCGTCGAGGTAGAGCACGTCGGGGTCGTGCAGCAGGGCGGCGGCGATGTCGCCGCGCATGCGCTGGCCGAGCGACAGCTGGCGGACGGGGACGTCGAGCAGCGGGCCGAGGTCGAGGAGGTCGACGCAGGAGTCGAGGTTGCGGGTGTAGCGGGAGGGCTCGATGCGGTACATGCGGCGGACCAGCTCGTAGGAGTCGCGCAGCGGCAGGTCCCACCACAAGGTGGTGCGCTGGCCGAAGACGACGCCGATGCGGCGGGCGAGCCGGGTGCGGTCGCGGGAGGGGTCGATGCCGGCGACGCGGACGGTGCCGCCGCTGGGGGTGAGGATGCCGGTGAGCATCTTGATGGTGGTGGACTTTCCGGCGCCGTTGGGGCCGATGTAGCCGACCATCTCGCCGCGCGGCACGGTGAAGGACAGGCCGTCGACGGCTGCGACCTGGTGGCGTTCGCGGCGCAGGGTGTGGCCGGCGGCCTTGCGGCGGACGTCGAAGACCTTCTCCAGGTCCTCGACGGCGATCATGGGGTCGGCGCCCGGGGTGGGGGTGTCGGTCAACGGATCTCAGCTCCCGGTACTGCGGTAGGAACGGACGCCGGCGCGCCAGGCGAGCCCGGCCAGCGCGCAGCACAGGGCGGCGACGGGTGCGCCGAGGTAGTCGGCCCAGCCGGGCAGGCCGAGCGGGTCGGGGCGGCCCAGGATGTGCAGCACGGGCATCCAGTTGACGAAGGCGAGGGGGACGACGAAGGTGACCCCGCGCACGAGTTCCCGGCCGAAGATGCCGGGCGGGTACTGGAGCAGGGTGTTGCCGCCGTAGGTGACGGAGTTCTGCACCTCGGAGGCGTCGCCGGCCCAGAACTGGAAGGCGGCCCCGGCGACGAAGACGGCGCAGAAGATCGCCGTCCCGGCGAGCAGGGTGACGGCCAGCAGCGCGGCCCGGCCCGCCGTCCAGTCGACGTCCGTGCGCAGCACGCCCCAGCCGAGGACGGCGACGCCCTGGGTGACGCGGCCGAGGCGGCGCAGCGCGAAGCGGTCGGCGGCGACCTGGGCGACGAGCGGGGCGGGGCGCAGCAGCAGGACGTCGAAGGTGCCGTCGCGGACCCGGTCGCCGAGCGAGCCGGCGTTTCCGGCCAGCAGGTCGGACAGGCCGAAGGAGACGCTGGTGGTGCCGTAGAGCAGGGCGATCTCGGGCAGGCCGAAGCCGCCGAGGGTGTCGATGTGGGAGAACATCAGGGCGATGGTGACGAAGTCGAGCGCGGTCGCGGCGAGGTTGCCGAGGGTCGTGAGGGCGAAGGACGTGCGGTAGGCCATGGTGGAGCGCATCCACATCCGCACGATCAGCCCGTAGGCGCGGATGCCCGCGCGGACGGGCCCGGGGTGGGGACCGGTTCCGGTGGCGGGCCGGGCCCATGGGACCGTGGCGGCGGGGCCGGCGCTCCCGGTGGTGCCCTTGGTACCCGCGGCGCCCGTGGTGTCGGCGGCGCCGGTGGTGTCGGCGGCGCCGGCGGTGTCAGCCACCCTGGACCACCACCCGGCGGGTCGCGGCGCCCTGGATCAGCCGCCCGGCGGTCAGCAGTGCGGCGGCCCAGCCGGCCTGGACGGCGAGGGCCTGGGCGGCGCCCGTTCCGTGCCGGCGGCCGAGCAGCAGGTCGGCGGGGGTCTGCAGCATCGCCGCCCAGGGCAGTGCCTGGGCGAGGCCGGCCAGGGCGCCGGGGAAGGCGTTGAGCGGCAGCAGCATGCCGGAGAAGAACAGCGCGACGATCCCGGCGATCTGCATGACCCCGGCCCCGTCCATGAGCCAGAAGGCGCTGAGCGCGATGAGGTAGCGGATCGCGAAGCTCACCAGCAGGCCCAGCGCGAGGGACACCGCGAAGAGCACCCAGGGCAGCGGGGTGCGGGGCAGCGCCAGGGTGAAGACCAGGGCGCCCGCGACGGCCGGCAGGATCCCGCGGCCGAGCAGCTGGAATCCGGCCCGGCCGAGGTCGGAGGCGAGCCACCAGCCCTGCAGGTCGGCGGGGCGGTAGAGGTCGATCGCGATGGCGCCGGAGCTGATCCGGCCGATCATCTCGCGTTCGAAGCCGCCGCCCATCTGGGCCATGGGCGCGAGCAGTCCCTGGCCGATCCACACGTAGGCCAGGGCCTGCGCCTCGGTGTAGCCGCCGAGGTGCGGGCGCTGGTCCCACAGGGCGATGTAGCTGTAGGAGATGATGAGTCCGAAGACCGTGTTGGTGATGACTCCGGCCGCCGAGGCGATGCGGTACGTCGCATAGCGCCGGAAGCCGCGGACCATGACGGCAGCGTAGAAGCCGCCCATATCTTCCGCCTTTCTCCCATTCCCGCTTTTCCAGGGCTCGGCCCCCGTCGTGGCGCCGTGAGATGGGCCACATCCCCGCGGGACACACAAGCGCAGGAGCCTAGTCGGCCGCGCGGTGCGGCTTCCACTGCTTTTCGCCGGAGTTTCCCGGGGTTCCGCGCCGTTTCCCGGGCGGTTTCCCGCCGGGAGGCGTCTGCCGGGGTTTGACCGTCCTGTCACAGGCCTGTCACGGATGGGCGGCCGGATGCCCGTGCGGACGGGGGATGCGCCAGTGTGGGAGGAGTGTGCGCCCTGGGGCGTACGTACGATTACGTGCAGGTCCGTGCCGGTTCGGGGCGGAATTCTCGGTGTTCTCTCGGTTTTCCGCCGCGGACAACCCCGGCGGCGGATGAGGAGTCCCTACTGATATGAGCGACGCGCACTTCGGGGCGGCGGGTGGCGCCGCGGGCGGTTCGGGCCGGTCCGGCCGTACGGGATGGCGGCGGCTGGTGCCGACGTGGCGGGTCGTCCTGGGCACGTTCCTCGGCGTCCTGGTACTGCTGCTGGGCGGCTTCTTCCTGGGCTACGCGCTGGTGTCCATCCCGGATGCGAACGCCGAGGCGGTCGCCCAGAGCAACGTCTACTACTACTCCGACGGCAAGACCGAGCTGTCCCGCGACGGCGCGGTCAACCGGCAGAACGTGTCGCTGTCGGAGGTCGCGAAGACCGCGCAGTACGCGGTGCTCTCCGCGGAGGACCGCAGCTTCTACCACGAGTCGGCGGTCAGCCCGAAGGCGATGGTGCGGGCGGCGTGGAACACCGCGACCGGCAAGGGCCGGCAGTCGGGTTCGACGATCACCCAGCAGTACGTGAAGAACTACTACCTGAACCAGAACCAGACGGCGTCGCGGAAGATCAAGGAATTCTTCATCGCGATCAAACTCGACCGGAACGTGACCAAGGACGAGATCCTCGAGGGCTATCTCAACACCAGCTACTACGGGCGGAACGCGTACGGGATCCAGGCCGCCTCCCAGGCCTATTTCCACAAGAACGCGTCCGATCTGACGACGGCGGAAGGCGCGTACATCGCGACGCTGCTCAACGCGCCCAGCGAATTCGACCTCGCCGCCCACCCGGAGAACGCGCACGCGGCCCAGGCGCGCTGGAACTACGTCCTGGACGGCATGGTCAAGGAGCACTGGCTCAGCGCGTCGCAGCGGGCGGCGACGAAATTCCCGACCATCGGCGCGCCCACCCCGGTGGCGAGCAAGGCGGGCCAGCGCGGCTACATCATCGAGGCCGTCAACGACTACCTCGACGCCAACCACATCGTCGACGCCGACTCGCTGCGCCGCGGCGGCTACCGCATCGTCACCAGCATCCAGAAGGGCAAGGAGGACGACTTCGTCAAGGCCGCCCAGGCCCAGGTCTACGACAAGCTCGGCAAGAAGAAGGCCGACTCGTACGTGCGGGCCGGCGGGGTGTCCATCGACCCCGCCACCGGCGAGGTCGTCGCCCTCTACGGCGGCATCGACTACACCAAGCAGTACGTGAGCAGCGCCACCAACGCCACGTACACCCCCGGCTCGACCTTCAAGCCGGTCATCCTCACGGCCGCGCTCCAGCACGACTCCCGGACGCAGAGCGGCAAGCGGATCACGCCGAAGACGGTCTACGACGGTGAGAACAAGCGGCCCGTCGTCGGCCCGGACGGGCCCGTCGGCTACGCCCCGGAGAACGAGGACGGGCACAGCTACGGGCGCATAGACGTCACCCGGGCCATGGACAAGTCCGTCAACTCCGTCTACGCCCAGATGGCGCAGGACGTCGGCACGGACAAGGTCATCGACACCGCGCACGACCTCGGGATGCCCGACTCGGTGAAGATCCCGACGACGCCCGCGATGGCGCTCGGCTCCTTCGGCGCCAGCCCGCTGGACATGGCGCAGGTCTACGCGACCCTCGCCAACCACGGCAAGGAGATCCCCTACACGCTGGTGAAGAAGGTCAGCAGGGACGGCAACGACCTGCCGCTGCCCGACCGGCAGGCGCACCAGACCGTGCCGCGGGACGTCGCCGACACCGTCACGCAGGTGCTGCGCAGCGTCGTGGAGAGCTCCGGCGGCACCGCAACCGTCGCGCAGGACTCCGGATGGCCCTCCGCGGCCAAGACCGGCACCGCGGAGAACGACACGGCCGCGTGGTTCGCCGGCTACACCCCCAAGCTCGCCACCGTCGTCGCACTGCTCGGCATGGACCCCGCCAACGGCAAGCAGAAGCCGATGTACGACGCGATGCACACCGACCGCATCAACGGCGGCGGCCCGCCCGGCGCGGTCTGGGCCGACTACACCGCGGCCGCGCTCGACGGGGTGCCCGTCGCCGACTTCGACCTCGACACGAACGCGGACGTGCCGACGCTGCCGCCGGTCACGGACGAGCCGTCCGACGAGCCGACCTCCGGGACGGGCGAGACGTCCGCGCCGCCCTCCCACACCACGCCGCCCCACACCTCGCAGCCGCCGCCCAGCGATTCGGGCGGCCCGACCGACGAGCCCACCTCGGAGCCGCCTCCCACGTCCGAGCCGCCCCCGACGCAGCCCACGTTCGACCCCCTCGGCGGCCTCACCGGCGGCGGCGCCGGCGGCGACTCGGGCGGCACGGCCCGCCCCGGCGGCGGCCCGGAAGGGGGCTAGCCCTTTTTGGGCCTGAGGGCGCCCCGGGCTGCCTCTTGCGGTAGGCATCGCGAGCGTCCGCCGGTGGTGGGTTGCGCGCGCAGTTCTCCCCCAGGCTTCGCCCGGGAGGTGCCCCCACGCGCCCCTGGGGGTGCCCTCTGCGCGCGGGGTGCGCGTTTTTCGGGGGCGCGGGGAACTGCGCGATCAGCCACGACGGTGGGAAGGTCCCGGCACGGACAGTGCCCGGCGGGGCAGGGGGTCACCCCCCGAGGGAGCGGAGCGCCTTCGTCACCTGCGGGCCCACCCAGGACGGGGTGGAGGCGTGCGGGGACAGCCGCAGGGAGTCGGGGCGGACCGTGGGGGTCAGGCCCTGCTCGTGGAGGGCGGCGGCCACCGCGGGCGCGGGGACGCCCGGGAGGCGGAAGGAGACGATCCCGGCCCGGCGGGGGCGCGCCGTCTCGGAAAGGACCTCCGCCCCGGCGGACCGCACCGCGTCGAGCAGTTCGTCGACCCGCGCGGCGACCGCGGACTCGATCGCCGCGACCCCCGCCTCCTCCACCACCCGCAGCGCCGCGGCGAACGCGGCGGCCGCGACCGGGCTGAGGTTCGTCAGGCTCAGCCGCCCCGCGTCCGCGGCCGGCGGGTGCTCGGCGCCGTCGAAGAGGGCGACGTCCTCCACGCCCGTCCACCCGGTGAGCGTCGGCGCGAGCCGTTCGAGCGCGCGGTCGGACAGCGCCGCGAAGCCCGTCGACCAGCCGGCCCGCAGCCACTTCTGGCCGCCCGTGACGACGACGTCCGCCGCCTGCCAGGGCATCTCGACGACCCCGAAGCCCTGGATCGCGTCGACGACGAGCAGCCGGTCGGGCCCGATGACGTCGCGGATCGCGGCGAGGTCCGCGCGGTGGCCGGTGCGGAAGTCGACCGCGCTGAGGGAGACGGCGACGACGTCCGCGGTGAGCGCGTCCCGTACCGCCTCCGGGGTGGGCCGCCCGCGCAGCCAGCGCGGTTCGGCCAGGCCCGCGGCGGCGGTGCGGCGCCACGGGTAGTGGTTGGCGGGGAAGTCGCCCTCGGGCACGAGCACCGTGCCGGAGGGGATGCCGAAGGCGGCCTGGAAGAGCCCCGTGGTGGTGTTGGGCAGCAGCACCGTGTGCGCGGCGTCCGTGCCGGCCAGCCGCGCGGCGGACTCGCGGGCCCGCAGATCGGCCCGCATCAGCTCGTTGACGGTGGTGTGGTCGGCGCGCGCCGAGCGGCCGAGCGCCTCGGCGGTGGCGTCGAGCACCGCGCGCGAGGGCGGCCCGTAGCGGGCGAAGTCCAGGTAGCCGGCGGGGGCGTCGAAGAGTTCGGCGTACCCGGCGAGCGCGCCGCCGGTGCCCGTCGCGTCGTGCGTCGCGTCGTCCATCAGGGTCGCTCTCCTGTCCGCGGGGCGGCGCGGGAGGCGCCGGGAACCCGCCGTTCGTTCCACTTCCGTCAGCGCTGGCGACAATACGCAGGTGGATATGCGGGCGAAGCAGGTGGACCAGGTGCCGGGGAGTGTCGTCCCGGCGGGCGCGGCCGATCCGGACGCGGCCCGGCGGCGTGGAGTGCGCCGGATGAAGCTCATCGCGACCGGCTTCCTCGCGGTCGCGACCGCCGTCTACGCCCTGGCCAAATGGGCGGACGCGAGCGGTTCCGGCGCGTGGGCCGGGTATGTGGCGGCCGCGGCCGAGGCGGGCATGGTCGGTGCGATGGCGGACTGGTTCGCCGTCACCGCCCTGTTCCGGCATCCGCTGGGCCTGCCCATCCCGCACACCGCGATCATCCCCACCAAGAAGGACGCGCTCGGCGCGAGCCTCGGCGACTTCGTGGGGGAGAACTTCCTGTCCGGCGAGGTCGTCCGCACCCGGCTGCGGGCCGTCGGTGTCGGCTCCCGGCTCGCCGCGTGGGTGTCGGAACCGGCCCACGCCGAGCGTGTCACCGAGCAGGCCGCCGCCGCGCTGCGCGGTGTGCTGACGGTGCTGCGCGACTCCGACGTGCAGGCCGTCGTGAGCGAGGCGATCACCCGGCGGGCCGCCGCCCAGGAGGTCGCCCCGGCGCTCGGCAAGCTCCTGGAGCGCACGGTCGCCGACGGCGGCCACCGCCGCCTCGTCGACCTGGTGTGCGTGCGCGCCCGCGACTGGCTGATCCAGCACTCCGACTCCGTCATGGCCGCCGTGCAGGGCGGCGCGCCCGGCTGGACCCCGCGCTTTGTGGACCGCAAGGTCGGCGAGCGCGTCTACAAGGAACTGCTGCGCTTCGTCACCGAGATGAACGAGTCGCCCGAGCACCCCGCGCGCGGCGCCGTCGACCGCTTCCTGCGCGACTTCGCCACCGAGCTGCAGACCGACCCCGACACCCGCGAGCGCGTCGAGCGCCTGAAGAACGACCTGCTCGCCCGCCCCGAGGTGCAGGAGCTGATCGCCTCGGTGTGGGGTTCGGTACGCGCCATGACGGTCGCCGCCGCCGAGGACGAGCACAGCCAGCTGCGCACCCGCACGCGCGCCTCGCTGCTCACCCTCGGCCGCCGGATGTCCGCGGACCCGCGGCTGCGGGAGAAGGTCGACGGCTGGCTGGAGGACGCGGCGGTCTACCTCGTCACCACCTACCGCGACCAGATCACCGCGCTCATCAGCGAGACCGTCGCCGGCTGGGACGCGGAGCAGACCTCCCGCAAGATCGAGGCGCACGTCGGGCGCGACCTGCAGTTCATCCGCATCAACGGCACGGTCGTCGGCGCGCTCGTGGGACTGCTCATCTACACCGTGTCGCGGCTGGTGGGCGGTTGAGCCCCCTCCGACGTCTGCGCAGGCCGCAGTGGCGGACCTGACATGACGTCCAGCCCGTGAACAGGGCTTGCGTGGATCCGCTGCCGGTCGCAGGATCGGAAAGACATCCGATGACATCTCCGCCCTGCCGGAGGACGTGCGCCGTCCGCGCCGTGCTCCGCCGCGGACACCCTAGGCACAACGGAGTACCCCTGTGAAGCTGCTGCGAGTCGGACCCGCCGGGGCGGAGCGCCCTGCTCTGCTCGACCAGGACGGAGTCGTGCGCGACCTCTCCGGACTCGTCCCCGACATCGACGGCGCGCTGCTCGCCGACGCCGACGCCCTCGCCCGTGTCGCGGCCGCCGACACCGCCGCGCTGCCCGCGCTCGACGCGGACCTGCGGGTCGGGCCGCCGCTCGCCCGCATCGGCAAGATCGTCTGCATCGGCCTCAACTACCACGACCACGCCGCCGAGACGGGCGCGCAGGCGCCCGCCGAACCGGTCGTCTTCATGAAGGCCCCCGACACCGTCGTCGGCCCCGACGACACCGTGCTCGTGCCGCGCGGCAGCACCAAGACCGACTGGGAGGTCGAACTCGCCGTCGTCATCGGCCGCGAGCTGCGGTACGCCGCCGACCACGAGGAGGCGCTCGCCGCCGTCGCCGGGTACGCCGTCGCGCACGACGTCTCCGAGCGCGAGTTCCAGATCGAGCGCGGCGGCCAGTGGGACAAGGGCAAGAACTGCGAGACCTTCAACCCGCTCGGCCCCTGGCTCGTCACCGCGGACGAGGTCCCCGACCCGCAGGCGCTCTCGCTGCGGCTGTGGGTCAACGGCACGCTGCGGCAGGACGGTTCGACGCGCGACCAGATCTTCCCGGTCGCGGAGGTCGTCCGCTACCTCAGCCACTTCATGACGCTCTACCCGGGTGACGTCATCAACACGGGGACGCCGGCGGGCGTCGCCCTCGGCCAGCCCGAGCCCCGCCCGTACCTGCGGGCGGGCGACACGGTGGAGCTCACGATCGAGGGGCTGGGGCGGCAGAAGCAGGTGCTTGCTTCGGCGTAGGGGGGTGCGCCCCGGGGTGGCTTGTTGCGGTTGGCCGCGCGACCTTCTGCCGGTGGGGGGTTGCTCGCGCCGTTCCTCGCGCCCCTTTCGCGGCGCCGCCGTTGGTGGGGCGGGGGCCGCCACGGGGCACCTCCTCGGAATGCGCCTTCGCCCTCTTCCCGAGTTGGTGAGCCCCTCCCAGCGCATTCCTGCGGGGGCACCCCGCACCGTCCCCCTCCGGCCGGTTGAGCGGCTGCCAGCCGGTGAGGGTGAGTGTGTGCAGGGCGAGGCTGCGGGGGAGAGTTCCCGTTTTTCAGGGGCGCGGGGAACTGCGCGCTCAGCCCCCACCGGGGGGAAGGCGAGCTGCCACCGCAAGTGGCAACCACCCAGGGGCTGCGTGGGGGTAGCCCCACGCGAAGCTCTGGGGAGACGGTCGCTCACGAGGCGGCAAGTGTCAGGCCAGGAATTGCGTGAGGGCCTGCACGATGAGGGCGTGGTCTTCTGTTTGGGGGAGGCCGGAGACGGCGACGACGCCGATGACGCCGACGCCGGCGACGCGCAGCGGGAACGCGCCGCCGTGCGCGGCGTAGAGCGCGAGGTCGAGGTGTGAGGACGCCTCGAAGGTCGTGCCCTTCGCCCGGAACCGCTCGCCGACCGCGAGCGACGACGTCCCGAACCGCAGCGCGACCCGCGTCTTGCGTTCGAGCCACTGGTCGTTGTCGGGGGCCGTGCCCTCCAGGGCGTAGTGGAAGAGGCGCTGCTCCCCGCGGCGGATGCCGATGACGACGGGGGCGCCCTGCTCGCGCGCGAGGTCGACGAGGAGGCATCCGAGGCGCCAGGCGTCGTCGTGGGTGAAGCGGGAGAGGACGAGGGTGCGTTCCTGCTCGGCGAGTTCCGCGGGGTCGACGAGGTGCGGGGTGGTCACAGGGTCACCGCCTGGCCGGTGAGGGCGGATTCGCGGGCGGCTTCGATAACCTCGATGGTGGCGGCGGCTTCCCACGCGGTGACGGGTGGGGGTGTGCCTTCGCGGAGGGCGGTTTCGACGGCGGCGTAGAAGGCCGGGTAGTCGCCGGGGGCGGAGGGTACGGCCCAGGCCGTCTCGTCGGTGCCGGCGGTGCCCCACGCGTCCTCGGGTTCGGTGCCCCAGCCGGTGCCTTCGCCGGGGCGCAGGCCTTCGCGGAGGGCGGCTTCCTGGGGGTCGAGGCCGTAGGTGACGTAGCCGCCGATGCTGCCGAGGACGCGGAAGCGGGGGCCGAGGCGGGAGGCGGTGGCGCTCATCCACAGGTGGGAGCGGACGCCGCCCGTGTGGGTGAGGGCGATGAAGTCGTCGTCGTCGGCGGCGGCGCCGGGCCGTCGTACGTCCGATTCGGCGTAGACGGTGCGGACGGGGCCGAAGAGGGTGAGGGCCTGGTCGACGAGGTGGCTGCCGAGGTCGTAGAGGAGGCCGCCGATCTCGGCGGGGTCGCCGGATTCGCGCCAGCCGCCCTTGGGCTGGGGGCGCCACCGCTCGAAGCGGGATTCGAAGCGGTGGATCTCGCCGAGTTCGCGGTGGGCCAGGAGTTCGCGCAGGGTGAGGAAGTCGCTGTCCCAGCGGCGGTTCTGGAAGACGGTGAGCAGCAGCCGGCGCTCTTCGGCGAGGGCGGCGAGGGTGCGGGCCTCGGCGGCGGTCGCGGCGAGCGGCTTGTCGACGACGACCGGCAGTCCCGCTTCGAGGGCGGCGGTGGCGAGCGGCACGTGGGTGCGGTTGGGCGAGGCGAGGACGACGAGGTCGAGTTCGGCGGCGCGCGGCCACAGCTCGTCGGCGGTGCCGGCGAAGACGACCCCCGGATGCTCGGCGCGCGCCTGCGCGCGCCGCTCGCGGTTGCCGGTGACGATGGTGTCGAGGTGCAGCCCGGGTGCGGCGGCGATCAGCGGGGCGTGGAAGAACGAGCCGGCCGGGCCGTAGCCGACCAGGGCGACGCGGAGGGGAGCGGCGGTGGTCATGCACCTCACTTTGGCAACAGTGTTGCCAAAGTGCAAGCGCGCGCGACAATGAAGGGGTGACCACGCCCCCGTCCCCGGACCGCGCCGCCCCGCCGCCCCCGCCCGCCGGCGGTGCGGACCGGGGCGGGCTCAACCTCCCCGGGCTGCGCAGCCACAACGCCGCCGTCGTGCTCGGGCTGCTGCGGGACGCCACGGGCGGGCTCAGCCGGCTGGAACTGGCCGAGCGCACGGGGCTCACCCCGCAGGCGGTCAGCAAGATCACCGCCCGGCTGCGGGCGGACGGCCTGGTCGAGGAGGCCGGACGGCTCGCCTCGACCGGGGGCAAGCCGCGCACCGAGCTGCGGCTCGCGGCCGGGGCCGCCTTCGCGGTCGGGGCGCATCTGGACGGGGAGGCGCTCACCGCGGTCGTCACCGACCTCGGCGGGCGCACGGTCGCCGAGCATGCCGCGCCGCTCGACCTCGGGCGGCCCGTGCCGGAGGGCCTGGCGGCGATGGAGCGCGAGCTGCGCGCCGCCGCCGCGCTCGCGCCCGGACGGGTCCTGGGCGTGGGTGTCGGGATCCGCGGCCCGCTCGACCACCGCACCGGCACGCTGCGCGCCGTGACCGGCTTCCCGCACTGGTCGGGCTGCGCGCTGCGCGAGGAGCTGGCGCGGCGGCTTCGCCTGCCCGTCGCCGTCGACAAGAACACGAACGCCGCGGCCCTGTCCGTGCTGGCCGAACCCGGCCCGGACGGCGGCTCGTTCGCCTACCTCCACCTCGGGACGGGGCTCGGCGCCGCGCTCGTCCTCGACGGCACGCTGCACCGCGGCGGGGCCGCTGGCGCGGGGGAGTTCGGGCACCAGGTCGTGCAGCTGGACGGGCCGCCGTGCAAGTGCGGGCGGCGCGGCTGCCTGGAGGCCCTGTGCCTGGCGGCGGTGGCCCGCGGCGACACGGACCGGGCCGCGTACCTGCTCGGTGTGGGGGCGGCGAACCTGGTGGCGCTGCTGGACGTCGACCGCGTCGTCCTCGGCGGCCGTACGGTGCTGGCCGCGCCGGACGCCTTCCGCGCGGGCGTGTCCGCCGCGGTCGCCCCCGCCCTCGTCACCCTCCCCGCCGCCGGCCCCCGCGCCACCCCCGAGGGCGCCGCCCTCCTCGCCCTGGCCCCGCTCTTCGCCACCGCCGCGCTGTCCTGACGGCACCCGGCGCGGGCGGTAGGGGGCGTCCGGCCCGGCCGCCGGGGGCGGGAGTGCCCCAGGGTGTGCCCGCTACGAGGACGGCCCTCCGCCGTGCGATCGCACGCACCAGGCACCGTCCGGCCCGGCCGCCGGGGGCGGGAGTGCCCTAGGATCCGTTGGCCATGGGGGTATCCATGCGTGGCCGGCGGCGGGTGGTCCGGGTGGCCGCCGTCGTGTCGGCGGTGGTGGCCGTCCTGGGCGGGCTGCTTCTCGCCCTGCTGGTCCTTCCCGGTCTCGTGGTCGACCACGACCTGGCCGGCGGCCGGGTCCCGGCGGCGGAGCGGCTGAGCGCGGTCAACGACGTGCGCACCACGCTGCTCCAGGCGCTGGGCGGGGCAGTCGTGCTGTTCGGTGCCTTCGCCACCTGGCGGCAGGTGCGGGTCAGCCAGGAGGGGCTGAGCGCCACCCGGGAGGGCCAGGTCACCGACCGGTTCAGCCGGGCCGTGGAGCACCTGGGCAGCGACAAGCTGGACGTGCGGATCGGCGGCATCCACGCGCTGTGGCGGATCGCGGACCACTCCGCCCGCGACCACGAGGCGGTCGTCGCCCTCATGGCGGCCTACCTGCGCACGCATCTGCCGTGGCCGCCGCCGCACGCGCCGGGCGTCCCGGCGGCGGAGGTGTCCGTCAACGAGGTGCGCCCGCTGGAGACCCGTGCCGCGGACGCGCAGACGGCGCTCACCTGCCTCGGGGTCCTGTGCCAGGACCGCCGTCCCGGCTGGCTCAACGTCAGTTTCACCGATCTGCGCCGGGCCGACGGCGACGGACTGTGGCTGGACGGCCTCAACGCCGACGGCGCGTGCCTGGAGGCGGCGAGCCTCTACCGGGCCAACCTGACCGGGACATCGCTGATCGCGGCCGACCTGCGGCACGCCGAATGCGGTACGGCGGTGCTGCGCCGGGCCCGCTGCACGGAAGCCGATCTGCGCGGTGCCCGCCTGGTCAGGGCCGACCTGCGGGAGGCGGACCTCACCGGCGCGGACTTGCGGGAGGCCAACCTGCGCAAGGCCCGCGCAGCCGGGGCCGTCCTGCTGCGCGCGGACCTGCGGCTGGCCGACCTGCGCGGCAGTGACCTCGGCGGCGCCGACCTGCGCATGGCGCGGCTGGAGGGGGCGCTGGCGAGCGACCTGACGGTCTGGCCGCCCGGCTTCGACGCCGCGGCGGCCGGGGTCGTCGCCGCCGACGACCCCGGAGCCGAGCCGGACAACCCGCTCCCGGCCGCCGCCCTCACCCGGCGGGTCCCGCCCCTGCGCTCGGCCTGACACCCGGGCACGTGCCACGGCTCCTGCCCCGCTTCCGCCCCGCTACGGTCTGCCCGTCCTACGGGCGGTCCTCGGGGAGCGGCGGCGGGGGCGGCCAGGAGGCGGGGAGGACCGCGTGGACGGCGGCGGCGAGGTCGGCGAAGGGGCGCAGACGGGGGGAGGCGGGGCCGAGCGCGGCGACCACGGCCAGGCGGTGGGCCAGGCGCCCGCGCGCGCTCGCCGTTCCCCACGTCCAGTCGCGGCGGACGACCTCGCGCAGGTGGTCGGTGCCGTCCCGCCGGGCGCGCTCGACCAGCGCGTCACCGCGCAGCAGCCACCCGGCGCACGCGTCGGCGAGGTCGCCCTCGGGCTCGCCGCCGGTCGCCTCCCGCCACGCCGTGCGGTACGCGGCCTCCGCCGCGCCGAGCGTCGCCGCGGGCGGCGCGGTGACGCACCAGCAGGTGGGGAAGCCGATGCGCAGATAGGCCAGTTCCGTCAGCCCGTTGCCCAGCGAGGCCTGTTCGAAGTCGACGAAGCGCACTCCGGCGGCGGTGTGCAGGTCGTTGCCGGGGCACGGGTCGCCGTGCAGCAGCGCGCTTCCGCCGAGCCGGGCGAGCCGCTCCACCAGCTGCTCCATCGCGTCCGCGGCCCCCTTCAGCACGTCTGCGCCCAGCGCCCGCGCGAGCCGGAGGAAGGCCTCGACGTCCCGGGACGTCGGCCCCTGCCAGGCGGGCAGCCCGCCCGCGACCCCGGGACCCGCGTCCCCCGCCCCTCCGCCGCGCGCTGCCGCCCCGGGCCTTTCGGAGCCGCGTTCGTGCGGGGGAGCCCCCGGAGCGGCGGGGGCGCCGGGCAGTGGCGCCGCGTGGAGGCGGGCCAGTGCGGTCGCCCAGGGGACGTGCCAGTCGGCGGGCGGGCGGAGCTCCTTCAGGTGTTCGAGGACGAGGACGCGCCGGAGCGGGTCGGTGGCGAGCAGGCGGGGCGCGACGGGCGGGTTTGCGCGGGCGGCGAGGCGGAGGGCGGCGACCTCGCGGGCGTAGCCCGCGTCCGCGCCGGGGCCCGCGACGAGGTGCTTGACCACGACCGGTGTGCCCGGCGGAAGGTGCGCGTGCCAGACGCGTGAGCGCGGGCTGCTGCCCAGCCGCCGGACGCGGCGGGGCACACCCAGCGCGGCTCGCAGCTCGTCCCCCCACGGCAGGCGCCTCAGCATGCCGCCATCATCCATCCCCCGCGGGCGCGCTGTGCGCGTCTGGGAAGATCGGGGCGTGAGTGACGCCGCCGATCCCCATGCCCCGATCAGGGCCGGCATCCCGGAGCACGGCCGGGTGCCGAAGTATTTCGCCGTCAAGACGCGTCTTGAGGCGATGCTCGACGAGCTGGGCGAGGGCGGGCTGCTGCCGACCGAGCGGGAGCTGGCGGCGCGCTTCGCGGTCGCCCGCGAGACCGTGCGGCAGGCGCTGCGGGAGCTGCTGATCCAGGGCCGGGTGCGGCGCAAGGGCCGCGGCACGGTGGTGGCGGGCCCGAAGCTGGTGCAGCCGCTGTCGACGGCGAGCTACACCGAGGGCGTACGCCGCCAGGGCCGTACCCCGGGGCGGCGGCTGATCGACCTGGAGCAGCTGGAGGCCGACCCGGTGCTGGCCCGCGAGCTGCGGATCGAGCCGGGCGCGCCGGTCTGGCACATGGAGCGCGTGCTGCTCGCCGACGAGGAGCGGGTGGGGCTGGAGAGCACGTACCTCGCGGTGGCCCGTATCCCGGACCTGGCACGGGACTTCGCGCCGGACACGTCGTTCTACGCCTATCTGCGCGAGCGGCTCGGCGTGGAGCCGGTGTCCGTGGACGAGCGGATCGAGACGGTGCTGGCGACCCCGCGCGAGGCGCTGCTGATCGGTACGCCGCCCGCGCTGCCGATGCTGCTGCTGCACCGTTCCAGCCGGGATTCGGCGGGGGAGCCGCTGGAGCGGGTGCGGTCGCTCTACCGCGGTGACCGCTTCAGCTTCACCGTCCGTCTGGACAAGAAGGCCTGACGGACCGTCGGGCGCGGACCCGTCCCGTAAGATCACGGGAAGGTAACGGGTCTAGTCCAAGCTTGTGGGCTTGTTCACCCCCCGGCCGCCGTACCGTCGCGTACGCGACACCCTGCCCGCCGAATCTCGACCGCGTGAGAGTCACTGTCGTAGGAGCCGGGGTGCTCGGCACCATGCACGCATGGCACGCCGTCGCGCGCGGCCATGAAGTCGTCCACCTGGAGCGCGAGCGCGAGGCCCGCGGCGCTTCCGTCCGCAACTTCGGCCTCGTCTGGGTCGGCGGCCGGGCCGCCGGGCCCGAACTCGCCACCGCGCTGCGCGCCCGCGAGCTGTGGGAGGAGATCGGTGCCGAGGTCCCCGGCGTCGGCTTCCGCGCCAACGGCTCGCTGACGCTCGTCCGCGACGAGGCCGAGCAGGCCGTCGCCGACGAGGTGCTGGCCCGGCCCGACGCCGCCGACCGCGGCTTCGCCTGGCTCACCGCGGAGCAGGTCCGCGAGCGCAACGCCGCGGTGCGCGGCGAGATCCGCGGCGCGCTGCTGTGCGCGAAGGACGCCGCCGTCGAATCCCGCGTCGCCCTCCCCGCGCTGCGCGCCCGCCTCGCCGAGAGCGGCCGCTACACCTTCCTCGCCGGGCGCGAGGTCCGCGAGGTCGCGGACGGCGCCGTACGCGACGACCACGGCGACACCCACCGCGCCGACCACACCGTGCTCGCCACCGGCGCCTGGCTCTCCGGCCTCGCCCGCGAACTCGCCCCCGGACTCCCCGTGCGCCGGGTCCGGCTCCAGATGGCGCAGACCGACCCGCTCGGCGAGGAGCTGACCACGTCGGTCGCCGACGCCGACAGCTTCCGCTACTACCCGGCGTACGAGGGCGGCGCCCTCGACGCGCTGCGCGACGGCTCCCCGCAACCGCCGGTCGCGGCCGAGCACCGCATGCAACTGCTGCTGGTCCAGCGCCTCGACGGCTCGCTGACCATCGGCGACACCCACGAATACGACGAGCCGTTCGGCTTCGACGTCACCGAGGACCCCTACGACCACCTGCTGGAGCGCGCCGCCGCCCTCCTCGGCCGCCCGCTGCCGCGCATCCGCCGCCGCTGGGCCGGGGTGTACGCGCAGTGCGTCGACACCACCCGGGTGGTGCACCGCGAGCAGGTGCGCGACGGGGTCTGGCTGGTGACCGGACCGGGCGGGCGCGGCATGACCTGCTCGCCGGCCATCGGCGAGGCGAGCGCGGACGAGATGGGCTGGTGAGCACGATGACCTCCGAGATTCCTGAGAGCCCGGCGACCCCGGGCGCCCCGCACCCGGCGGCGACCGCGCCCGGCACCGCCCCGTACGACGGCGAGGCCGCCGATCTGGCGCGGCCGCCCGTCACGCTCGTCGTCCTCGACATGGCCGGTACGACGGTCGCCGACGGCGGCCTCGTCGAGGAGGCCTTCTCCCGGGCCGTCCGGCGGCTCGGCGTCGAGCCCGGCAGCGAGGTGTACGAGCGGCAGCTCGACTACGTGCGGGCCACGATGGGCGAGTCGAAGATCACCGTCTTCCGCGCGCTCTTCGGCGCCGAGGACCGCGCCCGCGCGGCCAACTCCGCCTTCGAGGAGGCCTACGCCGAACTCGTCGACAGCGGGCTGTGCGCGCCGCTGCCCGGCGCCGAGGACGCTGTCCGCGAGCTGCGCGCCGACGGCCGCAAGGTCGTCCTGACCACCGGCTTCGCCCGCACCACGCAGGACGCGATCCTCGCCGCCCTCGGCTGGCAGGACCTCGCCGACCTCACCCTCTGCCCCGCCGACGCGGGCCGCGGCCGCCCGCACCCCGACATGGTGCTGACCGCGCTGCTGCGCACCGGCACCGGGGCCGTACGGCAGGTCGCGGCCGCGGGCGACACCGCCTCCGACGTCCGCAGCGCCCTGCGCGCGGGCGCGGCGGTGGCCGCGGGCGTCACGACCGGCGCCCACACCGCCGACCAGCTGCACGCGGCAGGCGCGACCCACGTCCTCGCCTCCGTCGCCGACCTCCCCGCCCTGCTGCGGGAGCACTGACATGCCCACGAACAGCACCCCACCCGCCAACCCGACCCCCACCCTCGCCTCCGGCGGGGCGTCGGCGGTGGACTCCGCGTCCGGGTCTTCGGCGTCCGCCCCGGCCGTGCCCGGCCCCGCGGCGGAGAACGCCCCCGCCCCGGCGGCCGGGCAGCCCGCGGCTGACGCTGCTGCGGCCACCGTGGTCGCCGGCACCGCCTCCGGCGAGGTGTCGGCGGAGAACGCCGCCGGCCCCGAGGGGGCGAAGCCCGCGCCCGGAGGGGCGACGAGGGGCGCCCGGAAGGCCGGCTCGCCTTCGGGCGGGGGCGGGTCCGGGATCCGGTTCGAGGGGGTCAGTGTCACGTACGGCGGGAACACCGTGCTGGACGGGCTGGAGCTGACGGTCGAGCCCGGGGAGGTGATGGCGCTGCTCGGGCCGTCCGGGTCGGGGAAGACCACCGCGTTGCGGGCGGTCGCCGGGTTCGTGAGGCCCAGCGCCGGGCGGGTGCTGATCGGGGGGCGGGACGTCACCGGGCTGCCGCCGCACCGGCGGGGGATCGGGATGGTCGTGCAGAGCTACGCGCTCTTCCCGCATCTGCGGGTCGACCAGAACGTCGCCTTCGGGCTGCGGGCCCGCCGCACCTCGCGGGCCGAGACGGCCGCGCGGGTCGGCGAGGCGCTGGAGATGACGGGGATGAGCGGCTACGCGCGCCGCTACCCGCGGGAGCTGTCGGGCGGTCAGCAGCAGCGGGTCGCGCTGGCCCGCGCGCTCGCGATCCGGCCCGGTGTGCTGCTGCTCGACGAGCCGCTGTCCGCGCTGGACGCCGCGCTGCGCTCCGGGATGCTCGCGGAACTCGCGCGGCTGCACCGCGAGTTGCCGGACGTCTCGATGCTCTACGTCACCCACGACCAGATCGAGGCGCTCACCCTCGCCGACCGTATCGCCGTCCTGGACCGGGCCCGGCTGCAGGACTGCGACACCCCCGACGCCCTCTACCGCACCCCGCGCACCGCCTTCACCGCGACGTTCGTCGGCAACGCCAACCTGCTGCCCGTCACGGCGGCGGCGGACGGCACGTACCGGCTGGGCCCGGCGGCGCTGCGCGTGGACCCGGCCCCCGTCTCCGGTCCCGCGCCCGGCGCGCAGGCGACCGTGTGCGTACGGCCGCACGCGCTGCGGCTCGCGGAGGCGGGCGGCCCGAACGTGCTGCGCGGCACCGTCACCGCCGTCCAGTGGCGCGGCCACACCCACCGGCTGCTGGTCGAGGCGTACGGCACCGCGCTGCACGCCGACGTCGGCGATCTGCGTGAGCCGCCGCGGCCCGGCGCCGAGGTCACCTTGGCCTTCGACCCGCAGGACGCGGTGCTGCTGCCCGCGGGCATGACCGCGGAAGGCGGCGCCGACCATGGCTAGCACCCGGGTGCGGGAGACGGCGGCCCCGGCGGCCCCGGTGGGGAGGGCGCGGTGGGAGCGCGCCGCCGCGCTCAGGCCGTGGGCGTGGGCGCTGCCCCCGCTCGCCGCGCTCGCGCTCTTCTTCGGCTATCCGCTCTACCTCGTCGCCAAGCAGTCCTTCTCGCCCGACACCGGCGGCCACTCCCTCGGCGTCTACCGGCACCTGTTCGCGCAGGAGTCCTTCCGCAAGGCGCTGTGGAACACGGTGTGGATCGCGTGCGCCTCCACCGCCGGGTGCCTGCTGCTGGGCTTCTTCCTGGCGCTGGTCATCGCCTTCGTGCCCTTCCCCGGCAGCCGGGCGCTGAGCCGCTTCATCGACGTCTTCCTCGCCTTCCCGTCCTTCCTGATCACCCTGGCGCTGCTGTTCGTCTACGGCACCGTCGGCATGGCGAACGGCCTGTGGACGGACGTCACCGGCGCGGCCACCGGGCCGGTGGACTTCCTGCGCACCCCGTGGGGCGTGCTGCTGGCCGAGATCACGTACTTCACACCGTTCGTGATGCGCCCGCTGCTCGCGGCCTTCACCCGGCTGGACACCGCGCAGATCGAGGCGGCGTCCTCGCTGGGCGCGCGGGCGCCGCGGATCGTGCGGCGGATCGTGCTGCCCGAGGCGGTGCCCGCGCTCGCGGCGGGCGGCAGCCTGGTGCTGGTGCTGTGCCTCAACGAGTTCGGCATCGTGCTCTTCACCGGCGCCAAGGGCGTGACGACGCTGCCGCTGATGGTCTACAGCAAGGCCATCCTCGACGGCGACTACCCGGGCGCGTGCGCGGTCGCGATGGTGTGCGTCGTGCTGTCGGTCACCCTGTACGCCCTCTACCGGGCGGCCCTCGCCCGTGCCACCGGAGGAGCCCGCCGTGCTGGTGCATAGCCGCGCCGGGCGCACCGCCGCCCGCGTCCTGTTCTTCGTCCTCTTCCTGCCGCTGTTCGCGCTGCCCTTCGCCGTCGTCCTCGCGGCGTCCTTCGCGGGCAACTGGAGCGGCGCCCTGCCCTCGCACCCCACGCTGGACCACTACCGCGACCTGACCGGCGGCGACTCGCTGGACGCCCTCACCACGAGCCTGTGGACGGCGCTGGCCGCGAGCGTGCTCGCGCTGCTGACCGGCGGCTGGGCGGCGCTGGCCGCCGAGCGGCTGCGCGGGCGGGGGCGGCGGGTGCTGGACGGGCTGTTCATGCTGCCCGTCGCGGTGCCCTCGGTCGTCGTCGGACTCGCGCTGCTGGTCGCCTTCTCGCAGCCGCCGCTGCTGCTCAACGGCACCCGGCGGATCGTGATCCTGGCGCACGCGGTGCTCGTGACGGCCTTCGCCTACCAGTCGGTGACCGCCGCGCTGGCCCGCCTGGACCCCGCCTACGAGCAGGCCGCCGCGGGGCTGGGCGCCCGCCCGCTGCGGGTGCTGCTCACGGTGAAGCTGCCGCTGCTGCTGCCCTCGCTGAGCGCCGCCGCCGCGCTGTGCTTCGCCCTGTCGATGGGCGAGCTGAGCGCGACGATGATGCTCTACCCGCCGGACTGGACGACGCTCCCGGTCCGGGTCTACGCGGCCACCAACCGCGGCTCCCTGTTCACCGGTGCCGCCCTGGCCGTCGCCCTGATGCTCACCACCCTCGTCGTGCTGCTCGCCCTGGGCAGGGTGCGCTCGCGCGCCGACCACCGCTGACCCCTCCCGTCACCCCTTCTCCCTCCCCTCTTGTTCACCACGTTCCGGCAAGGAGTTCGACCTGCCATGCGCGCACACCCCCGTCCCCGTACCCTCACTCCGCTCGCCGCCGTCGCCGGCGCGCTCGCCCTCGGGCTGACGCTGGCCGCCTGCGGGGGCTCGTCCTCCGCCTCCGACAAGGGCGGCAAGGACGGTGCCAAGGCCTCCACCGAGGTCACCGTCTACAGCGCCGACGGCCTGCACAGCGACGCGGGCGACGGTTTCTACGACAAGGTCTTCAAGGACTTCACCGCCGCCACCGGCATCAAGGTCAACTACGTCGAGGGCGGCTCCGGCGAGATGGTGCAGCGCCTGGTGCGGGAGAAGTCCAACACCAAGGCCGACCTGATCGTGACCCTGCCGCCGTTCATCCAGCAGGCCGACACCAAGGGCCTGCTCGACACGTACACCCCCAAGGGCGCCGACCAGGTCGCCGCGGCCGACAAGGGCGCCGACAACCGCTGGGTGTCGATCGTCAACAACTACCTGTGCTTCATCTACAACACCAAGGAGCTGCCGCAGCCGCCGAAGACCTGGGACGACCTGCTGGACGCGAAGTTCAAGAACAAGCTCCAGTACTCCACGCCCGGTGTCGCGGGCGACGGCACCGCGGTCGTCATCAAGGCCATGCACGACTTCGGCGGGCAGCAGCCCGCGATGGACTACCTGAAGAAGCTCCAGGCCAACAACGTCGGCCCGTCCGCCTCCACCGGCCAGCTCGCGTCCAAGGTCGACAAGGGCGAGCTGCTCGTCGCCAACGGCGACGTCCAGATGAACTACGCCGACATGGCGTCCATGCCCAACCAGGGCATCTTCTTCCCCGCTGCCACCGGCACCGGCAAGCCCACCACCTTCGCGCTGCCGTACGCGGCCGGTGTGGTGAAGAACGCCCCGCACGCGGACGCGGCGAAGAAGCTCCTCGACTACTTCCTGACCCCCGAGGTCCAGCAGGAGGTCTCCTCCGTCGGCGGCGGCTTCTCCTCGCGCGGCGACGTCCACGCGACCGACAAGAACGCCACCGAGCTCCAGAAGATCATGTCCGGGGTGGACGTCTTCACCCCCGACTGGAACGACATCGACAGCAACCTCACCACCTACGTCGACGCCTGGCAGTCCGCGACCGGCAGCTGACACCCCGCCAGGTCGCCCAGCAGCCGAGACAGCCGGGGCGGGGCAATCCCGCCCCGGTTACGCTGGGGCACCACGCAGGCCATGACGACAGGAGACCGACCGGTGTCGACCCGCAAGCCCATCGACTCGTGGCTCACCGACATGGACGGCGTGCTCATCCACGAGGGCACCCCGATCCCCGGCGCCGACGCCTTCCTCAAGGGGCTCAAGGACTCCGGCAAGCCCTTCCTGGTGCTGACCAACAACTCCATCTACACCCCGCGCGACCTGCACGCCCGGCTCTCCCGGATGGGCCTGGACGTTCCCGTCGCCAACATCTGGACGTCCGCGCTCGCCACCGCGAAGTTCCTGGACGACCAGCGCCCCGGCGGCACCGCGTACGTCATCGGCGAGGCGGGCCTGACGACCGCGCTGCACGACGTCGGCTACGTCCTGACCGACCAGGACCCCGACTACGTCGTCCTCGGCGAGACCCGCACCTACAGCTTCGAGGCGCTCACCAAGGCCATCCGGCTCATCCGCGGCGGCGCCCGCTTCATCGCCACCAACCCCGACGAGACCGGCCCCTCGCCCGAGGGCGTGCTGCCCGCGACCGGCTCGGTGGCCGCGCTCATCACCAAGGCCACCGGCCGGGACCCGTACTTCGTCGGCAAGCCCAACCCGCTGATGATGCGCGCCGGGCTCAACGCGATCGGCGCGCACTCCGAGGCCAGCGCGATGATCGGCGACCGCATGGACACCGACGTGCTGGCCGGGCTGGAGTCCGGCATGACGACGTTCCTGGTGCTCACCGGGCTCACGGCGGTGCCGGACATCGAGCGCTACCCGTTCAAGCCGTCGTACGTCGTGAACTCGATCGCCGATCTGGTCGCCGAGATCTGACCCTCCGCTCCACGTCACGTTCCGTAGTGTTCGTGTCACCCTGATGGACCCCCGAGCGTGCGAAGCCGGGGGCCCGCGGGGATCTTCGAAGACACCGGGTGCGAGTCCCCGCCCCGGCCGAGCGGAGGTCCCCATGTTTGGTCTGAAAATGCCCGTCATCGCCGCCGCCGGTGCTCTCGGCGTGCTCGCCCTGGGCGGTGTGACCGGGCTGCCGAAGCAGGCACTCGCGGACGAGGGGGGAGGTGGGGCGTCCTCGTCCTCGTCGTCTTCGTCGTCCTCCTCGTCCTCCGCCGCGTCGTCGGCCTCCGGGATGGACGTCTCGCCCGCGACGGTCGCGCCCGGCGGGGTCGTCAACCTGCACCTCAAGGCCTCCTGCAAGGCCGGTGCGAAGGCGCAGGCCAGCGCCGAGGTCTTCGTGGACGCCGTCACGCTCGCGCCCGCCGGTGACGGCTGGGACGGTACGGCCTTCATCAAGTCCGACGCGACGGAGGGCTCCTACGCCGTCTCCGTCGAGTGCAACGGCTCCACCAGCTCCGCGTCCGCGACCGTGACGGTCACCACCGGCGGGGGCGGCGGCGCGGGCGGCGGCGGTGGCCACAACCCGCTGACGCCCGTCAACCCCGTCCCTGCGGGCGGCGGCGGCACCGCGAAGATCGTCACCCACGGCGGCCCGGCGCAGCTCGCCGCGGGTCCGGCCGCCGCCGGCACCAGCACCGGCCCGCTGCTCGTCACCGGCGCGGTGGCGGCGGCCGGGTTCGCCGGGCTGGTCCTGCACCGCCGCCGTACCGCCGCCCGCAGCGCCGACCGCGGCTGAACGGCATGGCGGAGGGGGCGGACGAGAACGGCGCCGGCCCGGCCGGGAGCGGCAGGACCTGGGCGGCCGCGGTGGTCGGCCTGGTCCTGCTGGCGGCCTGGCTGCTCGGTCACGGCGGCCACCTCCCCGGCGGCACCGCGCCGCCCGCCGGCCGCAACCTGGCCGCCGCGGCCGCCGACCGCCCCCCGCAGGTCTACGCCCCGCACCTGCCGCTGCCCGACGCGCTGCCCACCCGCATCGACATCCCGTCCGTCGGGATCCACGCGCGGCTCGTCGCCCGCGGCCTCAAGGACGGCGCCGTCGACCCGCCCCCGTACTCCACCCCCGACGTCGCGGGCTGGTACCGCGGCGGCCCGGCCCCCGGCGCGGCCGGCGCGGCCCTCGTCGTCGGGCACGTCGACACCGAGACCCAGCCCGCGGTCTTCTACGGCCTCAGCACGATCAAGCGCGGCGCGATCGTCTCCGTGACGCGCGACGACGGCACGGTCGCCGACTTCGCCGTCGAGGCCGTCGAGATCGAGGAGAAGGCCCACTTCGACGCCGACCGCGTCTACGGCTCCGCGGGCCGCCCCGAACTGCGCCTCATCACCTGCGGCGGCGCCTTCGACGAGACGGCCCAGGCCTACTCGGCGAACGTCGTCGTCTACGCGGCCCTGACCGGCTCCCACAAGGCCGCGTGAACCGGGCGGGCAGCGGCGGTAGAACGGTGCGATGCGCCTCTGCCCGGGAGAGGTCCTGCACTTCTCGGAAGACCCCACGATCACCGTGTTCCGCCCGCACGTCGCGGCCACCGCGCGGCAGCCCGAGGCGTACGTCCGGGCCGTACTGATTCCCCCGGCAGTGCCCGCGCGCGATGGCCTGGACGGTCCCCGGCACCACCCGCGCCGACCGGGACCTCGTCCTCGGGCCCGGCGGGGGCGAGCGCGTGCCTCCACGAGGACGCGGGCATCCAGCTCCGCGTCCTGCCCACCCTCCACGACTTCCGGTCGACGGTGACGGCCACGACCCTCGGCTTCAGCGCGATCCGCCTGCGCAACGCCGTCGGCGGGCCGGGTGTGTAATACTCAAAGAGGCTTTACGACTATTACGTCGAGCGGATCGTCGAGCGGATCGGGGAACGGTATGGGCGGCGTGGCGGTGGCCTTCCGGCGGCACCGGACGCGGCGGCTGGAACTGCGCGCACTGGGCGGCGAACACCTCGCCGGGGTGTACGCGGTGTACGGCGACCCGGGGACGTGGGCGCACCTGCCCGAGGGGCGCCACACCGACGCCGGGACGACCGCCGGGATGATCGGCAGGGCCGAGGCGAGCTGGCGCGACCACGGACTCGGCTACTGGGCGCTCGCGCTCGCCGAGGAGATCCCCGGCTGCCCGGTGCGGGCGGGCGAGATCATCGGCACCGGCGGGGTGTCCCACGCCGCCGGCGACGTCTGGAACCTCGGCTACCGGCTCACCCCGGCCGCGTGGGGACACGGCCTCGCGGGCGAGGTCGCCGCCGAGGCCCTGGTGTGCGCGGCGGCCGTGGCACCCGCCCGCCCCGTCGTGGCCCGGCTGCTGGTCGAGAACACCGCCTCGCGCCGCGTCGCCGAACGAGCCGGCCTCACCCTCCTCCGCGAGGACCTGGAACCCTCCGGCCCCGCCGCCGGCCGCCGCCGCCTCACCTTCACCGACCGCCCGGTGCCCACGGGCCGGATCTGAGCCCGGCGCGCCGCTACGAGGGGCCGGGTACGGTCGCCGTGCCGGCGAGGAGGGCGAGGGCCAGGTCCGCCACCCTCAGGCGCTGGGCGCGGGCGTGGGTGCGCAGCAGGTCGAAGGCGGCGTCCACCGAGATGTGGAAGCGCTCGGCGAGCAGCCCCTTGGCCTGCTCGACCGGCACCCGGGTGTCCAGCGCGGTCTGCAACTGGGCGGCCAGACGGGCCTGGTGGCGGCGGGTCCGCCGCTGGAGGACACCGAGCGCGGCGGCCCCGGCGAGGGCGCGGGCGACCTCCGCGCTGTCCGCGTCCAGCGGTCCGGGCGCCGCCCGGAAGAGGACGAGCGCCCCCACCGTCTCCTTGCCGTGCCGCAGCGGCAGCGCGAGGACCGCGCGGTAACCCGCGCGCAGCACCCGCCGTACGTACTCCGGCGGGAGGCCGCCAGGCCCCCGGTCCAGGTCGGCGGCGGCCGACTCCGCGCCCTCGTGGAAGCTGTCGGGCCCGAGCCCCTGCCCGGCGAGCAGCCGCGCGGGCTCGCACGAAGCGCCCACGACCCGCAGCTCCCCGTCCTCCCCGGCGAGCAGCACACCCGCCGCTGCGACCCGCACCAACCGCGGCAACCGCGCGGCGAGCTCCCGCAGAGCCACGTCCTCCTCGCCCCCGTCGTCGAGCCCGTCCCCCAGCCCGACCAACACCCCGGCCAACACCCGTACGGCAGCGCCCCCGGCGCCCTCCGCCGCGACGCCGGCCCCGGCCGCGCCCGGCAGGGCGCCCGTGCCCTCCGCGCCGGTCGGGCGGGGCCTCGCGTCTCCCTGCGGGTGGCTTGTGGCGGCGTCCGGCGCGGTGTGCGCGGCCTCGGGGCTCGGCGGGCGGGACTCCACCTCTCCCTGCGAGCCGCCCGCTGCGTCCGGCAGGGCGCCCGTGCCCTCCGCGCCGGGCGCGTGGATTGCCGCTCTCTCCGGCCGCCCGTGCGGGCGGCTCGTGCCGGCCCCGGCCGCGCCCGGCGCGGAGCGCGCGGCCCCCGGGCTGGTCCGGGCCTTCGCGTCTTCCCGCGAGCCGCCCGCCGCGGCAGCGGGCCCGCCTGCGCCCGGCAGGGCGCGTGCGGCTTCCGTACCGGTCGGGCGGGGCTCCGCGTCCCCCTGCGAGCCGCCCGGCGCGGGCAGGGCGCCAGTGGCCTCCGCGCCCGGTGGGTGGGAGGGCGGCGCCGGAGGCGCCGTCGTGTCGGGGCGCTCCGTGGGTGAGTCCCACCCGTCCGGCAGATGTATGTGCACGCCGTTCCCCTTCCCCCGTCGGACCGGCTCCGGGCTTGAGTATTGCCGCTGACCGGCGCTTCCGCCTCCGTCGCAGGACGGAGACCGGGGGGGCGGGGCGGCGGGGGGAGGGGGTGAAGCTCGCGCGGGGGGCGATCTGCGCGCATATCCTCGCCGGAAGGTGTGAAAGGAATGTTTCTCCGCCTGGTCCGGCCCCTGAGGGGCCGCCCGCCGAGGAGGTCCCGATGCCCGTGCTGGAACCGAAGGGCGGTGCCGCGCTGCGGCCGTACCCGGCGGGGGAGGCCGCGCCGGACCGGGTGGCGGAGACGCTCGCGGGCGGCACGCCCGCCGAACTGCGGACCGGGCTGGTCCGGCTGCTGGGCGAGGACCGGGTCCTGACGGGTGTCAGCGACCTCGTGGCGTACGCGTCCGACGCGAGCCCCTACCGTTTCGTGCCGCAGGCGGTGGTGGTGCCCCGGAGCGTGCAGGACGTCGTACGGCTGCTGGGCTTCGCCCGGTCCGAGCGCCGCCACCTGGTCTTCCGGGCGGCGGGCACGAGTCTGAACGGCCAGGCGCAGGGCGAGGACATCCTGGTGGACGTCCGCCGCTACTTCACCGGTGTGGACGCCGAGGCGGACGGCACTCTCGTCCGCATCCTGCCCGGCACGGTGCTGGCCCGTGCGAACGCGGCGCTGGCCCGGTACGGGCGGGTGCTGGGGCCGGACCCGGCGAGTGCGAGTGCGGCGACCGTGGGCGGGGTCCTCGCCAACAACGCCTCCGGGATGACCGCGGGCACCACCCGCGACTCCTACCGGACGGTCGCCTCGCTGACGGTCGTGCTGCCGAGCGGCACGGTCGTGGACACCGCCGACCCGGAGGCGGACGCGGCGCTCGCCGCCGCCGAGCCGGACATCTACCAGGGCCTGCTGGACCTGCGCGACGAGATCGAGGCGGACGCCGCGCTGACCGCCCGCATCCGGGAGAAGTTCGCGGTCAAGAACACCAACGGCTACCGGCTGGACGCCTTCCTGGACGCCGACAGCCCCGTGCAGATCCTGCGCGGGCTGATGATCGGCTCGGAGGGCACCCTCGGCTTCGTCGCCGAGGCGGTCTACCGGACGCTGCCGCTGCGTCCCGCCGCCACCGCGGGCCTGCTGTTCTTCCCGTCGCTGCCCGCCGCGGCCGCCGCCGTGCCGCACTTCGCGCAGGCGGGCGCGGAGGCGGTGGAGCTGATGGACGGCAACGTGCTGCGCGCGGTGACCGCGGTGCCGGGCGTGCCGAAGGAATGGGCGCGGCTGCCGCTGGACTGCGCGGCGCTGCTCGTGGAGTTCCGGGCCGCGGACGACACGCAGCTCGCCGCGTACGAGCGGGCCGCCGGGCACGTGTGCGCCGACCTCGGCCTGGTCGCGCCCGTACCGGCGGGGGAGGGCTACGGCGGCTTCACGCGCGACCGGGAGCGGATCGCCGCGCTGTGGCGGGCCCGGACGGCGTTCGTCACGGCGGTCGGCGGGGCGCGCCCGTCCGGCACCACCCTGATCACCGAGGACTTCGCCGTGCCGCCCGGCCGCCTGGCCGAGGCCTGCGAGGAACTCCTCGCCCTCCAGCGGCGGCACGGCTTCCAGGCGGCCGTCGCGGGTCACGCCGCGCACGGCAACCTGCACTTCCTGCTGACCTTCGACGCCGCCCGGCCGGAGGACGTCGAACGCTACGGCGCCTTCATGGCCGACTTCTGCCGCACCGTCACCGAGCGTTTCGACGGCTCCCTGAAGGCCGAGCACGGCACCGGCCGCAACATCGCGCCCTTCCTGGAGCAGGAGTGGGGCCCGGCGGCGACCGCGCTGATGTGGCGGATCAAGGCGCTGCTCGACCCGGGGGGCGTGCTCGCCCCGCATGTGATCCTGGACCGCGACCCGCGCGCCCACCTGCGCGGTCTGAAGACCATCCCGGCGATCGAGCCGGTCGCCGACCCGTGCATCGAGTGCGGCTTCTGCGAACCCGTCTGCCCCAGCCGCGACCTGACGACCACCCCGCGCCAGCGCATCGTGCTGCGCCGCGAGATGCTGCGCCAGGGCGCCGACTCCGCCGTCCTCGGCGCGCTGCTGGACGCGTACGGCTACGCCGCCGTCGACACCTGCGCGGGGGATTCGAGCTGCAAGCTCGCCTGCCCGGTCGGCATCGACACCGGCGCGATGATGAAGGACTTCCGGCACGCCCGGCACGGCCGCGCCCAGGAGCGGGCCGCCGCGTCCGCCGCGCGGCACTGGCGTACGGGCGAGCGCACCGCCCGCGGCGCGGTCGCCACCGCCGACGCGGTACGCAACCGGGTCGGCGACCGTCCGCTGGCCGCGGCCACCTCGCTGGCCCGGCGGGCGGCGGGCCGCGAGCTGATACCGGAGTGGCTGCCGGAGATCCCGGGCGCCGCGCCCGCCGCCCTGCCCCGTACCGCGAAGGACGGCGCCACCGCCGTCTACTACCCGGCGTGCGTCAACCGGGTCTTCGGCCCCGCCGACGAGGGGGCGGGCTGGCTGCCGCGCGCCCTGGTCACCGTCTCGGCGCGGGCGGGCCTGCCGGTGTGGATCCCGCCCGACGTCGCGGGCACCTGCTGCGCGACGATCTGGCACTCCAAGGGCTACGCGGCGGGCAACGCGCTGATGGCCAACCGTGTCGTCGAGCACGCCTGGGCGTGGACGGGCGGCGGGCGGCTCCCGCTCGTCGTGGACGCGACGTCCTGCACGCTGGGCCTGGCCGCCGAGGTCGTCCCGTACCTCACCGAGGCCAACCGCGAGCTGCACCGCGAACTGACCGTCTTGGACTCCACGGTGTGGGCCGCCGAGCACGTCCTGCCCCGCCTGACCGTGACCGCCCCGCTGGACTCCGCGGTGCTCCACCCCACGTGCTCCGCCCAGCACCTCGGCGCCCCCGTCCCCGCCCTCGCCGCCGTCGCCGCGGCCCTCGCCCGCGAGGTCGTCACCCCGGTCGACGCGGGCTGCTGCGGCTTCGCGGGCGACCGCGGCATGCTCCACGAGGAACTGACCGCGTCCGCGACCCGCCCCGAGGCCGACGAGGTCACCGCCCGCTCCTACGGCGCCTACCTGTGCGCGAACCGCATGTGCGAGGTCGGCATGGCCCGCGCCACGGGCGAGCCGTACGAGTCGGTGATCCTCGCCCTGGAACGCGCGACCCGCTGATCAGACGGCGAGCGGCACCCGGACCGGCTCCGGGGCGCCCACCCGCGCGGTGTAGGCGGCGAGGCCGTCCTCCGTGGCGCCGGCCCAGCCCACGTAGCCGTCGGGGCGGACGAGGAAGACGCCGGGGCCGTAGGCGGGCGGGGCGTCCTCGCCGGTCGTCAGGAGCGTCCAGTGCGGGCCGCGGAAGGCGTCCAGCAGACGGGTGCCGGACACGAGGGCGTCGGGGGCGCGGTCCCCGGCCCGCAGCGGGCCGGGTGCGGGGCGGGTCTCGGCGGTGAGGGAGGAGGCGGGGTAGCCGAGGCCGAGCTGGCGGGTGGCGGCGCCGCGGCGGGCCTCGCCGCGGTGGATGCGGGTGGAGAGGCCGAGCATGTCGGCCGCGACCGGGCGCCGCTCCTCCTCGTAGGTGTCGAGCAGCGCGGCCGGGGCGCCGCCGTTCAGCACTGCGCCGAGCTTCCAGCCGAGGTTGTACGCGTCCTGCACGCTGGTGTTGAGGCCCTGGCCGCCCGCCGGGGAGTGGACGTGGGCGGCGTCCCCGGCGAGCAGGACCCGGCCGTCGCGGAAGCGGTCGGCGAGGGCGGCGCGCGGGCGGAAGTCGGAGGCCCAGGACAGCGCGGTGACGTCCTGCGGTGCGAGGTGCGAGCGGGCGGCGACCAGGGCGCGGACGGCCTCGGGCGACAGGTCCACCCGGGTGCCCTCGGCGAACTGGGCGACGAGCTGGAAGTCGTCGGTCCCGGCGAGCGGGCAGGCGACCATGAAGCCGGTGTCGCCGGCGGGCGGGAAGATGTGCCAGTGGTCGCGGTCCAGCCCGCTGATCCGGACGTCGGCGACGAGCAGCGGCTGCGGGTCGACGGTCTCGCCGGTCATGGCGATGCCGAGCGCGCGGCGCACCGCGCTGCGCCCGCCGTCCGCGCCGACGGCGTAACGGGCCCGCAGCGCGCCGCCGTCGGCGAAGCGCACGGTCACCGACTCCGCGTCCTGGCCGAGGCCGGTGACCTCGCGGCCGAAGGCGACCGTGCCGCCCAGCTCCTCCAGCCGGGCCAGCAGGATCTGCTGGGTGCGCCACTGCGGCACCATCCACGGCTCGGTGTAGGGCGAGGACTCGTCGGCCTCGGCCGGGTCGAACATCGGCCGCCGGTCGGCGATCGCGCCGTCCTGCCACACCGCGCCGAGCGGGTAGGTGCCGCCTGCCGCGCGGATCGCGTCCAGCACGCCGAGGTCGTCGAAGACCTCCATCGTGCGCGGCTGGATGCCCTTGCCGCGCGAGCCGGGGGAGAGCCCCGCCCCGCGCTCGACGACCAGCACGTCCACCCCGCGCCGGGCGAGGTCGACGCCGAGCGCGAGCCCGCACGGGCCCGCGCCCACCACCAGTACGTCCACGTCCATGTGGTCCCCCATGCCGTCCACTCCTTAACGTCGTTAAATTGCTCGGCTCCCAGGCTGCCCTTAACGGCGTTAAACTGTCAAGCGTGAACGCCACCCCCCGAGTCCCCCTCGACCGCACGCGGGTCGCCGACGCCGCGCTCGACCTGCTGAACCGGGTCGGGCTCGACGGCCTGACGGTGAGCGCCATCGGCCGCGAACTGGGCGTCAAGGCGCCCGCGCTGTACTGGCACTTCAAGGACAAGCAGGCGCTGCTCGACGAGATGGCCACGCAGATGTACCGGCGCATGGTCGCCGGCGCCGAGCTCGACCCCGCCGACACCTGGCAGGAACGGCTGCGCAAGGCCAACCACGGCCTGCGCGACGCGCTGCGCGGCCACCGCGACGGCGCCCGGGTCTTCAGCGGCTCGCGCTTCACCGGCAACGAGCACGTCAAGGAGATGGAGGCCATCCTGAGCCTCTTCACGGGGGCGGGCTTCACCCTCACCCAGGCCGTCCGCGCGACCTCGACGAGCTACCTCTACACGCTCGGCTTCGTCATCGAGGAGCAGGGCGTGCAGCCCATGCCGGACGAGCGCCGCGAGGGCTTCGACATCGGCGAACGGGCCCGCGCCATGGCCGACTTCCCGCTGTCCGCGGCGGCGGGCGCGGAGATCTTCGCCGACTACGACGCCCACTTCGCCGACGGCCTCGAACTCGTCATCGCCGGTATCGCCGCCCGCTACGGCATCGCCTGACCCCGCGGCGGGCCCGCCCGGCTCAGCCCGGCAGCGGCGGGTCCGGCGGGTGGACGGGGAGGGCGCGCGGCTGCGGGGCCAGCAGGAGCAGCACCACGTCGTCGGACAGCGAGCCGCCCGCGTGCCGCAGCAGGTCGGCGAAGACCCGCTCGACCGCGGCGTCGAGATCGTGCTCGGCGGCGGCGACGATCGGCCCGACCCGCTCGGCCAGCGGGTAGAACGTGCCGTCGAGCGGGCTGCGCGCCTCGATCACCCCGTCCGTGCACAGCACCAGGACGTCCCCCGTGGTGAGCGGCACGCGCCAGGCGACCGGCCCGGCGTCACCGGGCACGAGGTCGGCGAGGCCGAGCGGCGCCCACGGCTCGGGCGGGTCGAGCGTCTCGACTGCGCCGTCGCGCGCGACCCGCAGCGGCGCCACGTGCCCGTAGTGCAGCAGCTCGACGGAGCCGGGGGTGTCGAACTGGGCGAAGAGCGCGGTGATGAAGTCCCCGGTGCTGACGTGCCGCCCGACGCTGGTGTCCACCCGGCGGGCCACCGTGTCGAGCCCGCCCTCGTCGAACGCGGCCTCGCGGAAGGCGCCGAGCACGACCGCCGAGGTCTGCACCGCGGCCAGGCCCTTGCCGCGCACGTCCCCGATGAGCGCCCGCACCCCGTGCGGGGTCTCCAGCACCGCGTAGAGGTCGCCGCCGATCTGCGCCGCGTCGGCGGCCGACACGTACCGCACGGCGAGCCGCACCGGGCCGACCCGCGGGGCGGGCGGGCGCATCAGCGCGTGCTGCGCGGCCTCGGCGACGGACGCGATCGCGGTGAAGGCCTTCGCGCCCGTCTCCCGCCGCCACGCGATGTAGACGCTGAAGAGGCTGACGAGCGCGTACGCGAAGGCCTGGCCGAAGAAGACGTCGTGGTCGGGGATGTCGGTGATGCCGTCGTACGGGGCGAGCGCGGCCTGCACGAACAGGCCGAGCACGCCGACGAAGGCCGTCTTGCGCCAGCTGACGGTGATCGCGGCGAGCGGCGGGGCGACCACGATGCCGGGGGTGAGGAAGTGGTCCCGGCCGGCGATCAGGTCCGCGACGACGACCAGCCCGATGGTGGCCAGCGGCAGCGAAAGACCCAGGCGGGCCAGATACTCGCCCTCCACCCGCAGGAGGGCCTTCCTCAACCAGACAATCTTCACATGGTGAACCTATCCGCCCGTACCCGTGACGCCCGCGTTACGCCCGGGTGATCGACACCGCTCCCTCCCGGAACGGCCCGGACGGCGGCGGGGTTCCCGGCCCGCGCGGGTGACGGCATGTCATCCGGGCCCGACGGGGCGTCATGTGTTGCGCCGGGTGAAGTTTCTGCGACAGATGGGGGCGATGGGGTGGCCGGGAGCGGGGTCGGCTCCCTACGGTCGACGTGTCCCTGTCAGCCCATCACGTCCCGCACGGGAGGACACTCGGTGCGAAAGAGTCTGCTCGCGACCGCCACCGCCGCCGTACTCGGCTACCTGCTGGTGATCCCCGCGTCCGCCGCGTCCGCCGGACCCGGCGCCCCCGGCATCGGCGACCCGTACTACCCCACGTACGGAAACGGCGGCTACGACGTCTCCCACTACGACCTCGACCTGCGCTACCAGCCCGCGACCGACACCCTGTCCGGCACCGCCACCATCCGGGCCACCGCCACGCAGGGCCTCACCTCCTTCGACCTCGACTTCGCCCTCACCGTCGGCAAGGTCACCGTCGACGGCCGCCCCGCGCACTTCGCGACCAGCGGCGAGCAGGAACTCGTCGTCACCCCCGACCGCACCCTGCCGCGCGGCCGCCCCTTCACCGTCACCGTCACGTACACCGGCGTGCCCTCCGGCGTGCAGCGCTACGGCTTCACGTCCTGGCAGCGCACCGCCGACGGCGGGGTCGCCGCCAACGAACCCGAATCGGCCTGGTGGTGGTTCCCCAGCAACGACCACCCGTTGGACAAGGCCACCTACGACGTGACCGTGCGCGTCCCCGAGGGCGAGCAGGCCATCAGCAACGGCCTGCTCGTCTCCCAGCACACCGCGGGCGGCTGGACCGGCTACCACTGGCGGCAGGACGCCCCCCAGGCCACCTACCTCGCCACGCTCGCCGTCGGCCACTTCGACATCACCCACAGCCGCACCCGCACCGGCGTGCCCGTCATCAACGCCTACAGCACCGCGCTGCCCGCCACCACCGCGGCGAACGCCCGCAAGGGCGTCGAGCAGACCGCCGACATCATCGACTTCCTCAGCACCTGGTTCGGGCCCTACCCCTTCGACGCGGCCGGCGGCTACGTCCCCGACGTCCCCTCGCACTTCTCCCTCGAAGCGCAGACCCGCGTCTTCTACAGCCCCTCCGTCTTCGCCACCGCCGACGGCAACGGCACCGTCGCGCACGAGCTGTCCCACCAGTGGTGGGGCGACGACGTCTCGCTGGAGCGGTGGTCCGACATCTGGCTCAACGAGGGCTTCGCCACCTACGGCAGCTGGCTGTGGGCCGAGCACCAGGGCGGCCCCACGACCCAGCAGGCCGCCCGCCAGACGTACGACTCCTACCCGGCCGACGACCCCTTCTGGACGGTGAAGCCGGGCGACCCGGGGCCGGACAAGCAGTTCGACGACGCGGTGTACGACCGCGGCGCCGTCGCCATCCAGGCCCTCCGCACGACGATCGGCGACCCCGCGTTCCGCGCCCTCCTGCGCGCATGGCCCGCGCAGCACCGCTACGGCAACGGCACGATCGCCGAATTCCGCGCCCTCGCGGAGCGGCTCTCCGGCCGCGACCTCGGCACCTTCTTCACGACGTGGCTCTACACGCCGCTGAAGCCCAGCGCCTTGCCGGGCGCGTAACCGGGGGAGCGCCCCGGGCTGCCCCTTGCGGTGGCACGCGCGACCTTCCCCCGGCGGTGGGCTTGTCGCGCCGTTCTCCCCCAGAGCTTCGCCTGGGGGTCCCCCCCCGCGCCCCTGGTTTGTTGCCCCGCGCCGCAAGCGCGAGCCCTTCGGGCGCTTCCCCCTGCGGGGGGTGCCTCTTGCGGGACGAGGGCGAGCGTTTTTAGGGGCGCGGGGAACTGCGCGACAAGCCCCCACCGGGGGGAAGGTCCCGGGACGCGGGAGGGGGCAGCCCGGAGGGTGGGCGCGGCACCCGCGGAGGGTGCGGCACCCGCGGTGGGCGCGGCACCGCGGGGGGTGCGGCACCATAGGGGGCGGGTGACGAGAGGGGCTGGACGTGGACGTCGGGGATCTGCGCGCGGATTGCGCAAAGTGCTTCGGGCTGTGCTGCGTCGCCCTCGCCTTCACGCGCTCCGCGGACTTCCCGCGGGACAAGGCACCCGGCGAGGCGTGCGAACACCTCGACGGCTCGCACAGGTGCGGCATCCACGACCGGCTGCGCGACCGCGGCTACGCGGGCTGCACCGCGTACGACTGCTTCGGTGCGGGCCAGAAGATCTCCCGGCACACCTTCGGCGGGCGCGACTGGCGCGACGCCGCCGACGGTGGCCGGGCGATGTTCGCGGTGCTGCCGGTCGTGCGGCAGCTGCACGAGCTGCTGCGCTACCTCGCGGATGTGCGGGCGCTGCCCGCGGCCGAGCGGCTGCACCCGGCGGCCGCGGCGGCGGCGGAGCGGGTCGAGGCGCTGAGCCTGGGCGGCGCGGACGAGCTGCTCGCGCTGGACGTGGCCGCCGAGCGGGCCCGGGTCGTGCCGGTGCTGCGGGAGGCGTCCGCGCTGGCCCGCGCGCGTTTTCCGCGGGCCCGCGCGCTGGGCGGCGCCGACCTCGCGGGGGCGAGGCTGCGCCGCGCCGATCTGCGCGGCGCGGAATTGCGCGGGGCCCTGCTGGTGGGCGCGGATCTGCGGGGTGCGGACCTGCGGTCCGCGGATCTGATCGGCGCGGACGTGCGGGGCGCGGATCTGCGGGCGGCGGATCTGCGCGGCGCGCTGTTCGTGACCGCCACCCAGCTCGGCGGGGCGGCCGGTGACGCGGCGACCCGCCTTCCGGACGGCCTGGCCCGTCCCGCCCACTGGGCCTGAGCCGGGTACGGGAAAGAGGCCCGTACGCAGTGCGTACGGGCCTCGGTGGTGCGCCGCCAGGGACTCGAACCCCGGACCCGCTGATTAAGAGTCAGCTGCTCTAACCAACTGAGCTAGCGGCGCAACGAGGACAACTATACGTCCTCCGGAGGGGTGCCGATGACCACTCTTCCGGGGGACCCGCGGGCGCGGCTCAGATGCTCATGGAGAGCAGGACGGGCGCGGCCCGCTCGTTGAGGGTGTCGACGGCGGGGCGCAGCCGGTGGGCCTTGGCGAGCGGCATCGACAGGGCCAGGCACGCCACCGTCTTGCCTATGGTGACCGGGATCGCCGCGCACACCGTGCCGACCGCGTACTCCTGGAGGTCGAGCGTGGGGACGCTCGCGGGCTGCCGCTCCAGTTTGGTGAGCAGCGCGCGGTCGTCGATCTCGGTGCGGGAGGTGAGGCGGGCGGGGCGGTGCCGGGAGAGGTGTTCCAGCCGCCCGTTGTGGTCGAGCTGGGCGAGCAGGCACTTGCCGACGGCGCTGGCGTGGGCGGCCGAGCGGAAGTCGACCCACTCGTTGACCTTGGGGGCGTCGGGACCGGCCGCGAAGTCGATGATGTTGACCTCGCCGTCGTCGTAACGGCTGAAATAGACCGCCGCGCCGACCTCGTCGCGCAGCTCGACGAGAATGGCCTGGAGTTTTTCGGCGAGGGCGTCGTCGTGGTTGGCCGCGCCGAGCAGCACCAGGGACTCGCCGACGACGTAGCCGCCGCCGGGCAGAAATCCGAGATAACGCTCGCGTCGCAGCATGGCGAGGAGCTGGCCGAGGTACGCGACGGGTACCCCGATCTCCTTGGCGAGCTGGTCGGCGGTGACGCCGTGCCGGTGCGCGTCGACGGCTTCCAGTACGCGCAAGGCGTGCTGGACCGCGTAGACCGGCGCGGTCTGTCGGTGCTCAAGCGCCACGGTAGCCCCCTGCAGGTGTGACCGTTTGCGTCCCGGTCGTCGCTGCTGGTCACGGCTCGTGCCCGGATGTGGGTGGAGCCGGCAGTCCGACCGGTTTCCACGATAGCCCCAAAGCCGTTATGGGAAGAGGAGGTTGGCGCGTTCTTCCCGTGACCGCAGCCGTATATGCAGGAAGGGGCCTGTCTGGCATATGCCGACGGCATTGCCCGATTTCCGGATGCAGCGATTTCCGGCCGGGAACAACCCCGCGGTCACTCCGGTTGTCCTTTTCCGGAGCATTCCGCGCGCCCGGCGCGCGCGGGCCGAGTGCCACGAGCGGCACGCAGGAGCAACGAGGAGGCATCGGCCGTGGGTGACGAGCAGGCCCGAGCGGACGGCGGTAGGAACGGCGGGACGGACGGCCGTACGGGCGGTGGCGGGCGGCGGGAGCGGCGCCCCGCCGGGCACGGGATCCGCGGGGTGGTCCGCGGCAGCGCGCCCGTACCGCTGTCGGTGCTGGACCTCCTGGGGGTCGGGGCCGGGCTCACGGCCGGCGACGCGCTGCGCACCAGCGTGGAGATCGCCCGGACCGCGGAGACGCGCGGCTACCACCGGATGTGGGTGGCCGAGCACCACTCGATGCCGGGTGTGGCCAGTTCCTCGCCCGCGGTCATCCTGGCCCACCTGGCGGCCCACACCCGCACGCTGCGGCTGGGCTCGGGCGGGGTGATGCTGCCCAACCACGCGCCGCTGGTCATCGCCGAGCAGTTCGGCACCCTGGAGGCGCTCGCCCCCGGGCGGATCGACCTGGGCCTGGGCCGCGCGCCCGGCACGGACGGGGCGACGGCGGCGGCGCTGCGCCGTACCGAGGGCCTGCACGAGGGCGCGGACGACTTCCCGCAGCAGCTCGCCGAGCTGACCCGGTTCCTGGACGACGACTTCCCGCCCGGCCACCGCTTCTCCCGGATCCACGCGGTGCCCGGCCCGGTGCAGGGCAGCGCGGAGGGCGGGGTGCAGTCGCCGGACCGGCCGAGCATCTGGCTGCTGGGCTCGTCCGGTTTCAGCGCCCAGCTGGCCGGGGCGCTGGGGCTGCCGTTCTCCTTCGCGCACCACTTCTCCGCGCACAACACCATCCCGGCGCTCGCGCTCTACCGCGAGTCCTTCCGGCCCTCGGAGGTGCTGGACCGCCCGTACGCCTCGATCGGGGTGTCGGCGCTGGCGACCGAGGATCCGGAGGAGGCCCGCCGCCAGGTGATGGCCGGCGCGCTGGGGATGCTGCGGCTGCGGATGGGCCGGCCGGGGCTGACCCCGACGCCGGAGGAGGCGGCGGCGTATCCGTTCAGCCCCGCGGAGGAGGAGTTCCTGTCGTCCTGGACCGGCAACGTCATCCACGGCGACCCGCAGACGGTGCGCACCGGGCTGGACGAGCTGGTCGCGCGGACCGGTGCGGACGAGCTGGTGATCACCGCGAACGCGCACACACCGGACGTCCGGCTGCGCTCGTACGACCTCATCGCGGACGCGTACGGGTTCCCCAAAGACGTCTCCGCGAGTTAATTGCCGGTAACTCGCGACCCGGTGGTCCAACGCCGAACCGACCGCGGGGCTGAACATCACACAGGGTCAAAGCCGCTCGTCACCCGGCTGACGAGCGGCTTTGCTCATGTCGTGAACTGACAACGGGCCGCGCCGGGCCGGAAATTGGTCTAGTCCTGGCTTTGGTTCAGACCATTGACGTGCACTTGATCAGGGGACTATCCATACCCCGCAGCCCCCTGTTGTTCCTCCCTCTCCCCCCGGAGGTTCTTGTGCAGTCCAGGAAGAGAGCGTTCGTGGCCGCGGCCACGAGCGCCGCGCTCGCCCTCGGCGCGCTCACCGCGCTCGTCGGCGGACTCGGCACCGCCCAGGCGGAGTCGTCCTCGACGGCGGCCCAGCCCGCCGCGGCGGCGGCAGCGTCGAGTGGCGGTGTCAACATCGCCTACTACGACCAGTGGAGCATCTACGGCAACGCCTTCTACCCCAAGAACCTCGACACCGAGGGCATCGCCGGCAAGCTCGACATCCTCAACTACTCGTTCGAGAACATCGACCCGACGAACCTCACCTGTTTCGAGGCCACGAAGGCGTCCGACTCCACGAACGAGAGCAACCCCAACGCCGGTGACGGCGCGGGCGACGCCTTCGCCGACTACCAGAAGTCCTTCGGGTCGGACATCAGCGTCGACGGCGTCGCCGACACCTGGAACCAGCCGCTGGTCGGCAACTTCAACCAGCTGAAGAAGCTCAAGGCGAAGTACCCGAACCTGAAGATCGTCATCTCGCTGGGCGGCTGGACCTACTCCAAGTACTTCTCGGACGCCGCCGCGACCGACGCCAGCCGCAAGAAGCTGGTCAGCTCCTGCATCGACATGTTCATCAAGGGCAACCTCCCCGTGCAGGGCGGCTACGGCGGCACCGGCGCGGCCGCGAACATCTTCGACGGCTTCGACCTGGACTGGGAGTACCCGGGCTCGCCCAACGGCCACGTCGGCAACCACTACAGCCCGAACGACAAGGCCAACTTCACCAAGCTGGCCCAGGAGTTCCGCACCGAGCTGGACGCGTACGGCGCGGCCAACGGCGGCAAGAAGATGCTGCTGACCGCGGCGATGCCGTCCGGCCAGGACAAGATCGCGAACATCGAGACCGACAAGATCGGCCAGTACCTCGACTACGCGAACATCATGACGTACGACATGCACGGCGCCTGGGACGCCACCGGGCCCACCAACTTCCAGGACCCGCTGTACCAGTCGCCGAGCGACCCCTCCACCCCGGTCGCCCCGGGCACCGAGAAGTACAGCGTCGACCACGCCATCACGGCCTGGACGAGCGGCAACTCGGCGTACGGCATCCCCGGCGGCTTCCCGGCGAACAAGATCACCATGGGCTACCCGACGTACTACCGCGGGTGGACCGGCGTGAGCGCGGGCAGCAACCACGGCCTCTACTCGTCGGCCTCCGGGCCGTCCCAGGCGCGCGGCATCAGCCAGGTCGCGGGCACCGCGTACTACAAGGAGCTGACCGGCGTCGTCGACAACCCCGCCGACACCTTCTACGACCCGGCCACGCAGTCCAACTGGTTCTACAACGGCAACGAGTTCTGGACCGGCCTCGGCGCCCAGGCCATCCAGGCCAAGGCGGACTACGCGCACTGCCACGGGCTCGCCGGCTCGATGATGTACTCGCTGCTCGACCTGGACCCGGCGGCCACCCTCTTCAACAAGATCGTGGCGGCCACGAAGGGCTCGGCCTCGGGCTGCTCGTCCCCGACGACCCCGCCCACCACCCCGCCGACCACTCCGCCGACGACGCCGCCGACGACCCCGCCGACGACGCCGCCCACCACTCCTCCGACCACGCCCCCGACCACTCCGCCGGGCGGCACCTGCACCCTGCCCTCCTGGTCGGCCTCGGCCGTCTACGTCGGCGGCAACCAGGTCTCGTGGAAGAGCCACAAGTGGCAGGCCAAGTGGTGGACCACCAACGAGGAGCCCGGCACGACCGGTGAATGGGGAGTCTGGCAGGACCTCGGTTCCTGCTGATCCCTCCGGGGGCCGGCCGGAAAACGGTCGGCCCCACCCCGGGGCCCGCGTCCTCCCTCCCCCCGAGGATGCGGGCCCCTTCGGGGTGCCCGGCGGCGCACGGGGGTGCCACTCGCGGCGGCGCGCGACCTTCCCGCCGCCGTGGCCGGTCGCGCAGTTCTCCCCCAGAGCTTCGCCTGGGAGGTACCCCCACGCGCCCCTGATGGTTGCCGCCCTGCGCAGCAGCGGCCCCCGCTAGCGGATGAGCCGAGCGATCGCCTCCGGCGCGACAGGCCGGGAGTAGTGCCACCCCTGACCCGTGTCGCAGCCGATACGGCGGAGCCGCTCCGCCTGCTCCGCGTTCTCCACGCACTCCGCCGTCACCGTCAGGCCGAGGCGGTGGGCGAGCTGGACGAGGGCCTCGACGATCGTCTCGTCCGCGGGGTTGGGGTGCTCGGCGGAGCGGAAGCCCTGCACGAAGGAACCGTCGAGCTTGAGGGCGGAGACGGGCAGCCGGCTGAGGTAGGCGAGGTTGGAGTAGCCCGTGCCGAAGTCGTCGATGACGATGCGCACGCCCATCTCGTGCAGCGCGTGCAGCGCCTGGAGCGGGCGCCCGGCGGAGCCCATGAGCGCGGACTCGGTCAGCTCCAGCTGGAGCAGCCGCGGCGGCAGGCCCGTCTCGTCGAGGATCGCGGCGACGTCGGCGACCAGGTCGGAGTCCCACATCTGGCGCACCGCCACGTTGACGCTGACCGCGGGCGGGGCGTCGGGGTGGGCGAGCTGCCAGGCGCGCGCCTGCCGGCAGCCCTCGGCGAGCACCCAGCGGCCGAGCTGGACGATCGAGCCGTCCTCCTCGGCCAGGCCGATGAAGCGGTTCGGCGACAGCCGTCCGAAGTGCGGGTGCTCCCACCGCACCAGTGCCTCGACACCGCGCAGTTCGCCGGTGTCGAGGGCGATCAGCGGCTGGTAGTCGAGGACGAACTCGCCGCGCTCGACGGCCTGCCGCAGGGTGCGGCTGAGCGCCTGGCGGGTCATCCGGTGTTCGTTGCGCTCGGGGTCGAAGAGCGTCCAGCGGGCCTTGCCGTCGGCCTTGGCCCAGTACAGCGTGGTGTCGGCGGCCTGCATGAGTCCGGTGGCGGAGCTGCCGGGGGCCTCGCGTTCGACGACGCCGATGCTCGCGGACACCGCGAGCCGCTGCCCGGCGATGTCGAAGGGCTGCTGGAGGGCGGTGAGGACGGATTCGGCGAGCGCGGTCGCCTGCCCGGTGCCGGTGGAGTCGCGCACCAGCAGCGCGAACTCGTCGCCGCCGAGCCGGGCCACGAGGTGCCCGCCGGGCTCGGCGCAGGCCTGGAGCCGGCGGGCGACGGCGGCGAGCAGCTCGTCGCCGACCCGGTGGCCGAGGGTGTCGTTGACGGCCTTGAAGCCGTCGAGGTCCAGGTAGCACAGGCCGATACGCCCCGCGCCGCGGCCCGCCGCGCTGTCGCACGCGTCGGTGAGGCGTTCGAAGAACAGTGCCCGGTTGGGCAGTCTGGTGACCGGGTCGTGCATCCGCAGATGCCGCAACTGCTCGCGCAGCGCGTCCCGTTCGCCGATGTCCTCGACGGTCAGCAGCAGCGGGCGGGCGCCGGTGCGCGACAGCGTGATCTCGGCGAGCAGCGCGCCCCCGTCGTCCTGCCGGGTGATGCGGCGGGTGCAGCGCAGCTTGTCGCGGCGGCCGGTCAGCACGTCGTGGAAGGCGGCTCGGGCGTGCGGGTCGCCCGCCAGGCCGAGCAGCGGGCCCGCGCCGACGGCGGCCAGGCGCTCGGGTGCGGCGCCCAGCAGGGTGGCGAGCGCCGGGTTGGCGGCGAGCACGTCGCCTTCGGGGGAGACCAGCGCCATCGCGGCCCTCGCCACGGCGAAGGCGGCCCGGTAGTCGCGCAGCTCGGCCTCGTCGCGAGCTGCGGTGCCGCGTGGGCGTGGGGCAGACGTGTGACTCTGTGTGATGACCTGTGCTGTGCTGTCGGGGTCGACGCCGGGGCCGCCCGCGGGTCCGCCCATGGCCTGCTCCCCGTGTCGCGCTCGTCTCGCACGCGATCATATGGGCTGGCGGAGCGGGCGATCCAGCGTCGCCGTGGTGATTCTCCGCACGCGCTCCGGCGCACCGACCGTTTCTGCGCGAATCGGTGACGGTCCTGACCGATTCCCCGTCACCGTCACGGAACGTAATGCCGCCCGCCGTGCGGGTGTTCGGCTCCGGAGGCCCGTGCGCGGCCCCGTGCGCCACCCGGCCGGCGCAGCCGAACGCCGCATGTCACCGCAAAACCCCGCAGAGTGGACGAGGTGTCCCGAACGGGCCCACGAACCCTCCCCGGAGGTCCATGTGCGGCGGTCAGGCATTCCGGCAGGCGACACGCCGGGCGGCGGCGTCGTCCGCTCCGCGCGTGCCGCGGCGGACGCGCCGGGGCGCCCGCGCGGGGCGCGTGCGCTGGCCGCCGGGTCGTGCGTGCTGGGCGCGATCGTCGCCTGGACGCTCGGCACCGGACCCGCCGCGCACGCCGCGCCCGTCGCCGCGTGCCTGCTGCCGCGCACCGCGGCCCACCACTCCGAGGGCCTGGTGGATCCGGCGGGCGCCGTCCAGGCGGGCACCCCGCCCGCGGGCTACCCCCGGGCGCAGGGCGACGTGAACGCGCTCATGGTCTTCCTGTCCTTCCCCGACTCCCCGCCCGCGCTCACCCCGGCGCAGGTGGCCGCCGACCACTACCCGGCGACCGCGCGGTTCTGGTCCGCGGCCTCCGGCGGGCGCTTCCGGCTGCACCTGCACACCGAGGACCGCTGGCTGACGATGCCGCGCTCGGCCACCGCGTACCGCATCAACCGCGACTGGCGCGCCGCCGACCGCACGGCCTACCTCCGCGACGCGCTGACCGTCGCCGACCCGGCGGTCGACTTCCGCGGCTACGACGTCGTCTACCTCGTCGCCGACCCGGACGCGCCCGGCGTGGACTCCGACGCCACCAAGGTCGTCAACCTCGCCCGCCCCGTGACCCTCGACGGCAACCCGCTCGCCCGGCTGGTGACCGTCTTCGAGCGCCACCCGCCCGACCGCAACGTGCTCGCCCACGAGACCGGCCACGTCTTCGACCTGCCCGACCTCTACGACCGCCCGCCGGCCGGCAGCACCGCCGACTGGGACACCCAGGTGGGTGACTGGGACCTGATGGGCAGCCAGTTCGGACTGGCCCCCGAACCCTTCGCCTGGCACAAGTGGAAGCTCGGCTGGCTGCGCCCCGAGCAGGTCGGCTGCGTCGCCGGCCCCGGCACGTCCTACTACGACCTCGCCCCCGACGAGTCGCCCGGCGGCGGCACCAGGCTGCTGGTGCTGCGCACCGGCCCGGACAGCGTGCTCGCGGTCGAGGCCCGGACGCGTACCGGCAACGACGCGGACGCGTGCCGCACCGGCGTGCTGCTCTACCGGGTGCGCGCGGACCGCGAGTCCGGCGACGGGCCGGTCACCGTCGTCGACGGCCACCCGGGCAGCTCCGCGTGCGCGGCCACCTCCGTCTACCCGCCGCTGGCCGACGCGCCGCTCGGGGTGGGGGAGTCCTGGGCGCTGCCCGACGGCAGCGTCCGGGTGACCGTCACCGGCCGCGAGCCGGACGGCGACTGGGCGGTCAGGGTCACCCAGCGCGCGACCGGCGCAGGGGAGGCCGCCCGCGATGCCTGACGCCCCCGGCCTCCCGGGCCTCCCCGGCGGCCCCGGCCCCTCCGGCGGAGGGCGGGGGGCCGCCGTGCGGGGGCTGCGCCGCGGGGTGCGGCTCGCGGCGCTGGGGGCCGCGGGGATGCTCGCCGTCGGGAGTTCGGTGTCGGCCGGCGGCGGCCCGCCCGCGCTGCCCGCCTCCCCGCCCGCCGCCCGGCCGTGCGCGCTGCGGGCTGTGCCCGGCGTGGCGATGTCCGAGGGCTTCCCGGACTCCACGGCCCGCGGCCCGGACGCGGAGTTCGCCCCGTCCACCGGCACCGTGCGCGCCCTGACCCTGCTGATCGACTTCCCCGACGCGCACGCCCCGTACAGCGCGGCCGAGCGCTACGCCGAGTTCTTCCCGGCGGTCAGGCAGTGGTACGCCACCGCCTCGTACGGCCGGCTCGACTACGAGTCCACCCCGGTGCTGCGCTGGATACGCATGCCGCGGCCCTTCAGCGCGTACGGGATAGGCCGCGGCTACGGGTGGGACGCGCACACCGCGATGATGCGCGACCTGCTCAGGGCCGCCGACAAGAGCATAGATTTCCGCGGCTACGACCTGGTCAACGTCCTGGTCACACCCAACGCGGGCCCGCCCGCCGACGAGGCGGTGCTGTCGGTCACCTGGACCGGCGCCTCGGCGGCGACCACCGACGACGGCGCCCAGCTGAACAAGGTCTCGCTGATATACGGCCACGACCAGTCCGGCTCACGCGTCCTCAGCCACGAGAACGGCCACGCCTTCGGACTGCCCGACCTCTACTCCGCCGACGACTTCCCGCGCACCGACCGGCTCGCCGGGCAGTGGGACACCATGTCCCTGGACTGGGGCCTGCAGGGCGACCTCTTCGCCTGGCACAAGTGGCGGCTCGGCTGGCTCACCGACCGGCAGATCTCCTGCGTCACCGCGCGCGGCGCGGACACGTACACGCTCAGCCCCGTGGAAGTGCCCGGCGGGCGCAAGGCCGTCGTCGTCCCGTACGGCCCGACCCGGGTCCTCGTGCTGGAGGCGCGGGCCGCGGTCGGCGACGACAACGACGCCTGCCGGCAGGGGATACTCGCCTACCGCGTACGCACCGACGTCGACTCCGGCAAGGGCCCGGTCACCGTCCTCGACGGCCATCCCGGCACCTCCGCCTGCGACTTCAGCAGCGGCGCCTTCAACTCCCTGAACGACGCGCCCTTCACCGCGGGCCAGGCGTACACCGACAAGGCGTCCGGCGTGACCTTCCGGGTGCAGCGGCGCGACGCGGCGGGCGACTGGACGATACGCGTCACCCGCCGCTGAAGTGCGCCGCTCAGCCGAGCAGTTCCGCCTCAAGGGTGATGTTCACACCCGCGAGCGCCTTGCTGACCGGGCAGTTCTCCTTGGCGTTCTGCGCGGCGGCCGCGAAGTCCTCGGCGGACAGGCCGGGCACGCGGGCCTGCACCTTCAGCACGATGCCGGTGATGCCCTCACCGGGCTGGAAGGTGACGTTCGCCTGCGTCTCCACGCTCTCCGGCGGGGTGCCCGCACCGGCCAGGCCGTGCGAGAGCGCCATCGAGTAGCAGGAGGAGTGGGCCGCGGCGATCAGCTCCTCGGGGCTGGTCTTGCCGTTGGCCTCCTCGGCGCGCGAGGGCCAGGAGACCTCGTACTTGCCGACGCCCGACGAGTCGAGCGAGACGGTGCCTGCGCCGCCCATCAGCGGGCCCTGCCACTGGGTGGTAGCGGTGCGGGTGGTTGCCATGATCAAGCCTCCATCGGATACGGACCGTCGGTCGCGGCTGCGCCGCCCTGTGAACGCTACCCGGTCCCGCCGCTGTTCCCCCGGCAGCCCGGACCGATCCGCCGGGACCGTGCGCTCTCAGCCCAAGTGGCCGGTGTCGTTCCAGCGTTCGACGGCGGGCTGCCCGTAGGCCCAGCCCAGCACCGACAACGACGCGGGCTCCAGCCGCAGGGAGGCGCCGAAGGACGGCGGCAGGCCGAGCCAGCGCGCGCCCAGCATCCGCAGCACGTGGCCGTGTGCGAAGACCAGCACGTCGTGGTGGCCGGAGCGGACCCGGTCGATCACCTCGTCCACGCGCGCGGCCACGTCGTCGGGCGACTCGCCGTTCGGCACGCCGTCGCGCCAGATGAGCCACCCCGGGCGCAGCGCCTGGATCTCGGCGGGCTTGAGGCCCTCGTAGTCGCCGTAGTGCCACTCCAGGAGCGCGTCCCACTCCTTGGCCTCGTCGCCGAAGCCCGCCAGCTCGCACGTCTCGGACGCCCGCACCAGCGGGCTGGTGCGCACCTCGGTGCCGGGCAGGCCGTGCCAGGGCGCGCCCGCGAGCCGCTCGCCGAGCAGCCGCGCGGTGCGGCGCCCCTCGTCGGTCAGCGGGATGTCGGTACGCCCGGTGTGGCGGCCGGACAGGGACCATTCCGTCTGGCCGTGGCGGACCAGAAGGATGCGCGCAGCCATGCGGTGCGGCCTCTCGTGTCGTGCGAAGAACGGAAAATCCCATCATCGCTCAGACGCGCGCGGCGCGCCCGCCGGGGGCCGCGGGGCCGGACCGCCCCGGTACGGGGTCAGGCCCGCCGGGCGCGCGGGAGCAGGCCGCAGAGCAGGCCGTCGAGCCCGTACTCGTACTGCGCGGTGCCCTCGTTGCGGTCGCACAGCAGCTCCGGCCCGAGGGCCACCAGCGCCGGGTAGGTGTCCGGGTCCAGCGCCGCGATCGTGGACAGCACCCGCTCGCGTACGCCCTCCTTGCCCAGCGCGCGCGAGCGCCGGGTGTTCCACAGCGCGGAGCCGACCGTGTACTGCATGAGCGCCACGTGCGCGTGGGCCGCGTCCTCGTGGCCGAGCCCGGCCTGCTGGAGCAGCGCGAGCATCCGGTCGATCAGGCCGATCGCGTCGTCCCCGCGCAGCGGCCGTCCGGCCAGCAGCTCCAGCGCGGACGGATGATCGGTGAACAGCCGATATACCCCGAGGCACACCTCGCGCAATTCACTGCGCGGATCGCCGGAACGCCCCTGCGGAAGCTCTATCGTGTCCAGCAGCCGCTGGGCCACGGCGTCACTGATCTCGTCCTTGCCCCGGAAGTGCGAGTAGACGGCCATCGTGCCGACACCGAGCTGCTGGGCGAGGCCGCGCATGGTGAAGGCCTCGGCGCCGTCGCGGTCCAGCAGGGTCAGCGCGGCATCGAGGATACGGTCGGGGTTGAGCGAGTTGCGTGGGGCACGGCGCCGTGGGGGGCGGACCGGCTGGGTGGCGGACATCGGCTTGTCTGTTTCACGTCCTTCGCGATCACGCGGGGCGGGGAGGGCAACCCGGAGCGTCCTCACCGCGTCCTCCGCGGTGCATGCTTACCCCCCGCGCTGGGTGGTTGAACACCGTACGAGCGCTGAACGCCGCATAAACTCGGGGTTTCATCGCTTTTGCCGGGGCGGTGTGCGTACGGTTTACCGTACGTCGTACGGTAGAGGGTACGTCACAAGTCCATGACCGCAGCCCGCGGCCTTCGGAGAACCTGGAGAGACGCCCGCAATGACGATCACCGCCGCCGCGCCGCGAGCTGCCGCCTACCGCGGCAGGCTGCGCTGGTGGACCGAGCTGCCGTTGATTGCCGTGGTCTACGCGCTGTACTCCGGCGCGCGTCTGCTGGTGCGCGGTGACGTGGACGACGCTGTCGAGCACGGTGCGGACATCCTGCACTTCGAACAGCTGACCCACCTCGACCCCGAGCGCTGGTTCAACCGGCTCTTCACGCACCACGCCTTCCTGGGCGTCCCCGCGGACTTCATGTACGCGTCGATGCACTACATCGTCACCCCGACGATCCTGGTCTGGCTCTGGCTGCGCCGCCCCACCCACTACCGGCAGGCCCGCACCTGGCTGATGATCTCCACGCTCATCGGCCTGGTCGGCTTCACGACCGTGCCCACCGCGCCGCCCCGGCTGCTGCCCGGGGCGCACGGCTTCATGGACACCATGGCCCAGTACGGCAGCTACGGCTGGTGGGGCACCGACGCGAGCGCCCCGCGCGGCCTCGGGCACCTCACCAACGAGTACGCCGCCATGCCCAGCCTGCACGTCGGCTGGTCGCTGTGGTGCGGCATCATGCTCTTCCGCTACGGCCGCAACACCTTCGTCCGCGTCCTCGGCGTGCTCTACCCGCTGACCACTGCGATGGTCGTCATGGGCACCGCCAACCACTACCTCATGGACGCGGCCGCGGGCGTCGCCACGATGGGCGTCGGCTTCCTGCTCTCCAGGCCCGCGCTGCGGCTGCTCGACCACTACCACGCGAAGCTCCGCCCGGCGGCGGCCGCGGCCCCTGTGGCTGCCACCGCCGAGCCCGCCGCGTCGGCGAAGGTCCCGGCCCCGCGCCCGGCCACGCCCGCGCAGCCGCCGGCCGAGCCCGCGGAAGCAGCCGCCGACCCGGACCCGGATCCGGGTCCGGACCCGGGCGCCGATCCGGACGGCACACAGGCGCAGGGGCGCAGCGAGCCCAGCAGAGCATAGGAAGAGCGTGCCGCGGGGCCCGCCGGACGACACCGTCCGGCGGGCCCCGCGCCGTGTTCCGCCCTGCCGGCGGGGCGCGGCCGTCAGCGGCCGGGGCGCTCGGCAGGGTGCGGTCGTCCGTGGTCGGGGTGCTCGGTGGGGGTGCGGTCGTCCGTGGCCGGGGCGCTCGGCCGGTGTCGCGACCCGCGCGACGGGCGGAGCCGGGGGCCGGTTGTCGTAGCCGGGTGCCACACTTGCGCGGGTGAGCACTACGCACCACACACTGCGGGAGCGGCTGGCCGTGCTGCGCGGCCCCGACACCGCCGCCCGGCCGCTCGACGCGCGGGCGCTCGCCGCCCTCGCCGCCAACCCCGGCTGCCGCCGCCGCTCCCTGCTGGACGCCGCGGGCGTCGACAAGGGGGCCGTCGCCGAAGCGCTGGGCGCGCCCGCCCGCTTCGGCCAGTCCCGCTTCGCCTTCTCCCGCGGCCACGCCTTCGAGGCCCGCGTCAAGGCCGACGGCTGCGCCGAACTGCTGCGGCTGCTGGGCGCCGACGGGGAACGCGCCGAGGTCCCCGACCTCGCCGCGGCAGGACCCGAGGGCCGCACCGCCCGCACCCGGATCGCCCTCGCCGAGGCCCCACGCGGCCGCTGGACGCTGCTGGACCACCCGCTGCTCGCCCTCGACGTCGCCGGCTCCACGGTCTTCCTGGAGCCCGACGCGGTGGCCGTCGCCCCGGACGGCGTCTGGACCGTCGTCGAGATCAAGTCCTTCCCCATCCTGGACGGCGCCGCCGACGCGATGAAGGTCGGCGCCGCCGCACGGCAGGCCGCGGTGTACGTCCTCGCGCTCGACGCGGTCGAACCCGGCCGCACGCGCAGCGACATCCTGCTCGTCTGCCCCAAGGACTTCTCCAACCTCCCCACCGCGGACAGCGTCGACGTCCGCAAGCAGCTCGCCGTCACCCGGCGGCAGCTGACCCGCCTCACCCGCATCGAGGAGATCGCGGCGCTGCTCCCCGAGGGCACGACCTTCGACCCCGCCGCCCCCCGCCCCGACCTCGCCGCCTCCGTCGAAGCCGTGCCCGCCGCGTACGCCCCCGAGTGCCTGTCCAGTTGCGAACTGGCCTTCCACTGCCGGGAGCGGGCCCGCGCGGCGGACTCCGTCGAGGCGCTGGGCCGCGCCCTGCGCGCCGACCTCGGAGCCCTCACCACGCTGGAGGCCGTCCGCGCCGCCGCCCTCGCCCCGCCGGACACCCCCACGGACGACCCCGCCGTCCGCGCCCTCCGCCGCGCCGCCACCCTCCGCGCGGAAGCCCTCACCGAGGCGGCATCATGAGCCCGCTGGCCTGCGCCGCGCTCCGGGCTGCCTCGTGCGGCGTCGCCCGCGACCTTCCCCCGGTGGGTGGCTGGTCGCGCAGTTCCCCGCGCCCCTATTCGCTTCGTCCTGCCCCTTGCGGTGGGGTTCGCGATCTTCCCCTGGCGGGTGGCTGGTCGCGCCCCTGGTGTGTGACCCCGCGCGGTGGGCGGAAGCCTCCTCCTACCGGTCAGGCGAGGACTCCGCTCCGGAGGCGGGTGCTGTCGCGTGGCGGGACGAGCGTTTTTAGGGGCGCGGGGAACTGCGCGCTCAGCCCCCACCGGGGGACGGGCGACATGGCACCGCAAGTGGCAATCACCTGGGGGCGCGTGGGGGTACCTCCCAGGCGAAGCCCTGGGGGAGAACTGCGCGCTCAGCCCCCACGCACCGGTAGGCAAGCCCCCGCGCACCCGCAGGCACGCCCCCACCGCAGGTGGCAGCCCCGGCGCGGGGAGGCCGCGTGAGCCTCATGAATGTGCTGGCGCGGGCGGAAGCCGCAGGATGTGGCCGGGCGGTCCCCGCCGCAACGGCACGGCACCGCCACCTGTCACAGAGCCCGATCGTCCTCGTCCCGCTCACGACCGCCGGCGAGGCGGGCGCACCGCTGGGCGCCATGGTGGGCACCGACCGCGCCGAGCCGACGCTCCTGGTCGTCCCGCAGCCGCTCGACCGCGAGCAGCGGTTCGCGTTCTTCGCGGGGCTCGCCGCCGCGGTCCTGCCGGTGGTGGACGCGTACGCGGACGACGTCGAGACGGAGCCGGCGACGCGCAACCGGGAAGAGACCGAGGTGTGCGCGGACGCCCCGCAGGTGATCGTGCCGAACGGCGCGGCCCTGGAGTACGTGCGGCTGATGGGCCGCTCGACCCGCTATCTGCGCACTGTCGAGGACGCCGACGCCCCGCACCCGGTGCCGGTCCCGGTGCCGCTGCTGGGGCGGTGGCTGACGCATTACGCGGAGCGGGCCCGTACGCCCGGCAGCGCGCTGCTCGTCGCGATGACGGATCTGCTCACCCGGCACTGGGCGACGGGCCAGAGCGCGATGGAGGACCAGCACCTGGGCGCGCTGCTCGGCTGGATCGACCCGCCCGAGGGGCTGGACGGCCCGGCCGCGGCGGCCCGCGCGCAGACCGGGCGGGGCGCGGACGGCCTGCTGTTCAGCCCGCCCGCGGGCCCCGCGACGGACCCGGTGTTCGACAACCGCGTCCTCGCGCCCGCCCTGGAGCGCTACGACGCGGCGCGCGCCGCGGGCGCGACGGGCCCGATGCGGGTCGCGGAGGCGGACGTCCGCCGGCTGGTCGCCTCGCAGCTGCGGCCGACGTGGGAGGACGTCTGGCGCGGGGTGGACCTGCTGCGGGCGCTTCCCGAGGGCGCGCACGTCGCGGAGCGGTGGAAGCGGGACCGCTGGTCCTTCACCGGCCACCGTGACCGGCTGCGCGCGGGGGAGCCGCCGCAGCCCCGGCGGGACGACGCGGTGACGGCGGCGCAGAAGCTCGCCGGGCGGGAGACGGCCCAGGCCCGCCTGTACGCGCAGGAGGCGCTCGACGATCCGCTGGTGATGGCGGCGCGGCGGCTGTCGGGCGAGGCGTTCACTGGCACGGTGCGGGAGGTGGAGATGGCGTACTCGGAAGGGCGCCGCCCCATGCCCCGCCCGCTGGTGACGCTCGTGACGGCCGACTTCCCGCAGGCGGAACCGGGGACGCGGGCCTTCCGCGCGGTCCCGGACGCGAAGTCCGCCCAGACCGCGGACCTGGTGGCCGTCACTCCGACGCACCCCGTGCCGGGCCCCCGCCCCGGGGAGGCGCACCCGGCGGACGGGCCCGCCCCCGCCGAGTGGCTCGTCACCGTGCGGCTCACCGGCGGCATGGGCGCGGGGAAGACGCCTCGCGAGGGCTCCGTCCCCGCCCCCGGCGACCGCGTGACCTTCACCTTCTTCGCGCACGACCCGCGCGGCGGACCCGCGCTGCCCGAGCCGGAGGCGACGCCCTGGACGCACGGGGGGCCGCCGGGCCAGGGCGGGCAGCAGCAACAGCCGCTGCCGGCCGAGGCCCCCGACACCGTGACCGCGGAGGACTTCCTGTGACGCTGGGCTCCGGTGGCGCCGCCACCGCCGACCGCTTCGACCCGGGGGCGGAGGCCGCGGCGGCGACCGCGGCGATCCTGGCCGGCACCATGAGCGGCACCGCCCGCGGGGTGGTCGTGGACTCCCCGCCGGGCGCGGGCAAGTCCACCCTCGTGGTGCGCGCGGCCCGCGAACTGGCCGCGTCCGGTGAGCAGCTGATGATCGTCGCGCAGACGAACGCGCAGGTCGACGACCTCGCCGACCGTCTCGCGAGCGCCGACCCCGATCTCGCCGTGGGCCGCCTGCACGGCGCGGACTCGCCCCCGGACCCGTCGCTGGACCGGCACCCGGGGATCGCGAAGTCCTCCTCGGTCGCCGAGCTGCGCGACCGGGCCGTGGTGATCGCGACGGCGGCGAAGTGGGCGTACGTCAAGGACGTCGAGCCGTGGCGGCACGCCATCGTGGACGAGGCGTACCAGATGCGGTCGGACGCGCTGCTCCAGGTCGCGGGCCTGTTCGAGCGCGCCCTGTTCGTGGGCGACCCGGGCCAGCTCGACCCCTTCAGCGTGGTCGGCGCCGAGCAGTGGGCGGGGCTGAGCTGGGATCCGTCGGCGAGCGCGGTCGTGACGCTGCTGGCCCACAACCCGGGCCTGCCGCAGCACCGGCTGCCGGTGTCGTGGCGGCTGCCCGCGTCGGCGGCGCCGCTGGTCTCCCGCGCGTTCTACCCGTACACCCCCTTCCGCAGCGGCACGGGCCACGGCGACCGGCGGCTGGTCTTCGGGGTGCCGGGGGAGGGCGGCGGGCCGGACCGGGTGCTGGACGAGGCCGCGGAGTCCGGCTGGGGCCTGCTGGAGCTGCCCGCCCGGCACACCCCGCGCACCGACCCGGAGGCGGTACGGGCGGTCGCCGCGGTCGTCCGGCGGCTGCTGGACCGCGGCGGCCTGACGTACTCCGAGCGCGGCCCCGACCCCGCGCCGCTGACCGCCGACCGGATCGCGGTCGGCACCGCGCACCGCGACCAGGCCGCGGCCGTCCGCTCGGCGCTCGCCGCGGTGGGCGTGCCCGCGGGGCCGTCCGGGGTGGCGGTGGACACCGCGAACCGCCTCCAGGGCCGGGAGTTCGACGTCACCGTCGTCCTCCACCCGCTGTCCGGCCGCCCCGACGCCACCGCCTTCCACCTGGAGACCGGCCGCCTGTGCGTGCTGGCCTCCCGCCACCGCCACGCCTGCATCGTCGTCTGCCGCGCGGGCGTCGCCGACCTCCTCGACGAACACCCCTCCTCCGACCCGGTCCGCCTCGGCGTGACGGTGAAGTTCCCCGACGGCTGGGAGGCCAACCACGCGGTGCTGGCGCACCTGGCGGAGCACCGGGTGGCGTGGCGGCCGTGAGGGCGGCCCGGATCGGCGGGCGGGGCCGGCGGGCGTACGGGGCCGGGCTCGTGGGTAGGGCGCACGCGGGACAATGGAGGGTCGGGAACCGGAACGGATCGGCGGAGGTCAGCGTATGTCCGAGGAGCAGCAGGGTAGTTCGGGCCGGGAGGGCGACGGCGGGCGGGACGGCCGGGTGGAGCGGCCCAGGCGTCCCGCGCGGCTGCTCTTCGAGCCGGGGGCGCCCGGCGGCGACGAGGGCGGCGACCGCTTCTTCGAGCTGGAGTCGATGGACGACCCGCAGGAGTTGCTGGCCCGTGCGAGCGAGCTGGAGCAGGCCTTCCGCAGCGCGGCCGACCGGGCGGCGGAGTTCCAGGCCATCGCGGCCGCGCAGCTCACCGATCCGCGCCGTTTCGACCGGCTCGGTGCCGACGAGGTCGCCCGGCAGGCGGGCTGGTCGGAGGACTACGCGCGGAGGATGGCCGAGTGGGGCGCGGCCCTGATCGCGGGCGGCGGTACCACCCCGTAACGGGTCAGTCGCGCGGTGTGAGGAAGGAAGAGTACCCCTCCTGTCCGCCGCTGTCCCGTGTTCCGCCGATTCGCCGGGGCGGGGCCCGTCGGGCGCGTACCTGTAGATGACATGGATGAATGGCAGCGGAACACCCCAGCGGGAAGTGTGGTCGGCATAGTCACCGAGGCCCAGCGGCGCCGGCACACCGCCTGTGTCACCCCGGAGGGCGCCGCCTGGCTGGCCTCCGCGAGTGCTTTCCCGCGCAGTGTCGAGGCCCTGTGGTCGGCGCGGCCGGGCGCCCCGAGCGTCCTGCCGTGCGGCAAGGCCTTCGACGTGGTCAACCTCACCCCGCTGTTCGGCCGCCGGGTGCTGGAGCAGCTGTGGGCGGCGGGTCCGGGCAGCGGCCCGGTCGCCGTGCACCGCGGCCGGGTGCTGCTGCTCGCCGCGCCGGGCACGGCCCAGCGGCTGCCGGCCCTGCTCGGCTGGGAGGAGTGGGCGGGCGCGGTGCCGCCGATGCTCTGCCACGGCGTGGGCGACGCGGTGACCGTGCCGCCGGTGCGGGCGCTGCCCCCGGACGACCTTCCGGCCGCTTCCGCGGACCGGGAGCCGGGCCCGGGAATGTCACGCTGGGTCGTCGCGCCGGACACCCGCCACCCCTGGCTGCCGGGCCCGGACGTGCTGCTGTGGGCGTGTCTGCGGGCCGTCCGGGAGGCCCGCAGGGAGGCCCCGCCGGTGCTCGCCGGGGTGCCCGGGAGCGCCTGAACCTTATCGATTTCCCAGGTCGCCGCGGGGGGTGCTAATGTCTTCCTCGTCAGCAGGCGCCGCTAGCTCAGTTGGTTAGAGCAGCTGACTCTTAATCAGCGGGTCCGGGGTTCGAGTCCCTGGCGGCGCACCTGATTCGAAGGCCCTCCGTGTTCACGGAGGGCCTTCGGCGTCGTACGAGGCCGTAGGACGCGGTAAGACAACGTGAGACCGGCGTGCCCGCTTGGCCGGGTGTGCCCCGGAACGCACCCTGGGACGATGGGCCACTGGTCGCTGTCGGACGCCGTCCGCGTACACATCTCCGGCACCGGTGGCCGCACCCCGCTCTTCCTGCTCCTCGCCGGTCTGCTCGGCTCCTTCCTCTTCATCCGTTTCAGCGTCCGGATGATCCGCCGGGGCGTGTCCTGGTGGCCGGGCAATGTGCAGCCCGGCGGCCTGCACATCCACCATGTCGTCTTCGGGCAGATCATGATGATCGTCGGCGGCGTCGGCTCCTTCGCGGTGCACGGCGGCCCGCTGGCGCACGACATCCTCGCCGTCGTCTTCGGCGCGGGCTGCGGCCTGGTCCTCGACGAGTTCGCGCTCGTGCTGCACCTGGAGGACGTGTACTGGCGCGAGGAGGGCCGCCGGTCCGTCGACGCGGTGATCCTCGCGGTGTGCGTCATCGGCCTGCTGCTCATCGGCCAGGCCCCGCTCGGCGGCTACGTCGGCGGCACCTCCTGGACGACCTACCTGATCGCCGCCGTCCTGCTCGGCTTCGTCGTGCTGTGCCTGGCCAAGGGCAAGGTGTGGACCGGGCTGCTCGGGGTGATGCTGCCCTTCCTCGCCGTCGTCGGCGCCCTGCGGCTGGCCCGCCCCGGCAGCCCCTGGGCGCGCTGGCGCTACGGCAGCAGGCCGCGCCGGATGGCCCGCGCCGAGCGCCGCGAGGAACGCATCCACCGGCGGCTCGTCGCCTGGAAGACCCGCGCGATGGACGCGGTCGCGGGCGCGCCCAGCCCGGTGTCGCTCAGCAAGGCGGAGGCGGCCCGGCCGACGATCGTCGACATCCCGCCCTCCCGGCTGGAGGTGCTGCTCGGCCGGGTGCTGCGCCCGCTGCGCGCGCCGGGCGCGACCGCCGCCGTCTGGTACCTGCGGCTCGCGACCGCCGTCAACGTCGTCACCGGCCTCGTCGCCCCCTTCCGCCAGCGGGTGCGGGCCGCCACCGACGGCGAGTACGTCACCGCCTTCCTGGTCAGCCCCGGCTTCACCGGCGCGGTGCTCGCGCTGCTGCTCTCCGTCAGCCTGCGCCGCCGCAAACGCGCCGCGTGGATCCTCACCACGGTGCTTGCCGCGGGCTACACGCTCATCCTCGTCGGCACGCTCGGGGCCGTGGGCACCTCCCGCGGCCACGCCGTCAACTGGCTCGCGCTCGCCGTCACCGTCGCCTTCCTGCTGGCGCTGCTCGTCTCCCGCCCGGTCTTCAACGTGCGCGGCGAACGCGGCAACGTCGCCCTCGGCCTGACCAGCCTGGTGATCGGCGCGGTCGTCGCCGTCGGCGTCGGCACCCTGCTGGTGCACGCCACCGACCGCACCCCGCCACGCGAATGGGCCGCGAGCCTGCGCTACGCCTCCGTGCGCGTGCTGACCGTCTCCGGGCTGTTCGACCTGCCCGGCATCACCGTGCCCGGCTGGACCGACCTGGCGATCAACGTCCTCAGCGTGGCCCTCCTGCTCGTCGTCCTGCTCGCCTTCTTCCGCGCCCCCCGCGGCCGCGCCCGGCTCCAGCCCACCGACGAACGCCGGCTGCGGGCGCTGCTGCGCGCGTACGGGCGGCGCGACTCCTTCGGCTACTTCGCGCTGCGCCGCGACAAATCCGTGTGCTGGTCCCCCGACCGGGACGCGGCGATCCTCTACCGCGTCGTCAACGGCGTCGCCCTCGCCTCCGGCGACCCCCTCGGCCCGCCCGCCGCCTGGTCCGCCGCCGTCACCGCCTGGCTCGACCTGGCCGGCGCGCACGCCTGGGTCCCCGCCGTCACCAACGCCGGCGCCGAAGCCGCCGCCGCCTACGCCACGCAGGGTTTCCACGCGTACGCCTCCGGCGGGGAGGCCGTCGTCACCCCCCGGGACTTCGCCGCGGGCGAGACCCCCGCCCTCCGCAACGCCCACGACCTGCTCACCGGCGCGGGCTACACCGCACGGATCCGCCGCCAGCGCGACGTCCCGCCCGACGACTGGCGCCGCCTGCGCCAGCTCGCCGACGCCTGGCGCCGCCACCCCGCCGAACGCGGCTTCGCCGTCGCCCTCGGCCGCCTCGGCGACGAGACCGACGGCGACTGCCTGCTCGCCGAGTGCCTCGACCCCAACGGCCGCACCTGCGCGCTCCTCGGCTTCGTCCCCTGGGGTCCGGACGGACTCACCCTCGACCTCGTCCGCTACGACCGCGACTCCGGCCGCGCCCCCGCGGACCACCTCCTCACCGACCTGCTCCTCACCGCGGCGTCCGGGGCGTCCGGCCCCGTCGCCGGGGTCACCCGCGTCTCCCTCAACACCACGGCGTTCCGTTCCGCGGCGGCTTCCCGTGGACCCCTGCGGCTGCTCGCCCGGCACTGGAACATCGCGGAACGCTCCCGCACGTACTCCGCGTACGACCCCACGTGGTACCCCCGCCACCTGCTCTGCGAGCGGCGCCCCGACCTCCCCCGCGTCGCCGCCGCCACCGCCGTGGCCGAGGGCTTCCTCTTCCCCCGCCGCTTCCCCGGCCACCCCTGACCCCGCGAGCGGCACCCTCCCCCGCACGAGAACCCCCCACCGGCAGGCAGCCGCCGCACCGGCTCGGAGGGGGACGGTGCGGGGTGCCCCCGCAGGAATGCGCTGCCAGTCCCTTCACCAACCCGGGAGGAGGGTGAAGGCGCATTCCGAGGAGGTGCCCCGTGGCGGCACCCGACCCCACCCCCGGAGGGAAGGCGCGATGCCCCGCCGGGCAACGACCAGGGGCGCGTGGGGGCACCTCCCAGGCGAAGCTCTGGGGGAGAACTGCGCGAGCAACCCCCCCACCCACCGCAAGGTCGCACAGCGGACCGCACCGCCCAGGACGGAGCGTCAGCACACCGCCCCCGGCGAAGGCAGCGTGCCCTCGACCAGATACGCCTCGACGGAACCCCGTACGCACCGGTTGTGCGCGAAGTACGCCCCGTGCCCGTCACCCCGGTACGTCAGGACACGGCTTCCGTTGCCGAGGGCCGCGGCCATGTGGGCGGCGCCCGGGTACGGGGTCGCGGGGTCCGCCGTCGTGCCGACCAGCAGGGCCTGCGGAGCGGTCCGGGCGGTGACCTCGCGGGAGGCGCGGTCGCCGGGGGGCCAGCCCGTGCAGGCCAGCAGGGTGGCCTCGATGGACGGCCCGAACACGTCGGAGGCGGCGGTGAAGCGCCCGTCGAGGCGGTGCACGGCCGCGGCCGTGCGCCGCTCCGGCGTGTCCTGGCAGTCGATCGCGAGCTTGGCCATCTCGTAGTTGTCGGGCACCGCCCAGTCGGGTCCGGAGCCGGAGCCGGAGCCGGGTCCGGAGCCGGTCGCGGTGAGCCGGCCGAGCATGCCGCCGCCGAGCTGCCCCATCTGGCCGGGGTAGGCGAGCTGCATCATCGGTTCGCCGTCCCCCGTGCGCAGGGCGCGCAGCGCGTCCCGCAGGTCGGACCAGTCGTCCTTGGAGTAGAGGGCGTTCTGCACGCCCTGCACGAAGCCCTCGTGGTCGAGCTGGCCGGTGACGGTGGCGACGCCGGCGCCGTCGAGGGCGTGGCCCTGTTCCGCGATGCCGGCGACGACTTCCTTCGCGGTGTGTCCCGCGATGGGGCAGGAGCGCGCGGCGCAGTCGGCGGCGAAGTCGGTGAGGGCGTGCTGGAAGGCGGCGCTCTGGGCGAGCGCGGTGCCGATGTCGTCGAGTGTGGGGTCGGGCACCCCGTCGAGCACCATGCGCCCGGTGTGCTGGGGGAATTCGTGGGCGTAGACGGAGCCGAGGCGGCCGCCGTAGGAGAAGCCGAGGTAGGTCAGCCGGTCGTCGCCGACGGCGGAGCGGATGACGTCCATGTCGTGCGCGGCGTTGCGGGTGCCGACGAAGGGCAGCAGGCCGCCGGAGTGCGCGCGGCAGGCCTGGGCCACCTGGCGGGCCTGGACGGCGGCGTCGGTGGAGGTCACGCCGGAGAGGTCGCCGCAGTCCACGGGGGTGCTGCGGCCGACTCCGCGCGGGTCGAAGCCGACGAGGTCGTAGCGCCGGTTGAGGCTGGCGAGGTCGCCGTTGGCCGCGACCGCGGCGAGTTCGGGGATGCCGGGCAGGCCGGGGCCGCCGAAGTTGACCAGGAGCGAGCCGAGGCGCGGGCCGGGGCCGGTCGCCGGGATCCGGCTGATCGCGAGGTCGAGTTCGCCGCGGTCGGGGCGGGCGTAGTCGCGGGGGACGCTGAGGGTGGCGCACTCCATGTGCTGCGGACCGGCGCCCGGCCGGGGGGTGGGGACGTTGGGGCAGCCGGCCCAGGTGGGGTGCTGGTCGTAGGGGGCGGCGGAGGCGGTGCCGTCCGCCGGGTGCGGTGCGGCCAGGAGGGTCGCCGTCAGGGCCGCGGCGAGGGCGGCGACGATGCGCAGGCGGGCCATGTTTTCACGCTAGGCCGGGTGCGCCGGCCGCGCCCTGCGTCGTTGCTCCGTACGGGTGGCTCCCCGGGCCACGGGCGGGCCGCCGGGTCCCCCGAGGGGAGCCCCACCGGGAGCGCATCGTACAAACCGGATATCCCACCCACTATTCGCCAGGCAACGCCACCCCTGGCGAAGCGAATCCGCGCCGGACTCCCGCGTTGTACGGGTGTGGCACATCCCGTCGTGAGAGGAGTGTTTGCCGTGGCGGACACGAGCGGTACGCACAGGTCGGGCCCCAGCCCGGAGGGCAGCGAGCTGCCGGCGTCGTGCGAGCTGGTGACGGTACCGGCCCGGCAGGGCCTCGAAGCGGTCGATCTGCTGCGCTACGGCAGCGGCGTGGGCCCGGTGCTGCACGACGGCGACGGCGCCAGCCTCGGCTTCCTCGTGCCGCCGGGCACGGCCGACGGCTGGGACGTGCCGGGCAGCTCGTGTACGAGCGCGGTCGCGCCCGGCGCGGACGGCGGGTGGCTGGTGCCGCCGCGCGAGGAGACCGCGGTGACCGACCCCGCGGTGCTGCGTGCCGCGCTCGGTCAGGCGGCCCGCACGATCGAGCTGGCCGACGGTTACCTGGGGTTGCGCACGAGGTAGCCGCCGGGCCCGGATAATCGGCGCATGGCAGGCAGAAAAGAGCGCGGCGGCAGAGCGCGTACCCCCGAGGCGGTGACCGCGCAGGTCGGCGGCGGCGCCGCGGCCCTCGTACCGGACCGGGAGCGCCCGCGGGCCTGGGCGCTGGTGGTGGAGGGCGCGCCGCAGTCGCATGTGGACCTCGCCGAGCCGGACCACCTGGGCTTCTCCTACCAGCGCCGGCTGGGCCATGTCATCGACCTGGCCGCGCCGCCGGGCGCCCCGCTGCGGGTCGTCCATCTCGGCGGCGGGGCGCTGACGCTCGCGCGGTACACCGCGTTCACCCGGCCGCGGTCCACGCAGCAGGTCATCGAGCTGGACACCGCGCTGGTGGAGCTGGTGCGGACGCATCTGCCGTGGGAGCGCGGCTGGCGGATCAAGGTGCGCAGCGGTGATGCGCGCGAGGGCCTGACGAAGGTGCCGGACGGGTGGGCGGATCTGGTCATCGCCGACGTCTTCGGCGGTGCCCGCACGCCCAAGCACCTGACCAGCGCGGAGTTCCTGACGGACGTGCGCCGGGTGCTGCGGCCCGGCGGCTGCTACGCCGCGAACCTGACGGACGGCGGGGCGCTGGCCTTCCTGCGCGGCCAGATCGCCACGGCGGGCGCGGCCTTCGCGGAGGTCTGCGTCGCGGCCGACCCCGCGGTGCTGCGGGGGAAGCGTTTCGGCAACGCCGTGCTGTGGGCCGCCGATCACCCCCTGCCGGTGGCCGAGCTGACCCGCCGGGTGGCGACCGACCCGCACCCCGGCCGGGTCGAGTCCGGCCCCTCCCTGACCGCCTTCACCGCCGGCGCCCCGGTGGTGACCGACGCGACCGCCACCCCGTCCCCGCCCCCGCCCCCGCACGCCTTCGGCTGACGGCGTCGGCGGAGCGTCACAACCGGCGAACCCGGCGCAGCCGAACGCGCTAAGTTGCCGGGATGGCCGGCGTTCTGGTCGTCGAGGACGACACCTTCTTACGCTCCACGGTGATCCGTCATCTGACGGACGCCTCGTACAGCGTCCGCAGTGCCGGAACCGCCCTGGAGGCGTTACGGGAAGTGGGGCGCGGGCGGTTCGACGCCGTCGTGCTGGATCTGGGGCTGCCGGACATGGGCGGCGCGGAGGCGCTGCGGATGCTGCGCGGCTTCAGCGACGTGCCGGTGCTGGTGACGGCGACGGGCCGGGAGGAGCCGCAGGCGGTGCGGCTGCTGCACGTGGGGGCGGACGACTACGTCGTCAAGCCGTACGCGGTGGAACTGCTGGCCGCGCGGCTGGCGGCGGTGCTGCGCCGGGCCCGGGGGCGGGCGGTGCCGCCGGTGGAGGCGGTGATCCGGGTCGGGGGGCTGACGATCGACGCGCGGCGCAGGCTCGCCGTGCTGGACGGGGTGGCGCTGGCGCTGAGCCGGCGGGAGTTCGACCTGCTGAGCTTCCTCGCGGCGCGGCCGGGGGTGGTGGTGGCGCGGCGGGAGCTGCTCGCGGAGGTGTGGCGGCAGTCGTACGGGGACGACCAGACGATCGACGTGCACCTGTCGTGGCTGCGCCGCAAGCTCGGCGAGTCGGCGGCCCGGCCGCGCTACCTGCACACGCTGCGCGGGGTGGGCGTCAAGCTGGAGCCGCCCCCGTAGGGCGGATCCGCGGACGACGAAAGGAGCGGTACGGCAGCACCCTCGAACTGCCGTACCGCTCCTTTTTCCCGTCCCCTCAGGACTTCCCGTCCTCCTCCGGGAGGTCCGGAAGGACGTTTGACCGCGCCACCTGGGAGTACCAGTGGGCGCTGCGCTTCGGGATCCGGCGCTGGGTGCCGAAGTCGACGTAGACCGCGCCGAAGCGCTTGCTGTAGCCGTAGGCCCACTCGAAGTTGTCCATGAGGGACCACAGGAAGTAGCCGCGCACGTCGGCGCCGCCGGCGATGGTCTCGTGGACGGCGGCGAGGTGACCGTGCACGTACGAGATCCGCTCGGGGTCGTTGACCTGGCCCTCGGGCGAGACGTAGTCGTCGTAGGCGGCGCCGTTCTCGGTGATCATCATCGGCAGGCCCGGGTAGTCGCGGGCGATGCGGTTGATGAGGTCGCGCAGGCCGGTCGCGTCGATGGACCAGCGCATCGCGGTGGTCTCGCCGGGCGACTGGTGGAAGGCGACGTGCTCGGAGCCGGGCCACGGGGAGTGGTCGCTGTCGCCGTGGCCGTCGTTGCGCGGCAGCTGGGCGCCCTCGGTGTGCGCGCGGCCGTCGGAGACCAGCGTCGGCGTGTAGTAGTTGATGCCGAGCAGGTCGATGGGGCGGCTGATCTCGGCGAGGTCGCCGTCCTTGACCAGGCTCTCCCAGTCGACGATGTGCGCGGTGTCGTCGAGCAGGTCGGCGGGGTAGCCGTCGCCGAGGATCGGGCCGAGGAAGACCCGGTTGCCGACCGCGTCGATACGGCGGGCGGCGTCCAGGTCGGCGGCGGAGTCGCTGAGCGGGCGGACCTGGTGCAGGTTGAGGGTGATCGAGGTCTGCGCTGTAGCGGGGAGAACGGAACGCAGAACCCCGATCGCCCGGCCATGGGCGAGGTTGAGGTGGTGGGCGGCCTTGAGGGCGGACTCCGGCTCGGTGCGCCCGGGGGCGTGCACGCCGGAGCCGTAGCCGAGGTAGGCCGAGCACCACGGCTCGTTGAGCGTCGTCCAGTACGGCACCCGGTCGCCGAGCGCGCTCGCGACGATCTCGGTGTATTCGGCGAAGCGCTCGGTGGTGTCGCGGACGGTCCAGCCGCCGACGTCCTCCAGGTCCTGGGGCAGGTCCCAGTGGTAGAGGGTGGCGACCGGGGTGATGCCCTTGTCGAGCAGCTCGTCGGTCAGCCGGCGGTAGAAGTCCAGTCCGCGCTGGACGGCGGGGCCGCGCCCGGTGGGCTGGACCCGTGACCAGGACACGGAGAAGCGGTACGCGCCCAGGCCCAGGTCGGACATGAGGGCGACGTCGTCGCGGTAGCGGTGGTAGTGGTCGGCGGCGATGTCACCGGTGTCCCCGTTGCGGACCCGGCCAGGCGTGTGGCTGAACGTGTCCCAGATCGAAGGCGTCCGGCCGTCCTCGGCTGCGGCGCCCTCGACCTGGTAGGCGGCCGTTGCCGACCCCCAGACGAAGCCGGGGGGGAATCGGAGCGAGGCAGAGCCGGTGGAAAGCTCGGTGCCCTCTGAATGGACAGCTGTCATGACGGGGGACTCCAGGGGAATCAGGGGGTAGTCGGGGGAAGGGGGCTCTCACGGGCCCGTACGGCGCGGGGGGGTGGTCGCCGTACGGGCGCATGAGGTCAGCTCTTGACGGCGCCCGCGGTGATACCGCCGACGATCTGCTTGCCCAGCACGGCGAAGACGATCAGCAGCGGCAGCGTCGCGACCAGGGCGGCGGTCACGACCACCGCGTGGTCCACGCTGTGGTTGCCGGAGCCGACACCGGCCAGTGCGACCTGCACCGTCGGGTTCTGCTCGCTCAGGGCGATGAGGGGCCAGAAGAAGTCGTTCCAGGCCTGGACGAAGACGAGCATGCCCAGGACGGCCATCGCGGGTCGGGCGATGGGGAAGACGACGTGCCACAGGATGCGCAGGCTGTGCGCTCCGTCGACGCGGGCGGCCTCGATCAGCTCGATCGGCAGCGCCTCGGAGAGGAACTGCCGCATGAAGAACACGCCGAACGCGGCGACCAGCGAGGGCAGGATGACCGACTGCAGATGGTTGACCCAGCCCACGTTGGTGATGATCTGGTAAAGCGGGATCACGCTGAGCTGCGGCGGGATCGTCATGGTGGCGACGACGATGGTCAGCAGCGCGTTGCGGCCGCGGAACTGGAGCTTGGCGAAGGCGAAGCCGGCCAGCGTCGCGAACAGCACGGTGCTGAGGGCCACCAGGCCCGCCACGATCGTGGAGTTGATGAGGGCCTTGGTCATGTCGACCTGGTCCCAGACGATCTTCATGTTGGAGATCAGGTGACCGCTGGGCACCAGCAGCGACGGGTGCGCGTCGATGATGTCCTGGTCGGTGTGCGACGCGGCGCTGACCGTCCAGTACAGCGGGAAGAGCGACACCAGCGCGGCGAAGATCAGCAGCAGGTACGCGATCGGACCGGCGTTCTGCTGCTTGCCCGGCGCTCCGGCCCTGCCGCGGCGGCGGCGCGGGACGGCGGCGGTGGAGTGGCGCGGACCCGCGGTCCGCGCGTTCTCGGCGATCTGAGCCATGGGTCAGCCCCCCAGCTTCTTGCGGTTGGAGCGCGCGATCAGCAGGTTGGCGGCACCGATGAGCAGCAGGATCAGCAGCATGACCCAGGCCACGGCGGAGGCCCGGCCGAGCTCGCCGACGTTCCAGCCCTGGTCGTACATGTAGAGGCTGAGCGTCTGGTACTGGTGGTCGGTGCCGCCGGTGATGCCGACGCCACCGCCGTACATCAGCGGCTCACCGAACAGCTGGGTCGCGCCGATGGTGGAGACGATGATCGTGAAGAGGATCGTCGGGCGGATCGACGGGATCGTGACGTTGATGAACTGCCGCCAGCGCGAGGCACCGTCCAGCGCGGCCGCCTCGTACAGGTCGGCGGGGACGGCCTGCATCGCGGCCAGGTAGATCAGCGCGTTGTAGCCGGTCCAGCGCCAGGTGACGATCGAGGAGATCGCTATCTGCGCGGGCCACTTGGACGACTCCCAGTCGATGTGCGGGAAGCCGACCTTGCCCAGCACCTCGTTCACGATGCCGTAGTCGGGGTTGTACATCTGGACGAAGACCAGCGTGGCCGCGGCGACCGACGTCGCGTACGGGGCCAGGACCGCGACCCGGAAGAAGGAGCGGCCGCGCATCTTGTAGTTGAGCAGGTGTGCGATGCCGAGCGCCATCAGCAGCTGCGGGACCGTGGAGATCACCGCGAGCGTGAAGGTGTTGCGCAGCGCCTTCCAGAAGAACGGGCTGTCCCACAGGGCGGTGTAGTTGTCGAAACCCACCCACGATCCGTGCGTTCCCAGCTCGACCTGATGCAGCGAGAGCCAGCCGGTGTAGATCAGCGGGAACAGGCCGAAGGCGGCGAAGACGATGAAGAACGGGGCGACATAGGCGTACGGCGACGCCTTGGTGTCGAAGCGGTAGAGCCGGGCGCGCCAGCCGGGAGGTCGGCTGCCGTCCTGGGATGTGGAGCGCGGGGCGGGCCTGGAAGACGGCGGGCTGCCGTCGGACGTCGCCCTGACGGAGGTGGCCACGAGTGGCGTCCTTCCCGTAGGGGTGCGGGCGGTGAACCGGGGGAGGGGGGAGGGTTGTTCAGAACTTGTAGAGGCCTCGGCCGGATGGCTTCACTTCTCGCAGCCGGCCGTATGACGGGCCGCCCGGCAGGTGGGAGACACTGCCGGGCGGCCCCGCCGGGGGTTACTGAACGACCTTGTCCTTGATCTGGGAGACCACGTTCGACCAGGCCTTGTCCTTGGCCGTGCCGCGCTTCTCCATGTCCATGATGCCGTTCTTGGTGATGATGTCCTTCACGTTGCCGTCCCACGGGCCGATCGGGGCCGGGGTGATGTTCTTGGCCGCACCCGCGAAGATCTTGCCGATCGGGGTGCCCGGGAAGTACGGGTTGGTGAGGGTCTGGACCGCCGGGTCCTCAAGGGCCGCCACGTTCGAGGGGATGTTCCCGAACTTCTGGAAGACCTTGACCTCCTGCTCCTTGGCGGTCAGCCACTGGGCCAGGTCGGTGGCCTCCTTGACGTGCTTGCCGGACTTCGGCACCGCCAGGAAGGAACCGCCCCAGTTGCCGACCTGCGGCGGCGCGGCGACGTCCCACTTGCCCTTGCCGGCGTCACCGGAGTTGGTCTGCACGAGGCCGACCATCCAGCTCGGGCAGGTCACGGTCGCGAACTTGCCGGTCTTGAAGGCCGCCGCCCACGCGTTCTGCGGGTCCAGCTGCTGGTAGCCGGCGGTGATGCCGGCCTGCACGGCCTCCGTCGACAGGTCCCAGGCGGTCTTGACGCCCGCGCTGGTGTCGTAGATCAGCTTGCCGTTCTCGTCCGAGTACTGCGTGGACTGGCTGGCCAGGATCGCGTTGAACAGGCCGCTGCCGGAGTCGGAGAACTTCATGCCCTTGGGGGCCTTGGCCTGGAACTGCTTGCCCAGGTCGATGAACTTCTGCCAGTCGCCGTTCCACGCCGCCGCGAGCTGGTCGCGGTCGGTGGGCAGGCCGGCCTTGGCGAAGGCGTCCTTGTTGTAGCAGATCGCGGTCGGGCCGGCGTCCGTGCCCAGGCCGATGATCTTGCCGTCGCCGGTGGTGGCCTGCTTCTCCTTGTAGGGGAGCCACGCGTTGGCGTCGAAGCCCTGGACCGTCTTGAAGTCCACGAACTTGTTCGCCAGGTTCGGCTGGATCGCCAGCCCGATGTAGCCGACCTCGATCGCCTGGATGTCCGCCAGACCGCTGTTCTGGGTCAGGTGCAGCTTGAGCTTGTCCCAGTACTGCTGGCCGTCGGAGACGTTGTCCTCGACGATCGTGATGTTCGGGTGCAGCTTGTGGTACTCGGCGTAGAGAGCGGCGCCGTTCTTGTCGTCGTAGCCGAACGAGCCGAAGTCGCCGACGTGCAGGGTGATGTTCTCGTTGGACGTGCCGCCCTTCGAGCTGTCCTTGCTGTCGTCCTTGCTGTCGCTGCTGCAGCCGGTGATCAGGGTCGCGCAGGCTGCGAGACCCGCGACCGCGATGACGGCGGCCTTGCGGGTTCTGCCGGAAGTGCGCATTCCACTCTCCTTGTCAGGGTGGGTCAGCGTGCTGGTGGTGCGTGGTCCCCGGGGTGGTACGAAAGTTGGCGCTGTGGGAGCGCTCCCACGTAGGCTTTCCGGAACATTCACGCCTCGGAGGGGTCAGTGTCAAGATGTGAAGTCCATTTCGTTGCCGGAACGTGTCCGGAGCTGACTCGCGATTACTTCTTGAACGGAAGCCCCTGCCTGGGGCTTGTAGTGTGGGAGCGCTCTCAGGTACCGCTCCTGCGGGGAAGGACCGGGCGCTAAGGTGGCGCGAAATGAGTACAGGAGGCGGCAGTGGCCATGAACGGACGGCACAGCGGGCGTCCCACCCTTGAGGAGGTGGCGCTGCGCGCCGGAGTCGGGCGAGGCACGGTCTCCCGGGTGATCAACGGATCACCCAGAGTCAGCGACCGCGCCAAGGCCGCCGTCGAGGCCGCCATCGCCGAACTGGGCTACGTGCCCAACCGCGCGGCCCGCGCGCTGGCCGGCAACCGCACCGACGCCATCGCCCTGGTCATCCCGGAACCGGAGACCCGGCTCTTCGCCGAGCCCTACTTCTCCGACATCATCCGCGGCATCGGCGCCGAGCTGGCCGACACCGACATGCAGCTGCTGCTCACCCTGATCCGCACGCCCAAGGAGCGCACCAGGTTCGCGCAGTACCTGGCCGCCCACCGGGTCGACGGCGTGCTGCTGGTGTCCGTCCACGAGGACGACCCGCTGCCCGACCTGCTGGAGCAGCTGGAGATGCCGGCGGTCCTCAACGGCCGCCGCAGCGACCTGGAGTCGGTGTCCTACGTCGACGCCGACAACGTCGGCGGGGCGCGCGCCGCGGTCGCCCACCTCATCGCCCGCGGCCGCCGCCAGGTCGCCACCATCACCGGCCCGCCGGACATGTACGTGGCCCGCAGCCGGCTGGACGGCTACCGGCAGGCGGTCGAGGCCGCGTCCGGCTCCGGCGGTCTCGGCGGCTTCGACAGCGCCCTGGTCGCCCGCGGCGACTTCACCGAGGAGGGCGGCCGGCGCGCGATGCGCGAGCTGCTGGTGCGCCGCCCGGAGATCGACGGCGTGTTCGCCGCCTCCGACGTCATGGCGGCCGGCGCGCGGGCGGTGCTGCGCGAGGCGGGCCGCCGGGTGCCCGAGGACGTCGCGCTCGTCGGCTTCGAGGACTCCGCGATCGCCCGCCACATGGACCCGGCGCTCACCAGTGTCCGGCAGCCCACCGAGGAGATGGGCCGCACCATGGCCCGGGTGCTGCTGGAGGAGATCGCCGAACGCAAGTCCGTGCGCCGGCACGTCGTGCTCTCGACGGAGCTGGTGCAGCGGGAGTCCGTATGAGCGCCGTGCACGCGGCAGCGGCCGCCGGACGCCGTGGGGGGCGTCCGGCGGCCGCGGGGCCGCGAGGCGAGGCGTAGGACGCCTGCGAAGGGCGGACCGCCGGGGGCGGGAACGGTGCACATGGCGTGTGCACCGGGCCCGCCCCCGGCTTTGTGGGGGGATGTGGGGGGAACCGGGGAACTCTCGGGGGCTGCGAGGCGGCGGACCGGCTAGAAGCCGACCGCGACCTCCATCCACTGCGGGTTCTGCTGCGAGGCGTAGGCGGCCTGGCCGGCCACGTCGTCGTACGGGAAGCCGTACGCGAGGTGGTTGATGCCGTGGTCGTGCCAGTACTTGGCGTACCAGTTGGCCGGGTCGCCGCTGTAGAACTTGGTCGGGTCCTGCTGCTGGTCGGCGGGCAGCGTCGCGGTGTGCCGGTTGAGCGCGGCGCACTTGGCGGCGTCGGCGCCCATGGAACCGGCGCAGCCGAAGATGTTCGAGGTGGGCTCGTTGACACCGACCGACTGGGCGTACGCGGTGAAGTAGTTCGCGTTCACCCCGCCCTCACGGAAGCTCGGGTCGCTGCCCGGGGCGATGATCCGGTAGGGCGCCTGGGTCTGCGCGAGCACCTTGAACTGCTGCGGCACCGCGTTCTGGAAGGACTGGAAGACCTGGTCGCGGCTCATGGTGAACAGGTCCTGGCTGTCGCCGAGCTGGATGTCCTGGCCGTCGTGCGAGTGCAGCCGGATGGCCAGCGGCAGCGCCCAGGCGTCGACCCGGGTGGTGTTGCCGTTGAAGACGTTCGGGCCGATCGTGAACTCGATGAAGTCGTTGTACTGGCTGTTCGGCGAACCGACGTAGAAGTACATCCGGCCCGAGGAGTTCGCCGGCATGTCGAAGTACGGCTGCTCGGCGATGGAGTGCACCTGGCCGTTGAAGCTCCAGTAGACCTGGCTGTCCGGGTAGGCGCCGTTGGTCCGGTTGAGGATCTTCAGCTCCATCACGTTGTGCGCGGCCGGGATGTCGTCGGTGGTGCCCCAGAAGTCGTCGGGCGGGGTCGTGCCGCCGGTGGTGCCACCGGTCGTGCCGCCGTTGTTGCCGCCGCCGTCGGTCGTCCCGCCGGTGGTGGTGAAGACCTGGAACTCCCACAGCGACACCCCGTACGCGGTGGACCGCGCGGTGGTGTTGACCCGGACGTAGCGGCCGGTGCCGGTCACGTCCAGCTTCTGCACGCCGCCGGTCGAGGTGGTGGTGGAGTAGACGTTCGTCCACGGGCCGTCGGCGCCGTCGGAGACCTGGATCTGGTAGGCGGTCGCGTAGGCGGCCTCCCAGTTCAGCCCGACGCCGCAGATCTGCTGCGACGAGCCGAGGTCCACCCGCAGCCACTGCGGGTCGCTGAAGGCGCTGGACCAGCGGGTGCCGGTGTTGCCGTCGACCGCCGCCGAGGCGGGGGTGCCGGCGTTCTCGGTGGAGGACGCCACGGCCGACTTGCCCTGCGCGACGTTGGTGGTGGTGCAGGCGCCGGGCTGGGTGCCGCCGCCGTAGACCTGGAACTCCCACAGCGAGTAGCCCCACTGTGTGGCCCGCACGGTGCCGTTGATCCGCACGTAGCGGCCGGAACCGTTTACGGCGAGGTTCTGCACGCCGCCGGTTCCGGTGGTGGTGGAGTAGACGGTGGTCCAGGTGGTGCCGTTGGCGGACGTCTGGATCGTGAACGCCTTGGCGTAGGCCGTCTCCCAGTTGAGCGTCACCTGGCTGATGGCCTGGCTGCTGCCGAGGTCCACCTGGAGCCACTGGGGGTCGGACGCCGCGCTCGACCAGCGCGTGCCGGTGTTGCCGTCCACGGCCGCCGAGGCGGGGGTCCCGGCGTTCTCGGTGGACGACGCGGTGGCCGGCTTGCCCTGCGAGAGCAGGGTGCCCGCCGCGCGGGCCGGCGACTGCGAGCCGACCACCAGGACGAGCCCGGCCAGCAGCGCGAGCAGGGCGGTTAGGACGAGGTACGGCTGGCGCCCGCGACGGTGCCCCGCGGCTCTGCGCACCAGCAGGGATGTACTGCCTGACATGTGTTCTCCTCAACCGGGTGGGGGTCCGTGCCGGAGGCCGGCAGAGCGGGATGAGAGCGCTCTCTCGGCGAGGTGATGTATACAAGGCACCCATAGGCGCGTCAATAAGTTGTTCAATAATGGCCAGTTGGCGCCTGCAACGAGTACGAGACTCGAACGGACGCGCCGGGCACGGAAGTTGGCGCTCAGCCCCAGTTCAGCGCCCGCCCGGCGTCCCCGCGGAGCCCGCAGCGGGCCCCGGACACGAGGGAGGGGCGGGCCCGTGCACGCCATCCATGCACGGGACCGCCCCCGTTCTCGGGGTGCCGCCGGGTCAGCCCAGCGACGCCAGGTGGTTCTTCAGACCGAGGCCGTACGCCGTCGCGGTGCCGTCGTAGCTGGAGATCAGCGACGGACCGGACGAGCAGTCCCAGGTGTTCCACGTCCAGCCGAGGTAGCCCACCTGGTGGCTGTCCAGCCAGCTCATGAAGCTGTCGACGAAGGAGTGCCCGCAGGTGTTCTCGCCGATCTCACCGGCCACCAGCGGCACCTTCGCGGCGACCGGCGCCAGCTGGGAATCCCAGCAGGAGCTGTTCGCGCATGAGTTGAAGTTGTAGACGTGCACGGCCGCCGCCAGGTTGCCCGTCGGGTCGGTCGGCTTGTGGGCCAGCCACCCGGTCAGGTCGTTGGAGTAGGCCAGGCCGCCCATCATGACGACGTTCTGCGCGCCGGTGCCGCGCACGGCGTCCAGCATGTCCTGCATACCCGCCACCTCGTAATTGATGCCGGGGCAGGTGCCGCCGTCCTTCCAGCAGGCCCAGGCCTGGTCGGTGGTGGACGTCGCGCGGTCCGGGTAGGGCTCGTTGAACAGGTCGAAGACGATCGAGGTGTTCGACTTGAAGGTGTTGGCCACGCTGGTCCAGAACGGGATCGCGTACTGCGCGTCCGGCATCGGCTTCTGGCAGGTGGCGTTGACGTCGGTGCAGCCCGCCGAGTTGCCCGTGTAGAGGCCGTGCGTCCAGTGCAGCTCGACGATCGGGGTGATGCCGTGCGCGACCAGCCGGTTGACCCAGCCGGTGATCGCCGCGATGTAGTTGGCGCCGCCGTCGGCCCCGGGCACGTAGCTCAGGCCCTCCCAGCAGTCCTCGTTGAGCGGCACGCGGACCGCGTTGACGCCCTTCCAGCTGGTGATGGCGTTGATCGCGGCGTCGTCGACCGGACCGTCGAAGATGCCGTTGCCCTGCGCGCAGGCGAATTCGGTGCCCGAGCGGTTCACGCCGTGCAGCACGACCTGCTTGCCGGTCGAGTCGAGCAGCTTGTTCCCGGACACGTGCAGCTTGGGCGGCGCGGTGTCGCCGCCGGGCGGTGTGGTCGGGGGAGTGGTCGGCGGGGTCGTCGGCGGCGTGGTGGGAGGCGTCGTCGGCGGGGTGGTGGGCGGTGTGGTCGGGGGCGTGGTGCCGCCGCCGTCCACGTTGCAGGTGACGCCGTTGAGGGTGAAGCCCGTCGGCGCCGGGTTGCTGCCCGACCAGCTGCCGAGGAAGCCGGCGCTGACGGTGCCGCCGGTGGGGATCGCGCCGTTGTACGACTCGGAGGCCGCGGTCACGGCGGTGCCCGACTGGGTCCAGGCGGCGTTCCAGCCCTGGGTGACCTTCTGGCCGCCGGAGAAGGTGAAGCCGAGCTTCCAGCTGGTGGTGGGAGCGGCGTTGTTGGTGATGACAACGTTGCCCTGGAATCCGGCGTCCCACTGGTTGGTCACCGAGTAGGACACGGCGCAGGCCGGTGCGGCTCCCGCCGCGGTCGCGCCGAGTGCGGGGAGCAGGGCGGCGGCCGCGGCCGCCGTACTCACGGCCGCGACGGCGAGCGCCGCGGTGCGCGTGGGTCGTCGCATGAGCGACTCCTCGTGAGGTGGGGGGATCGAGGAATGGTGCCGTCCGCGGTGCCCTGGCGGGTACCGGCGGACGTCGACAAGAAGTGGACGCGCTCCCACTGGTCCGGCGCACGACCCTAGCGTCAAGTGCCGTCCAAGGGTAGGGGGAACTTCCCGGCCATCCGCCGACTGTGTGCCACGCACGCCGACTAGTGCACATCGCAGGCGCCCCAGCAGGGCTTTGTGCTTCACCTCTTGACAGGTATTCGGCAACGCCTTGATGGTGGGAGCGCTCCCACTGGTTCACAGCTCAGACGTACCACTTCCATCCCCCCACACACCAGCGCGAGGAGGACCTCCCGCATGGCAAGAGGAAGACCGATCCTGAGAAGGCCGGGACGGCGGGTCACGAAACTGCTCACGGCCCTGGCGGCCGCGCTCGCCCTGCCGCTCGGCATGACGGTGGCGGCCGGCGGTTCCGCGCACGCCGCGGGCCTGTCGTGCAGCGTCGACTACACCACCCAGGACTGGGGCTCCGGCTTCACCGCCAACGCCAAGATCACCAACCTGGGCAGCAGCGCGATCAGCGGCTGGACGCTCACGTACTCCTACACCGGCAACCAGACGCTGCAGAGCGGCTGGAACGGCACCTGGTCGCAGTCCGGCAAGGCCGTCACCGTCAAGTCGCTCGACTGGAACGGGACGATCGCGGCCAACGCCAACGTCACCACCAGCGCCAACTTCAACTACAGCGGCACCAACACCGCGCCGACGTCCTTCAGCGTCAACGGCACGGTGTGCGGTGGCGCGCACCAGGCGCCGCTGCCGGTGCTCACCAGCCCGTCGGCCGGTGCCACCTACAGCGCGGGCGCCACGATCCCGCTGGCCGCGACCGCGGTCGCGGCGGACAGCGCGACGATCACCAAGGTGGAGTTCTACAACGACACCACGCTGCTGGGCACCGACACCACCTCGCCGTACACGTTCGACTGGGCGAGCGTCCCGGCGGGCGACTACTCGGTCTACGCCAAGGCCTACGACAGCCTGGGCGCCTCCGCCGAGTCGACCCCGGTGGGCGTGCACGTCGCGAGCGGCCCGGCGATCGTGGCCTCGCCCACGACGCTGTCCGTCCAGCAGGGCAAGACCGGCACGTTCGGCCTGAAGTTGTCCAGCGCCCCGGCGGCCAACGTGACGGTCGCCGTCGCGCGAACGGCGGGCAACAGCGGGCTGAGCGTCCAGTCCGGGGGGAGCCTGACCTTCACCCCGGCCAACTGGTCGACGGCGCAGAACGTGACCGTCGCAGCCGATGCCTCCGGCACCGGTTCGGCGACCTTCTCGGCCACCGCCACCGGCTACAGCACCGCGACGGTCTCGGTCAGCGAGATCGCCGCGACCGGTGACTACGCGGCGCGCTTCCTGTCGCTCTACACCAAGATCACCGACCCGTCGAGCGGCTACTTCTCGACCGACGGCATCCCGTACCACTCGGTCGAGACGCTCATGGCCGAGGCCCCGGACTACGGTCACGAGACCACGTCCGAGGCGTACTCGTACATGATCTGGCTGCAGGCCATGTACGGGCAGGTCAGCGGTGACTGGAGCAAGTTCAACGCGGCCTGGGGCACCATGGAGAAGTACATGATCCCCACGCACGCGGACCAGCCGTCCGGCAGTTCGTACAACCCCAGCTCGCCGGCCACCTACGCCCCCGAGCACCCGCTGCCCAGCGACTACCCGTCGCAGCTCGACAGCAGCATCAAGGTCGGCGTGGACCCGATCGCGGGCGAGCTGAAGTCGGCCTACGGCTCGGACGACATCTACGGCATGCACTGGCTGGAGGATGTGGACAACATCTACGGCTACGGTGACACGCCCGGTGGCGGCTGCGAGCTCGGCCCGACGGCGAAGGGCCCGTCGTACATCAACACCTTCCAGCGCGGCGCGCAGGAGTCGGTGTGGGAGACCATCCCGCAGCCGACCTGCGACGCGTTCAAGTACGGCGGCAAGAACGGTTACCTGGACCTCTTCACGGGTGACTCGAACTACGCGCAGCAGTGGAAGTACACCGACGCCCCCGACGCCGACGCGCGCGCCATCCAGGCCGCGTACTGGGCCGACCAGTGGGCCACCGCCCAGGGCAAGAAGGCGGACGTCTCGGCGACCGTCGCCAAGGCCGGCAAGATGGGCGACTACCTGCGGTACTCGTTCTTCGACAAGTACTTCAAGAAGATCGGCAACTGCACCAACCCGAGCACCTGCGCGGCCGGCACCGGCAAGGACAGCGAGCACTACCTGCTGTCCTGGTACTACGCCTGGGGCGGCTCGTCCGGCACCGGTGGCGGCTGGTCCTGGCGCATCGGTGACGGCGCCTCGCACTTCGGCTACCAGAACCCGCTGGCGGCCTACGCGCTGACCACCGACACGGCGATGGCCCCGAAGTCCGCGACCGGCAAGGCCGACTGGACCACGAGCCTCAGCCGCCAGCTGGAGTTCTACCAGTGGCTCCAGTCCTCCGAGGGCGCCATCGCCGGTGGCGCCACCAACAGCTGGGACGGCGCCTACGCGCAGCCCCCGGCCGGCACGCCCACCTTCTACGGGATGGCGTACGACTGGGAGCCCGTCTACCACGACCCGCCGTCGAACCAGTGGTTCGGCATGCAGGCCTGGTCGATGGAGCGCGTCGCGGAGTACTACCAGCAGACCGGTGACGCCAAGGCCAAGAAGATCCTCGACAAGTGGGTCACCTGGGCCATGTCGCAGACCACCATCAACGCGGACGGCACCTTCAAGATCCCGTCCGACCTCCAGTGGACCGGCCAGCCGGACACCTGGAACGCGTCCAGCCCGGGAAGCAACGCCGGTCTGCACGTGACGGTCTCGGCCTACGGCAACGACCTGGGCGTCACGGCGGCCTACGCCAAGACGCTGTCCTACTACGCCGCCAAGTCCGGCAGCACGGCCGCCAAGACCATGGCCAAGCAGCTGCTCGACGGCATGTGGACCAACTACCAGGACCCGCTGGGCATCGCGACCCCGGAGACCCGGGCCGACTACAACCGGTTCGACGACCCGGTCTACGTGCCGTCCAGCTTCTCCGGCACCATGCCCAACGGCGACAAGATCAACTCCAGCTCGACCTTCATCGAGCTGCGGTCCTTCTACAAGAACGACCCGAACTGGCCCAAGGTGCAGGCCTACCTCGACGGTGGCGCGGCCCCCACCTTCACCTATCACCGCTTCTGGGCCCAGGCCGACATCGCCATGGCGATGGGAGCCTACGGTCTGCTCTTCGGCGCGTGATCCGTACTCCCGGCGGGAGCCGGGGCGGGAGATGACCCGGGCCTCCTGACAGCCGCCCGGCCGCCCCGCTCCCTCCGGGACCCCGGCCGCGGCCCCGCACCTCCCTGGGCACTGGGAGGGCGCGGGGCCGCGGTGTTGCTCCGGTACGCCACGCCGCCGGGGGCGCACGGGGAGCGCTCCCGGCGGCGTCCCCCTGCCCTCACGCCGGGAGGCTCGGCACCTTCACCGGGACGCCCGGCACCGCCGTGGACGGGTCCACGCCCGCGAAGACCAGGCCGATGACGAATCCGGCCACCTCCTCCAGCTGCCGGGCCCGGCGCAGCGGTCCGACCACCGCGGGCCGCCCGCCCGCGTCCTCCACCAGCTTCGCGGCCGCGGCGAGCGCCCCGGCGTCGTCCCCGGCCATCGCCACGGTGACCGGCTCGCGCCCGCCGCTCCACTGGTCGGAGGCGAAGAGGTGGAAGGCCTTGACGACGTGCGCGCCCGGCGCGAGGTCCGCGACGTGCTCGGCGGCGGAGCGCCCGTCGCCGGTGAGGAGTTCGCCGACCCCGTGCGCGACCGCGTTGGTAGGGTCGATCAGCGGCGTGCCGGCCAGCGTCCCGTCCACCGCGCCCGCGAGGCCGAGGATGTCCGCGAGCCCCTCCCACGCCACCGCGACGAGCACCGCGTCCGCCCCCTCGACGGCCTCCCGCGGCTCCACCGCGGCCGCCGCCCCGCCCATCGCCGCCGCCGCGTCCCCGGCCCGCTCCCGCGACCGCCCCCCGACTCGTACCTCGTGCCCCGCACGCCCCCACGCCGCGCCCAGCGCGACCGCGAGCGTGCCCGTGCCCAGAATGCCGATCCGCATGTCCTGCTCCCCTCAGACGGTTTTCCAGGACCGTAGGCGGGCCGATACGCACCACCCGGTAGGAAACGGCTGCGGCACCATGGGGGCATGACGAGCCGGACCGCACCCGACCCCGCGACGGCGGACCCCGCCGCCTCCTGCCCCGCGGCCACCCCGCAGCCGCAGCCGCCCGGCCCGCCCTTCCTCGCGGACTGCGGACTGCGCGCGGCGACCGACCTGCTGGCCCACACCTGGGACGCGGTGGTGCTGGCCGGCCTGCGCCCCGGCCCGCGCCGCCGCCGCGACCTGCTGGCGTGGCTGGGCGGGGTGAGCGACAAGGCGCTGACCGAGACCCTGCGCCGCCTCCAGGCCAACGGCCTGGTCGCCCGGCGGGCCCACCCCGCGGCCCCGCCGCACGTCGACTACGCCCTCACCCCGCTGGGCGTGACCTTCGTCGACGGCCCCCTGCACGCCCTGGCCGCCTGGACCCGCGCCTACGCCGACGACCTGCTGGCCGCGCAGGAGCCCGGTCCGGCGGAGGGCGTCAGGCCAGCAGCCCGGCGTCCCTGAGGTCGTCGAAGAGCAACCGGTCCACGGGCGGGACCAGTTCCCGGTGGGCGTAGGAGAACCAGGCGATCTCCTCGATCTCGCTGCTGGGCGCCAACTCCCCCCGGTAGTCCGCGGTGTAGCAGGCCATCCGTACGAGAGCGTCCCCCGCCGGCGCCTCGTACGTACCCGTGTGCGCGGCCGTCGCCGGGTCCAGCGCGACGTCCAGCTCCTCCCGGATCTCCCGGACGAGCGTCTCCAGGTCGCTCTCGGCGCCCTCCCGCTTCCCCCCGGGCACGTAGAAGACGTCCTTGCCCCGCGGCCGCGCGCACAGCACCCGCCCGCCCTCGGTCCGCACCCACGCCACCGTGTCGATCAGCACCGCCGCGCCCTCTCCTCGTCGAAGTACCCCCCGACCGTACGGCGTCGGGGGGTGCATGGTGTCAGGACCTCGGGCGCGTCACACGAAGAAGCCCACGACGCTGCGGATGCGGTCCCCGTCGAACTCGGCCACGTCGTAGCCGGTGGCCACGTCGCCCAGCCGCCAGGTGAACAGCGCCCGGTCGTGATGGACGCCGATGACGTCGCCGAGGGTGAAGCGCAGGTCGCCGAGCTTGGTGTGGGCCAGGCCGATCGCCTCCGACAGCGCGGCGCGGCCGCGCAGTCCGGCGTAGTCGGGGTCGGAGTAGAAGCAGTCGTCGGTGAGGACGGCGGCCGCCAGCTTCTCGCGGGCGGCGGCGTCCCGCTCGTTCCAGACGGCGATGTAGGCGTCGATCAGGTCGGTGGTGCTCATCGGTTCGCTCCTTCGAGGGCGGGGGACGGGTCGGCCTGCGGACGAGGCCGCGGGGGTTCGAGGACGAGGGCGATCAGGCCGGCGACGACGGTCACGGCCGCGGCCGTCCAGCCGGCCGTGTGCAGACCGTCCAGCGGGCGCCGCGCGCCGGTGGTGAGGGCGACGAAGGCCGCCAGGCCCATCGCGCCGCCGATCTCCTTGGCGCTGCTGGCCAGTCCGGAGGCGACGCCCTGCTCGTGCGGGGCGACACCGGAACCGGCGGAGGCGAAGAGGGTGACGAAGGCGACGCCGCCGAACAGGCCCCACACGATGCTGCCGGGCAGCAGCGTCCAGAAGCCGCCGCCGGACGTGGTGCCCGCGACGACCACGGCGATCCCGGCGCCGGTACCGGCCAGGGAGACGGCGAGCGTGCTGCGGACCCCGAAGCGGGCGAGCAGTACCGGGGTGGCCTTGAGGGCGGAGAACATGCAGGCCAGCGTCAGCGGCAGGAAGGTCAGCCCGGTCCGCAGGGCGCTGTAGCCGAGCACCGGCTGCAGGTAGCAGGTCAGGATGTAGAAGCCGCCGCCGAGCGTGCCCTGGAAGAGGGCGATCACGACCATCGTGGTGGCCAGGTTGCGGCCGCGCGCCAGCTTCAGCGGGATCAGCGGGTCGCGGGTGCGCGCCTCCACGGCCAGCAGCACGCCGATCAGCACCGCCCCGGCCGCCAGCGCCCCGGCGCCGCGCAGCGACAGCCACCCGGCCTCGGGGCCGCCGGCCAGTCCGAGGACCAGGAGCACCGACCCGGCGGTGGCCAGCACCGCGCCGGGGACGTCGAAGGAGCCGCTGGTGCGGGGTGGGTCGGCGGGCAGCAGCCGCGGGGCGATCAGCGCGCAGCCGAGCGCGAGCGGCACGTTGACGAAGAACACCCACTCCCAGCCCAGGTAGTTGGTGAGCACCCCGCCCAGCAGCGAGCCCGTCGCCAGGCCCGCGCTGCCCGCCGTGCCCCAGGCGGCGAGCGCCCGGTTGCGCTCCGGCCCCTCGGCGAAGCCGCGGTAGATGAGGGTGAGCGTCGCCGGGGTGAGCAGCGCCCCGCCCGCGCCCTGCACCGCGCGGGCGGCGATCAGCACGCCGCCGTCCGCCGCGAGGCCGCCGGCCAGGGAGGCGACGGCGTACAGCGCCAGCCCGGTCATGAACATCCGGCGGGCGCCGAGCCGGTCCACGGCCCGCCCGCCGAACAGCAGCAGTCCGCCGAGCCCGACGGCGTAGGCGCTGACCACCCACTGCACGGACTGCGGGGTGAAGCCGAGCGCGTCCCCGATGTCGGGCAGCGCCACGTACACGATGTTGTAGTCGAGAGCCACGATGAGCTGCGTCAGTGCCAGCAGCCCAAGGCGTAGCCGGGCCCGGTCCAATGTCACTCCTAGAGCCGTGAAATTACTACACGCCGTTCAGTAAACGACACGCCGTACAGTAACCCAACCCTGTAGAGTGTCAACCGTGACCGAGAAGCCCGTGAGTCGCCGCGAGCGGATGCGCGCCCAGACCACCGCCGAGATCAAGGCGATCGCGCTCCGGCTCATGGCCGAGGGCGGCCCCGACGCCCTCTCGCTGCGCGCCATCGCCCGCGAGATGGGGATGACGGCCGGCGCGATCTACAGCTACTTCCGCACCCGGGACGACCTGGTCACCACGCTGATCGGCGACGTCTACACCGCCGCGGTGGACGGCGCCGAGGCCGCCCGCGACGCCGTCCCCGAGGACCGGCCGGGCGCCCGCATCCTGGCCTGGGCGCAGGCGATGCGCACCTGGGCGCTGGCCGACCCCGCGGGCTTCAAACTCATCTACGGCGACCCCGTCTCCGGCTACCGCCCACCCGACGACGGACCGGGCGCCACCGCCGAACTGCGCGCCTGTACCGGCCTCGTCGACCTCGTCGCCGCCGCCTGGCCGACAGCCGGCCCGCTCCAGCCGGACGGCCCCGCCTACACCTGGGACGACTTCGACGCGGGCCTCACCGCCCACGTCCGCACGGACTTCCCCGGCCTGCCGCCGTCCGGCCTCGCCCTCGCCCTGCGCGTGTGGGGCCGCATGCACGGCCTCATGGCCCTGGAGATCTACGGCCACCTGCGCGGCCTCGTCCACGACCCGGCGACCGTCTACCGCGACGAGATGCACGCCCTCGTGACGTCCCTCGGCCTGACCGCATGAGCCCCGGCGCGCCCAGCGCTTTATCGCCTCGGACCCCACCCCGCCACCTCCGGCGGCGTTTTCCGGCCCATCTCGACCGGCCTGCGGGTGACACCCTGTCGGATCCGCGCGGACCGCGGGAAGGGGCGGCGCGCCCGCGCACGGGGGGCCCGGAACGGCTGAGGCCCCGGACCGCTTGCGCGGGCCGGGGCCTCGGTGGGGTGAGTGACGGGACTCGAACCCGCGGCATCCTGGACCACAACCAGGTGCTCTACCAGCTGAGCTACACCCACCATCGGTGCTGCGTCGCCCCGGTGATCTTGCCGGGGTGGCGCCGCCTCGAAAAGTGTACAGGGTGGCGAGGGGTGGTCGCGCCCTGCTTTTGCGCGGGTCCCGCGGGGGCCCCGCGCGAAATGGGGTCAGTGCGCCGCGGGGCCCTCCGGCGGGAGGACGTGGCGGGCGGCGATGGCGCGGGCCGTGTCCGTGTCGGGGCCGGGCTGCGGGACGAAGACGGCCTCGCGGTAGTAGCGCAGCTCGGCGATGGACTCGCGGATGTCGGCGAGGGCGCGGTGGTTGCCGTTCTTCTCGGGGCTGTTGAAGTAGGCCCGCGGGTACCAGCGGCGGGCCAGCTCCTTGACCGAGGAGACGTCCACGATCCGGTAGTGCAGGTGCTGCTCCAGCGTGGGCATGTCACGTGCGAGGAAGCCGCGGTCGGTGGACACCGAGTTGCCGCACAGCGGCGCCTTGCGCGGCTCGGCGACATGCGTGCGCACATAGTCGAGCACGATCCGCTCGGCCTCGGCCAGGGCCATCCCGCCCGCCAGCTCCTCCAGCAGGCCGGAGGCGGTGTGCATGGCCCTGACCACGTCCGGCATGGTGTCGAGCGCCTCGGCGGGGGGGCGGATCACGACGTCCACCCCCTCCCCGAGCACGTTCAGCTCCGAGTCGGTGACGAGGGCGGCCACCTCGATCAGCGCGTCCTGCGCCAGTGACAGCCCCGTCATCTCACAGTCGATCCACACCATCCGGTCGTTCATGTGTCTCACCCTACGGGGCGGTCACGCGGTCCCGGCAGTGCGGCGCCCAGACCGCGTGCGCCCCGCAGCCGGGAGCGGGCGGGCCCGTCCTGCGGCTCACCCCGGCCCGGCTGGTCGGGGACCCGCGCGGCGTACGCGTCGCTCTCCGGTTTGCCCGGCACCGCGAGCACCTGCGAGACCGGTGCGTGGTGCCCCGCCAGCGCCGCCGCCCCGGCCGGGGCAGGGCCCCGGCGCAGCGCGGACAGCTCGGCGGGCGCCGGGTGCCGCTCCGGCTCGTCCTGCGGCCTGCGGGCCCGGTAGGCGGCCCGGTAGGACGCGGGGGAGGAGCCGAGCTGCCGCCGGAAATGGCCGCGCAGCGCCACCGGGGAGCGGAAGCCGCAGCGGCCCGCGACCTCGTCCACCGAGTAGTCCGACGTCTCCAGCAGCCGCTGCGCCTGGAGCACCCGCTGGGTGATCAGCCACTGCAGCGGCGCGCTGCCGGTGAGCGAGCGGAAGCGCCGGTCGAAGGTCCGCCGGCTCATGTACGCGCGCGCGGCCAGCGCCTCCACGTCGAACTGCTCGTGGAGGTGCTCCAGCGCCCAGGCGACGACCTCGGCGAGCGGGTCGGCGCCGATCTCCTCGGGTAAAGAGCGGTCCAGGTGCCGCTGGCCGGTCTGCCAGTCCGACCGGCGCGGCGGTACGACCAGCCGCCGGGCGAGCGCGGCGGCCGCCTCGCCGCCGTGGTCGGTGCGCACCACGTGCAGGCACAGGTCGATGCCGGCGGCGGTGCCGGCCGAGGTGAGCACGTCGCCGTCGTCGACGAACAGCTCACGCGGGTCCACGTGCACGGACGGGTAGCGCTTGGCGAGCGTGGGTGCGTACATCCAGTGCGTGGTGGCGGGCCTGCCGTCCAGCAGCCCGGCCGCGGCCAGCACGAAGGCGCCGGTGCACAGGCCGATGATGCGGGCGCCCTCCTCGTGGGCGCGGCGGATCGACTCCAGCGCCTCGGGCGGCGGGGCCTGGGAGATCGACCGCCAGGTCGGCACGACGACCGTGCCGGCCCGGGAGAGCGCCTCCAGGCCGTAGGGCGCGGTCAGTTCGAGACCGCCGGTGGTGCGCAGCGGTCCGTCCTCGCCGGCGCAGACCAGCAGCCGGTAGCGCGGAACCCCGGCGTCCTGCCGGTCTATCCCGAAGACGGACAGCGGTATGGAACTCTCGAAGATCGGGCCACCGCTGAACAGCAGCACCGCGACGACTTCCGGTCGCCGGCGCGCGGAGAGCTTACGGATGGCGCGAGGCGATGCCGATGGTGCCTGCGACGGGCTCTCCGTCGCCGTAACGGAACCGGACTCCTGGCTCATGGAGCTCAAGCCCCCCTCGAATCGACGCGTCGTCACCTCGGTCCTGCACGTACCCCCCGCGCGGCCACCCAAGATCAAATCTACTGTGTCAGGTGGGGCGTCAGTGACGTCTTTGTCACCTGACGGCAAATCGACAAGACAACGTGGCGTAAAGCATTCGATCACGAAGCGTTTCACTCGTTGAGCGCTGAGGGAAGTACGCCTCCCGTCACTTCGGCCACGCAGTGGCTCAGCCGCGACACGCCGCATCGTAGAACCGCAGGTGACAGAGGTGTTAGTGGGCGTCCGTCCGAACCCCGTTGCACAGCAAAGAAGTTGGCCGAAAATCGACGTTGAGGAGCGCGAGGCGCGTACAAGGCGCCCGCGCGTGCGCGGGGCGGCTCCCGGGCGCGCCGGTAACTGCCGCACGGAACGGGTGAATCCGGCGGATATCCCATGGCCGCAGCGGGTATGACCGTCTCACGGCGCGCGGCCGCCCGCGGGTGAACCGATGCGCCCCCGGGATGCTCCGGTGCGCCGCGCCGTGCCGCCGGTTGGCGGGATGGCGTTGCGCTCGCGGCGCCGCTCCGGCATTCTCCTGGGAACTCCGGGTACCCGACTCGGTGGAGACGCTGCCGAACCTGTGCAGGCGGTCCTTACAGCCGTACTCTGGAGAGAGTGGGACGGGAAGTGGCGAACTGGCCCAAACCGGCCGGTCCGGCGGACCGACCCACGCGCCCCGTCCCGTCCGCTGCTCGGCGCGTCAGCGCCGCCCTCGCCGAGAATCCGCATCATGGCCGGTCATGACTTCCCCGAGCCCGCCGATCGCAGGCCGTTGGCCGAATCGGCAGCGGCGCTGCCCGAACAGGCGCCCGCCCGGCAGCCCTGCGATCCCGCCTTCCGGCACGGTGTCGTCGTCGGCTTCGACGGGTCCGTCTCCAGCGAGCGCGCCCTCGCCTACGCCGTCGGCATGGCCCGCAGGACGGCGTCAGCCCTGATCATCGTGCATGTGGCCAACCGGCTGCCGGCCACGGTGTGGGCGGGCTGCGAGCCACCGGTCTTCGTCGACGTCCCCGACCACCGCACCGAGGTGCTCGGCCTGGAGCTGGCCTGCTCCGACCATCTCGCCGAGATCTCCTGGGTGCTGGTGGAGCGCGGCGGCGACATCTGCCACGAACTGGAGGAGGTCGGCCGGGAATACGAGGCCGACGCCATCGTGGTCGGTGGCACGCACGGGCTGGCCGGGCGGATCTTCGGCTCGGTCGCCGGCCGGCTCGCCCGCCGGGCCCAGCGCCCGGTCGTCGTCATCCCGTAGCGCGCCCGCTTCCGCCGCTTCGCCGCACCCCGCGTCACCCGTTCGGCCGTCATCCGTACGAGTGCGGTCCGCGCGCGCCGGGCGTGCCCGCCTACGCGATCGGGCGCGGGGGCGTACGACCGCGTACGCCCCCGCGCCCGGTGCGGCTACTCCACGGTGACGGACTTCGCCAGGTTGCGCGGCTTGTCGATGTCGCGGCCCAGGGCGAGCGCGGTGTGGTAGGCGAACAGCTGGAGCGGGATGCCCATGAGGATGGGGTCCAGCTCGTCCTCGTTCTTCGGGACCACGATCGTGTGGTCCGCCTTCTCCTGCACCTGGTGGGCGACCGCCAGGATCCGGCCGTTCCTGGCCTTGATCTCCTCCATGGCGGCGCGGTTCTTCTCCAGCAGGTCGTCGTCCGGCACGATCGCGACGGTCGGCATCGACGGGTCGATCAGCGCCAGCGGCCCGTGCTTGAGCTCGGAGGCCGGGTAGGCCTCGGCGTGGATGTAGCTGACCTCCTTGAGCTTCAGCGACGCCTCGCGCGCGACCGGGTAGCCGCGCACCCGGCCGATGAAGAGCATCGAGTGCGCGTCGGCGTAGGACTTCGCCAGCTGCTTGATGTCCTCCTCGGTCTTGAGGATCTCCTCGATCTGCGCCGGCAGCCTGCGCAGGCCCTCGATGATCCGCCGCCCGTCGGTGACGGACAGGTCGCGCACCCGGCCCAGGTGCAGCGCCAGCAGCGCGAAGGCGACGACGGTGTTGGTGAAGCACTTGGTGGACACCACGCACACCTCGGGCCCGGCGTGCACATAGGTGCCGCCGTCCGCCTCGCGGGCGATCGCCGAGCCGACGACGTTGACCACGCCCAGCACCCGGGCGCCCTTGCGCTTGAGCTCCTGGACGGCCGCGAGCACGTCGTAGGTCTCGCCGGACTGCGACACGGCGACATAGAGGGTGTCGGGGTCCACCACCGGGTTGCGGTAGCGGAACTCCGAGGCGGGCTCGGCGTCCGCGGGGATGCGCGCCAGCTCCTCGATCAGGCCCGCGCCGATCTGCCCGGCGTGGTAGCTGGTGCCGCAGCCGAGGATCTTGATACGGCGCACGCTGCGCGCGTCCCGGGCGTCCATGTTGAGGCCGCCCAGGTGGACGGTCGCGAACCGGTCGTCGATCCGGCCGCGCAGCACCCGGTCCACGGCCTCGGCCTGCTCGAAGATCTCCTTGTGCATGTAGGTGTCGTGGCCGCCCATGTCGTACGACTCGGCCTCCCACTCCACCGTGGTCGGCGTCGCCGTCGTCTGCGAGCCCTCGGTGGTGTAGGTGCGGAAGTCGTCGGCCTTGAGGGTGGCCATCTCGCCGTCGCCGAGGGTCACGACCTGGCGGGTGTGGGCGACGAGCGCGGCCACGTCGGAGGCGACGAACATCTCCTTCTCGCCGATTCCCAGCACCACGGGCGAGCCGTTGCGGGCGACGACGATACGGCCCGGGAAGTCCTGGTGCAGCACGGCGATGCCGTACGTGCCCTCGACCGACCGCAGCGCCTCGCTGACCTTCTTCTCCAGCGTCTCGGCCGCCGACCGGGCGATGAGGTGGGCCAGCACCTCGGTGTCGGTCTCGGAGGCGAAGACGACGCCCTCGGCGGTGAGCCGGATGCGCAGCTCGGAGGCGTTGTCGATGATGCCGTTGTGGACGACGGCGACCTTCTCCTCGCCGTCCAGGTGCGGGTGCGCGTTGACGTCGCTGGGCGCGCCGTGGGTGGCCCAGCGGGTGTGGGCGATGCCGGTGGTGCCCGCGAAGCGCTTGGGGATCCGCGACTCCAGCTCCCGCACCCGGCCCTTGGCCTTGACCGTCCGCAGCTCGCCCGACTTGCCGGTGATGACGACGCCGGCCGAGTCGTAACCGCGGTACTCCAGCCGCTGCAGACCCTCCAGCAGCAGCGGTGCCACGTCACGCTTGCCGATGTACCCGACGATTCCGCACATGAGCCGTCCGTCCCTCTCCGTCGTCCTGCGCTTGTCCCTGAAAGCCCTGGTGCCCGGCGGCCCCTCAGCCGTAGACGATGCGCCGCAGCTGGCGCTGGGAGAGCGCGGCGGGGGCCACCGCGCGGTGCGGCAGCTCCTCGCCGATCCGCGCGAAGATCTCCGCGTTGACCAGGCCCTTCGCCTGGAGCTCGCGGTGTCTGCGGCGGACGAACTCCTCCGTCGTCTCGTCGAAGTACGCCAGGACGTCCAGGACGACCCGGGAGGCCTCGCCGCGGTGCAGCGGCGTGGTGCGCACCAGGTGGTCGATCAGGTCGTCGTACGGGGTCCGGCGTTCGAGCACCCGTTGATACTGGTGTGATGATCTTTGCTTTGCAAGAATCCTGCCCGATTCCGGGCAGGAAGGCGGGTCAAGAACGGCCAAAGGGGTGACAGTCGGCGGAGGAACGCCATATTTCGGGTCAAATGGTTTCGCGGTCGGCCTCGGGGGAAGGGCGGGGCCGGTACGGGGCCAGGGGGTTCGCCAGGGTGCCGGCGAACTGGAGCGCGGCCGACGGGTCGGCCAGGTCCACCATCCGCCGGTTGTTCCTGAGCTGGAGCCGGTTGAGGCAGGACAGCGCGAAGCGGTCGGCGAAGAGGTCGTGCCGCGCGAAGCGGTCGGCCAGGTGGGGGTGGGCCCGCTGGTAGTCCGTGACGCAGGCGGCGACCGTGCGCCAGAAGGCGGTCTCGTCCAGCACGCCCCGGGTGTGCAGGATCGCGCTCAGGAAGCGCAGGAAGCAGTCGAAGACATCGGTGAAGACCGCGAGGACCAGCTCCTCGTCGGGCACGTTCGCCGCGCGTATGCGCTCGGCGGCCGGGGGCAGCGGGAGATCACGGTCCATGACCATGATCTCCTCGGCTATGTCCTTGAAGACGACGCGCTCGACGGTGCCGCCGTCCGCCCCCAGGACGAGGATGACGTTCTCGCCGTGCGGCATGTAGGCCAGGCCGTAGGCGTAGAGGCTGTGCAGGACCGGGACGAGGTAGGCGTCGAGGTAGCCGCGCAGCCAGCGGGCCGGGGGCAGGCCGGAGCGCTCGACGAGGGCGGCGGCGAAGGAGTCGGTGCGGTGGGGGCGGGTGCCGTCGTGGGTGCCGTCGTCGGGGTGCTCGCCGGCCGGGGGCTCGTCGGTGTGCAGCAGGGCCGCCATCGTCGCCGGGGTCTCGCCCGGCGCGAGCCCCGGCACCGGGCTCTCCCGCCACAGCGCGGCCAGCATCATCCGGTACGGCGACCCGTACGCGGTCGCGGCCTCGTAGCCGCGGTGGTGGTACCCCACGGCGGCACGCTCGCGGATGATCGAGAAGCGCGCGGCCCGCAGCGTCGGGTCGGCGGCGATCAGACCCGCGAGCCAGTCGTTGATCGCCGGGGTGCCCGCCATGTACGTGGCGGACAGGCCGCGCATGAAGCCCATGTTGAGGACGGACAGCGCCGTCTTCACGTAGTGCCGCCCGGGGTGGGTGGCGTTGAAGAACGTACGGACGGACTGCTGCGCCAGGTAGTCGTCCTCGCCGGGTCCGAGCGGCACCAGCCGCCCGGCGGCTATCTCGCCCGCGAAGCTCACCGAGAGCTTGTGCTCCCACTGCCACGGATGCGCCGGGAGCAGGATGTACGCGGCCGGGTCCAGGCCGCGCGCGGTGAGCGTGCCGCGCAGCCGCGCGTACTGCGCGGCGCCCAGCTCGGCGGCCATGAAGTCCTGCTCGGCGACGCCCTCGCCCGCGCTGAAGTCCGCGTGGTCGCGGTGGGCGGCGAGCCAGAAGAGCCGGACGGGCGCGGCGGCCTCGGGCGTGTAGTGGCGGTGGTCGGCGGAGCCGAAGCCGAGCCGTCCGCTGTTCGCGACGAAGCAGGGGTGGCCCTCGGTCATCGCCGCCTCGACGGCCTGGAAGCCCGCGGCGGGCAGCTCGGCGGCCGTGTGGGCGCGGGGCTCGCGCGGACGCGCCCGGAAGGCGGCCGCCGAGAGCGTGGCGGTGATCTCCTCCAGGTAGACGGGGAGGATGTCGTCGCTCAGGCCCAGGGCGCCGCACAGGCCGGTGAAGAAGGCGAGGGCGTCGGGCTCGGCCGGTTCGCCGGAGGGCGGGGTGTGCCGGGCCAGGGAGGCGGGGTCGACCTGCCAGTGGTCGAGGGTGAGGCGGCGGGCGGTGAAGCGGTGGGCGGTGCCGCCGTCGTCGTCGGTGACCTCGTAGCGGGCGGGCCCGTCGGGCGTGGCGGGGGCGGGGCCGAGGCGTACGGGCTCCAGCAGGCGCTCGTGGGCGAACTCGCCGAGGGCCTTGGCCAGCAGCCGCCGGGTGGCCCGCCGCCAGGCGCCGGCCGTGAGGTGGTCCACGGCGGCGGGCGCGTACGGGGGGTTCCCCGGGTCCGTCGAGGGGTTCGTCGGCGGGTTCGTCGGCGGGTTCGTCGGGTGGGCGGTCATCGGGTGGCCGCCTCGAAGCGCTCGCGCGTGCAGACGCTGAGCAGCGCGTCCTTCTCCGGTTTGGCGACCGTGCCGACGACCCCGAAGCCGACCCCCGCGTTGAGCCGGTGCACGGCGGTGTTGCGCACGTCCGGTTCGACGACCACCCGGCGGGTCGCCGGGTCCGCGAACAGCTCGGCCATCACCGCCGTGAGCACCGCGCGGGTGAAGCCGTGCACGGGGGTGTCGGCGGGCGCGACCAGGAAGTGCATGCCGACGTCGCCTGGCTCGGCCGGGTAGAGCCCGGCGAGCTCGACCCGCGCGGGGTCGTACCGTTCCATGACGCACACCGGCTCGCCGCCGTACAGCCCGAGGAAGGCGTCCTCGTACGGCGCCGCGGCCATCTCGGTGTACGCCCGCTCGACGTCCTCCAGGTCGGCGTCGCCCATGAGCCAGAAGGACGCCTTGGGGTGTACGACCCAGCGGTGCAGCAGCGTGGCGTCGGTGGCGGGATCGACGGGGCGGAAGGTGAAACCGGCCGGGTCGGGGGCGCCGGGTCCGGGCCCGGCGGCGGGGGCGGTGTGCTGGGGGGCGGTCATGCGGTGAACTCCTGGAAGGCGATGGCGGTCTCCACCCGGTAGTGCTCGCGGCCGAGCAGCTGCCGGATGATCCGTGAGTTGCGGTAGGCGGCCATGCCGAGGTCGGGGGAGGCGAAGCCGTGGGTGTGCAGCTCGGCGTTCTGCACGAAGATGCCGCTGCCGGTGACGTCGACGGCGTAGTCGCGGGTGACGGCGAAGCGGCCCTGCTCGTCGCGGCGGATGCGGTCGCGGACGGGCGCCAGGAAGCCGGGTGTGCGGTAGCGGTAACCGGTGGCGAGCACCAGCCCCTCGGTCGTGAGGGTGTGGTCGATGCCCTGCTCGTCCTGGCGCAGGCCCAGCGTGTACGCGCCGGGCGCGTCCGGCGTGTCGTAGGCGGCGTGCACGAGGGAGGTGTTGGTGAGCAGCCGGGTGGGGACCTTGCCGCGCCGGCTCTTGACGTACAGCAGGTCGAAGACGGCGTTGATCAGCTCGGAGTTGATGCCCTTGTAGAGGTTCTTCTGCGCGGCGTTGAGGCGGTCGCGGGTGGCCGCGGGCAGGGCGTGGAAGTAGTCCACGTACTCCGGTGAGGTCATCTCCAGGGTGAGCTTGGTGTATTCGAGCGGGAAGAAGCGGGGGGAGCGGGTCACCCAGGTGAGGTGGTAGCCGTAGATCTCGATGTCCTGGAGCAGGTCGTGGTAGATCTCCGCGGCGCTCTGACCGCTGCCCACGACGGTGACGCTGCTCTTGCGGCGCAGCTGCTCACGGGCCGGGAGGTAGCCGGAGGTGTGCACGGCGTCGCCGCCCAGGCCCTCGCACGCGGGCGGGAGGTAGGGGGGTGTGCCGGTGCCGAGCACGAGGCGGGGGGCGCGGAAGGTCTCGCCGGTGTCCGCCGTGACCGTGTAGAGGCCGTCGGCCTCGTCGTACGTGACCTCGGTGGCCGTCCGGCCGAAGCGGATGCCGGGGATGCGGGCGGCGGCCCAGCGGCAGTAGTCGTTGAACTCCTCGCGCAGCGGATAGAAGCTCTCGCGGATGTAGAAGGCGTAGAGGCGGCCGGATTTCTTGAGGTAGTTGAGGAAGCTGAAGGGGGAGGTCGGGTCGGCGAGGGTGACCAGGTCGGAGAGGAAGGGCGTCTGGAGGGTGCTGCCCTCCAGGAACATCCCGGAGTGCCAGTCGAAGTCGGGCTTGCTCTCCAGGAAGACGCCGTCGAGGCCCTCGACGGGCTCGGCGAGGCAGGCCAGGCCCAGGTTGAAGGGGCCGAGCCCGATCGCGACGAAGTCGGCGGTGGTCTCGCGGCGGGCGGCGTCAGGACGCGTGGACAAGGGACTCTCCTGCCTGGCGGGCGGCGTTCTCGGCCGCGTGTCCGGCCAGCAGGTCCAGGACCTCGGCGATGTCGGCGGGCGTGGTCAGCGGGTTGAGCAGGGTGAACTTGAGGTAGTGGCGGCCCGCGACCGTCGTCCCGGCCACCACGGCCGCGCCGGAGGCGGAGATGGCCTTGCGGGCGTGCAGGTTGGCGCGGTCCACGACGGCGGGATCGGTGCCGGCGCCGCCGCGCGGCGCGGGCGGCAGCCAGCGGAAGACCAGGGTGGAGAGGGTGGGCCGGGCGGCCACCTCGAACCGCGGATCGGCGTCCAGCAGCTCCCAGCCGTGCCGGGCCAGGTCCAGGACGTCGTCGAAGAGCGCGCCGATGCCGTCCGCGCCCATCACCCGCAGGGTCATCCACAGCTTGAGCGCGTCGAAGCGGCGGGTGGTCTGGAGCGACTTGTCCACCTGGTTGGGGATCCGCTCGGCGGCGGCGCGGCGCGGGTTGAGGTAGTCGGCGTGGTGGGTGGCGTGCCGCAGTGCGGCCCGGTCGCGGACCAGCAGGGCGCTGGAACTGACCGGCTGGAAGAAGGACTTGTGGTAATCGACCGTGACCGAGTCGGCGTGCTCGATGCCGTCGAGCAGCCGGCGATGCCGGTGCGAGACCAGCAGCCCGCAGCCGTAGGCGGCATCGACGTGCAGCCAGCTGCCGTACCGGGCTGCCAGGTCCGCCAGTTCGGGGAGCGGGTCGATGGAGCCGAAGTCGGTGGTGCCGGCGGTGCCGACGATCGCCATCGCGGTACGGCCGGAGCGACGGCAGCGGTCCAGCTCCGCTTCCAGCGCCGGGACCGAGAGGCGTTTGGCGTCGTCCGCGGGCACCGCGACCACGGCGTCGGCGGCCAGGCCGAGCAGCCGGGCGGCCTTCTGGACGCTGAAGTGCGCGCACTCCGAGGCCAGCACGCGCAGCCGGTCGGGCGCGGCGCCGCGGGCCAGCGCCTCCTCGCGGGCCAGCAGCAGCGCCTGGAGGTTGGACTGGGTGCCGCCGCTGGTGAAGACGCCGTCGGCCGCCGGTCCGAGGCCGAGCCGCCCCGCCGTCCAGTCGACGAGGCGGCGCTCGATCAGGGTGGCACCGGCGCTCTGGTCCCACGTGTCGAGGGAGGAGTTGACCGCGCTGAGCACCGCTTCGGCCGCCACCGCCGGGATGACGACGGGGCAGTTCAGATGGGCCAGATAGCGGGGATGGTGGAAGTAGACGGCGTCCCGGAGGTAGACCGACTCCAGCTCCTCCAGTGCGGCCGCGGTGTCGCCGAGCGGCCGGTCCAGGTCGATCGCGTCGATGCGCGGCGCGAGCGCATCGGGGCGGACGCCGGTGAACGGCCGGTCGGCGGCGGTCAGGGCCGCCGCCACCCGCTCGACTCCCTGGAGCACGGACGTGCGGTAGTGCTCCGTGGTGGTGCCGTTGAGCAGGTGTGCGCGCATGAAGAGGCCTCCTGATGGATCATGAGTAAGGTAAGGCTAACCTAAGTCATGATCCACCAGCTCCCCGGCGCGCGTTTCGGCTGCACCCGCGTCCCGGCTTGGCCGGATCGGATCGGGCCGGGCCGGACCTGGCCGGATCCGGGGCTCGTCCCGCCCGGTCCCGTGGTGCGTCACGGCCCGGTCCCGTCGCGGGGCGGCGGTGTCTCGGTTGCGGTTCGGCCGCCGTGGCTCAGCCGGTCACCCCCAACTCCCGGGCGATCAGCATCCGCTGCACCTCGCTCGTGCCCTCCCCGATCTCCAGGATCTTGGAGTCCCGCCACATCCGCGCCACCGGATAGTCGTTCATGAAGCCGTAGCCGCCGTGGATCTGCGTGGCCTCGCGGGCATTGGTCACGGCCACCTCGGAGGAGTAGAGCTTGGCGAGTGCGGCCTCCTTCTTGAACGGCTCCCCGTGCCCCAGCCGGGACGCCGCGTCCCGCCAGGCCAGCCGCGCGGTGTGCGCGCGCATCTCCATGTCGGCGAGCTTGAACTGGATGGCCTGGTTGGCCCCGATCGGCCGGCCGAAGGCCTCCCGCGTCCGCGCGTACTCCACCGACTCGTCCACGCAGCCCTGCGCCAGCCCGGTGGCCAGCGCGGAGATCGCGATCCGCCCCTCGTCGAGGATGCGCAGGAACTGCGCGTAGCCGCGGCCCTGTTCGCCGAGCAGATTCGCCGCCGGCACCCGGCAGTCGGAGAAGGACAGCTCCCGCGTGTCCGACGCGTTCCAGCCGACCTTGCTGTACTTCTTCGACACCGTGAAGCCCGGCGTCCCGGACGGCACGATGATCGACGAGATGAGCGGCCGCCCGTCGTCCGTCCGCCCCGTCACCGCGGTCACGGTCACCAGCCCGGTGATGTCCGTACCGGAGTTGGTGATGAAGCTCTTCGTGCCGTTGATGACCCACTGGTCGGTGCTCTCGTCGAGCCGGGCGGTGGTGCGCGTGCCGCCCGCGTCCGAGCCGCAGTCCGGCTCCGTCAGCCCGAAGGCCCCGAGCATCTCGCCCGAGCACAGCTTCGGCAGCCACTCCTGCTTCTGCTCCTCGGTGCCGAACCGGAAGACCGGCATCGCCCCCAGCGACACCCCGGCCTCCAGCGTGATCGCGACCGAGGAGTCCACCCGGGCGATCTCCTCCAGCGCCAGGCACAGGGCGAAGTAGTCCCCGCCCATCCCGCCGTACTCCTCCGGGAAGGGCAGCCCGAACAGGCCCATCCGCCCCATCTCCCGCACGATCTCGTACGGGAACTCCTCCTTCTCGTAGAAGTCGCCGATCGCCGGGGCGATCACCTCGCGGGCGAACTCCGCGACGGTGACGCGCAGCTCCTCGTACTCGTCGGACAGCCGGTGGTCGATGGTCATGGCTACTGCTCCCGGTGGGTGAGGGCGCGGACGGTACGGGACGGGCTGGGCCGCCCCAACTGCTCCGCCATCCAGACGCTTGTGGCGCTGAGGCGGCCGAGGTCGACCCCGGTGTCGATGCCGAGCCCGTGCAGCATCCACACCAGGTCCTCCGTGGCGAGATTGCCGGTGGCGCTCTTGGCGTACGGGCAGCCGCCGAGCCCGCCGGCCGAGGCGTCCACCACGGTCACGCCCCGCTGGAGGGCGGCCAGCGTGTTCGCCAGCGCCTGCCCGTAGGTGTCGTGGAAGTGCACGGCCAGCCGTTCCACGGGAATCGGCCCGCCCGACTGCCCGGGTCCGCCGGGGGCGCCGGCTCCGCCGCTTCCCGTCAACTCGTCCAGCAGCGCCGCCACCTGTCCGGGCGTGGCCACCCCGATGGTGTCGCCGAGACTCAGCTCCGTGCAGCCCATCGCGTACAGCCGCCGGGCCACCGCGGCGACCTGCGCCGACGGCACGGGGCCCTCCCACGGATCGCCGAAGCACATCGACAGATAGCCGCGCACCGCCAGCCCCTCCCGCCGGGCCCGCGCCACCACCGGCTCGAACATCGCCAGCGACTCCGCCACCGTGCGGTTCAGATTCGCCCGCGCGAAGGACTCCGTGGCGCTGCCGAAGACCGCGATCTCCCGCACCCCGAGGTCGAGCGCCCGCTCCAGGCCCCGCTCGTTGGGCACCAGCACCGGCAGCCGCACCGCGGGATCCCGCCCGGCCAGATCGGTGAGCAGCGGCATCAGCTCGGCCGCGTCGGCCAGTTGGGGCACCCAGCTGGGCCGCACGAAGCTCGTCGCCTCGACCGTCCCCAGCCCCGCGTCTGCCAGCCGGTGCACGAACTCCGCCTTCACCGCGGTCGGCACCACCGCCTTCTCGTTCTGCAGCCCGTCCCGCGCGCCCACCTCGTGGATCCGCACCTTCCGCGGCAACCCGTCCGCCCGCACCGGCATCGGCAGCCCCAGCTCCAGCACCCCGGGATCCACCGCTGCGCTGCCGCCGGGCTCCACGACCGCGTCCGCCGCCGTCACGACGCACCCCCGGCCACCGCGTCCGCCCCGGCGCCCGTACCCGTAACGGCGTCCGGGCCCGGCCCGGCGCCCGCGCCCGCATCCGCGCCCGCAGGCGCATCCGCACCGGTGTCCGGAGTCGCGTGCGTGCCCGTGTCCGTGTTGCCGGGCGCCTGTTCCGCCGGGGTCACCACGGCCAGCACCTGGTCCATCGCCACCGCCGCGCCCACGGCGACGTCGATCTCCGTCACCGTGCCGTCGTGCGGCGCGGTGATCACGTGCTCCATCTTCATCGCCTCCACCACCAGCAGGCTCTGACCCGCCACCACCTCGTCGCCCTTGGCGGCCTTCAGCACCGTGACCGTCCCCGGCATCGGTGCCGTCAGTGCTCCGCCGCCCGCGCCCAGCGCGGCGCCCCGCAGGGCCTCGGCCACCGGGTCGTACGTCCGTACCCGCCAGCCGTCGCCCTCTCTGCCGAGCCATTCGCCCGCGTGGGAGAAGGCCAGGATCCGGTCCGCGAGCTCCAGCCGCACTCGTGCGCCCTCGACCGTGATCCGGGCCGGCACGGCGGGCCCGTCCCCGATCCGCACCTCGCCCGGCCGTACCCGTACCTCCACCGGATCCCGGCCCGGGACCCGCAGGTGGTGCACCGTCCATGCGGGCGCGGCGCCGAGCCGCCAGCCGCTGGGCACGGAGAAGGGGTCCGTCCAGCCCTCCGCGCCGGGCCGCGGTGCCAGGGCCTGGTGGCGCAGCAGCGCCGCCGCCGCGTACACCTCCGGCGGCACCTCGGACGGCACCAGCCCGGCCGCCTCCCGGTCGATCAGCCCGGTGTCCAGATCCCCCGCCACCACCGCCGGGTGGCCGAGCAGCCGCCGCAGGAATCCGGTGTTGGTGTCGAGGCCCAGCACCTCCGTCTCCGCCAGCGCCGCCCGCAGCCGCCGCAGCGCAGTCTCCCGGTCGGGACCGTGCGCGATGACCTTGGCCAGCATCGGGTCGTACGCCGTGCCGACCTCCGTGCCTTCGGCGAGGCCCGAGTCGACCCGGACCCCGGGCCGTCCCACCGGCTCGCGCAGCGCCAGCACCCTTCCCGCCGAGGGCAGGAAGTCGACCCGCCCGTCCGCCGGACGTGCCGTCTCCGCGCACAGCCGCGCCTCCACCGCGTGCCCGGTGAGCGTGACGTCCTCCTGCGCGAAGTCCAGCCGTTCGCCCGCGGCCACCCGCAGCTGCCAGGCCACCAGGTCAAGCCCCGTGACCAGCTCCGTGACGGGGTGTTCGACCTGGAGCCGGGTGTTCATCTCCATGAAGTAGTACGCCGACGGATCGGCGCCCGGCACGATGAACTCCACCGTGCCCGCGCCCGTGTACCCGCAGGACCGGGCCGCCTGCACCGCGGCTTCGCCCATCGCCGCCCGGGTCGCCGCGTCCAGCAGCACCGAGGGCGCCTCCTCGACGACCTTCTGGTGGCGCCGCTGGAGGGAGCACTCCCGCTCGCCCAGATGCACCACCCCGCCGTGCCCGTCGGCCAGCACCTGGATCTCGATGTGCCGCGGCCGGTCGATCCAGCGCTCCACCAGCAGGGTGTCGTCACCGAACGACCCCAGCGCCTCCCGCCGGGCCGCGGCGATCTCGTCGGCCAGCAGCGCGGTGTCCCGCACCAGCCGCATGCCCTTGCCGCCGCCGCCCGCCGACGGCTTCAGCAGCACCGGCATGCCGATCTCCCGCGCGGCCTCGGCCAGCTGGCCGTCGGTCAGTCCGCTGCCGTGGCTTCCGGGGACCACCGGCACTCCGGCGGCCCGTACCGTCTCCTTCGCCCGGATCTTGTCGCCCATCAGCTCGATCGCATCCGCAGGCGGTCCCACGAAGACCAGCCCGGCGTCGGCGCACGTCCGGGCGAAGGCCGCGTTCTCCGCGAGGAAGCCGTAGCCGGGGTGGACGGCCTCGGCTCCGGCGGCCAGCGCCGCCCGCACCAGCTCCGAGGCGGAAAGGTAGCTCTCCACCCGCACCGCGGTGTCGGCCTCCCGGACGTGCCGTGCCCCGGCGTCCGCCGCGGTGAAGGCGGCGGCAGACCGCATCCCCAGCTCCCGCAGCGTGCGGATGATCCGTACCGCGATCTCGCCCCGGTTGGCGACCAGGACGGTGCCGAAGGCGACGGCCGCCGCGGCTCGCTCGTCGCGCTCGTCCCGGCCCTGGGGGGTGGTGGTGTCGACTGTGCTCATCTTCGGCCTCACATCCGGAAGACGCCGTAGCCGGGCGCGGTGGGGTCGGCGGCGGGCAGCGGGGCGTTCGCGCACGCGGTGAGGGCCAGCCCCAGCACCGTGCGGGTCTCCAGCGGGTCGATCACTCCGTCGTCCCAGAGCCTGGCGGTGGCGTAGTAGGCGTTGCCCTGCGTCTCGTACTGCTCGCGGACGGGCTTCTTGAAGGCCTCCTCGTCCTCCTCGCTCCACTTCTCGCCGGCCGCGGCGAGCTGGTCGCGCTTGACCGTCGCGAGCACCGAGGCCGCCTGCTCGCCGCCCATCACGGAGATCTTGGCGTTGGGCCACATCCACAGGAAGCGCGGGCTGTACGCCCGGCCGCACATCGAGTAGTTGCCCGCTCCGTACGATCCGCCGATGACGACGGTGAGCTTGGGGACCCGCGCGCAGGCCACGGCCGTGACCATCTTGGCGCCGTGCTTGGCGATACCGCCCGCCTCGTACTGGCGGCCGACCATGAAGCCCGAGATGTTCTGCAGGAAGAGCAGCGGGATACCGCGCTGGTCGCACAGCTGGATGAAGTGGGCGCCCTTGAGGGCCGATTCGCCGAAGAGGATGCCGTTGTTCGCGACGATCCCCACCGGGTGGCCCTCCAGGTGGGCGAAACCGGTGACCAGGGTCGTGCCGTACTCCGCCTTGAACTCGGCGAACCGGCTGCCGTCGACCAGCCGGGCGATGACCTCGCGCACGTCGTAGGGAGTGCGGGAGTCGACCGGCACCACCCCGTAGAGACCGGCGGGATCCACGGCCGGTGCCTCGGCGGGCCGCAGTGTCCAGGGCGCGGCGCCGCGCGCGGGCAGGGTGGCGACGATGTCCCGCACGATGCTCAGCGCGTGCGCGTCGTCCTCGGCGAGGTGGTCGGTGACCCCGGAGACGCGCGAGTGCACCTCGCCGCCGCCCAGCTCCTCGGCCGTCACGACCTCGCCCGTCGCGGCCTTCACCAGCGGCGGTCCGCCCAGGAAGATCGTGCCCTGCCCCCGCACGATCACCGCCTCGTCGCTCATCGCCGGGACGTAGGCGCCGCCCGCGGTGCACGATCCGAGCACGGCCGCGATCTGCGGGATCCCGCGGGCGGACATGGTGGCCTGGTTGTAGAAGATCCGGCCGAAGTGGTCCCGGTCGGGGAAGACCTCGTCCTGCCGGGGGAGGAAGGCGCCGCCGGAATCGACCAGGTAGACGCACGGCAGCCGGTTGTCGAGGGCGACCTCCTGGGCGCGCAGGTGCTTCTTGACCGTCATGGGGTAGTACGTGCCGCCCTTGACCGTCGCGTCGTTGGCGACCACCACGACCTCGCGCCCGGACACCCGGCCGATTCCCGCGACCACCCCGGCGGCCGGTGCCTGGCCGTCGTACATCCCCTCCGCGGCCAGCGGGGCCAGTTCGAGGAAGGGGGAGCCGGGGTCGAGCACCCCGTCCACCCGGTCCCTGGGCAGGAGCTTCCCCCGCGCGGTATGTCGGGATCTGGCCCGCTCCCCGCCGCCCAGGCGCGCGGCCGCGAGCGTGTCGCGCAGGTGCGCGGAGAGCGCGGTGTGCGCGGCCGTGTTGCTGCGAAACGCCTCGGACGCCGGATCCGCGGCGGTGGTGAGGACGGGTGCTGCCATGGTTCTGCCCCCCGGCGGTGCGAGTGAGGGTGTTAGCGGTCGTTAACTTGATTACCCCACGTTAACGCTCGCTAACCGGATTGTCTAGACTCGACCCCATGAACTCGACGAATTCGGCGCTCAGCCGGCGCGACCAGATCCTCAGGGAGGCCGCACGGCTCTTCGCCGAGCGCGGCTTCCACGGCGTGGGCGTGGACGAGATAGGCGCGGCGGTCGGTATCAGCGGTCCCGGGCTCTACCGGCACTTCGCGGGCAAGGACGCGATGCTCGCCGAACTGCTCGTGGGGATCAGCGGCCGGCTGCTGACCGCCGGGCGGCGCCGGGTCGCCGAGGCGGACGGTCCGGAGGAGGCGCTGAACGCGCTGATCCGCGGCCACATCGACTTCGCGATCGACGACCGGCCGCTCATCACCCTGCACGACCGCGAGCTGGACCGGCTGCGCGAGTCCGACCGCAAGCTCGTCCGCCAGCTCCAGCGCCAGTACGTGGAGGTGTGGGTGGGCGT